>CAMDGU010000003.1 GCA_945897885.1 Chitinophaga pinensis
ATTTAATCAGGGAATAAATAAGCTGATAATTCCTGCGGCTTGCAAGCAGCCTTTAAATATGGATATTGTTTTTGCTGTGGATGCCACAGGCTCTATGGGGGATGAAATCCGTTATCTGCAAGCTGAATTGTATGATGTAATAGAAAAAATAAAGCGAGGAAATCCCGGCTTAAATTTAAATATGGGTAGTGTTTTTTACAGAGATAAGGAAGATGCTTATTTAACCGTTCAGCAAGATTTGACTTCTGATATCAACAAGGTGATGGATTTTATGAAAGCCCAAAGTGCTGATGGGGGAGGAGACGAACCCGAAGGAGTGGATGCAGCGATGGAAGTAGCCATTGGTAAATTTAAGTGGCGGGAAGATGCCAGAGCAAGAGTTATGTTTTTGGTGTTGGATGCTTCACCACACCATGATAAAGAAACCATGGAAAAGCTTAATAAATATACCATCATGGCTGCTGAAAAAGGAATTCGAATTGTTCCTATAGTTTGCAGCGGGATTGATAAAGCCAGTGAATATTTGATGCGAAGCATGGCTTTGGCTACAAACGGAAACTATATTTTCCTTACCGACCACAGCGGAATAGGTGATAAACATATTGCACCAAGTACCGATAAATTTGATGTTGAAACCTTAAATATTTTATTAATCCGATTGTTGCAACAATATATTTTTATGCCGGAGTGCAATCAAACCGTTAATACAACCCGAATTGATTCTTTGCAACACAACCAACCTGATAGCACAAGCAAAGATTCATCGTTTGTTCAAAACCCAAATCCAGCGAAAGATTCAACAAGAACGGTGAATAATAAACCAGATGATTGGTTCTTAAAATATTATCCAAATCCTTGTCGTGGAATTTTGAAGGTTGAAATTAATGCAAACATTTCAGAACTTTATATTGCCGATATCAACGGGAAATTATTAATGAAAATACCTGTAGCCAGCGATGAACATTACAAAGAAATTGACATGAGCAATTATCCGGCAGGAGTCTATTTCTTAAGGTATTGCGTGGATGGGAAATGTAAATCGGGGAAATTTGTGTTGGTGCATTAATTTAATTTTAACCTTTCGAGGGTTTTTAATCTCTCGAAAGGTTTCGTTGCCTAATCACTTCATAAATCACAATCCCCGCCGAGTTAGCTACATTCATGGAATCTACCTTTCCAAATTGAGGAATGATGATGTTTTTAAAACCGCTGTTTAACCAAATGTCTTTTATACCATAAGCTTCAGAGCCAACAACAATAGCCGTGGGTTTGGTGAAATCTTCCAAAGTATAATTTTGAGCTGATTCAAGATACGTAACAAAGGTGTTTATGGAATTATTTTTAAGCCATTCAATGCAACTTTCAGCGTTAGTAACAATAACCTTTTTTGTAAACGTAGCTCCAAGACTTGCCCGTATGCAATTGGGATTGTAAACATCGGTTTGTGGGTCGCAAACGATGATGGCATCCACTCCGGCGGCATCACAGGTTCTTAACATTGCTCCTAAATTTCCCGGTTTTTCAACAGAATCAATAATTAAAAGTAAAAGATTTTTAGCGGTATCAATATCTGAAAAACTATAGTCTATGGGGTTTATTAATGCCAAGCAATTGGCTATTCCCTTACGGTAAACTAATGTGTCAAAAATTTGAGGAGCAACATCAATGCACTGTGTCGTAGAAGATAAATTTAGTTCTGATTTAAGTTCCGTTTCTGCAATATACTTGCTGCAATACAAAACTTTTTCAATGTTAAAACCACCATCCACTGCCAATCGGCATTCCCTTAATCCTTCCACCGGAATCAGATTTTGTTTTCTCCGTTCACGGTTTTTATCAAGCTTTTGTATTTGCTTTATTAAAGGATTTTGAGTGCTGGTGATAGTTTCCATTGGGGCAAAGATAATTTGGGTTTGGTTATAATGGTTAAAAAAGGTGAATGGGGATTTGTTAAAAAAAACAAAAAGAAAAGGCCATCCTCACGGACAGCCCTCCAACCTATGATTAAAAAAACTACTTACTTTATTGTAATTGCCTTTGCTTGTTTATGCTCAGCCTTTGGTAACACTATTTCAAGCATACCATCTGCAAAGTTTGCTTCAATATTTTCCTGCATAATGTTTTCAGGAATTATGAAGCTGCGGCTAAATTTACCCTGACGGATTTCGGTATAGTGCCAAGTACCTTTAATTTCCTCTTTTTGAGATTTTCTCTCTCCAGAAATGGTAAGAGTGTTGTCGTTAAGATCAATTTTAACTTCTTCTTTTTTAATTCCGGGTAAGGCTAATGAAATTTCAAATGCTTTTTCTGTTTCAAGGATATTGGCTCCGGGTTTAAAATCAAACGAACTTTCTACCGAAGGCAAAACAGTATCATTTAATAATGAATTAAATCTGCTACCTGAAAATGGAAAGAAAAAGTCTTTAGCTGGATAGATTGGATTTAGAGTGGATAGTTTCATATATTTTTTATTTTTTTATGAAACCAAACCATCAAATTAAATTCCTGATGAATTTACAAGACTTTTTGTTTTTAAATATTGAAATTATTCTTAATAAAAAGACATTATGGCGCTTTTAGTTCCAAAACACGGTTCATTCCCATTACTTCGTGTCCGTTTATTTCTTTAAAATAGTTCATTAATAGAAGCTGAAATTCGGCAAATTCTTGTTTTTGCAGTTTGGTATTTACCACGTAGTTTATCAAAATTTTGCCTTCAGGTGCCAATAGAAATTTAATATGTTCTATAAATTCCTTGCTATGAATTTGAGGATGCACATCCAAATCGATGAACAAATCAACAATTATTAAGTTATATCTCGGTTTAAGGTTTTTGATAATCTCAAATGCATCTCCTTGAATTATTTCTGTTTTTTCATGGTCTGTTTTATTCCAAAATTTTAAAGAATCAATAATAGCCGGGTCTATTTCGACCGCTGTTATTTGAGGGTGCAAACCATATTGGCGTTGCAAAATATCAATAACACTTCCCGTTCCTAAACCCAGCAATAGCAGTTTCTTAGGAGGATTGTTGTCTATTTCTATGAGTTCAAAAACTTCCTCAAAAACCTTGTGAAGATTGCCGTAGCTGTAATTAGCATTTGTAGTATTAAGCAATAATCGGCCGGCTTCCATTTGAATACACAATCCGGGATTATACTCGGACGGGATTTTTTTTATGGTAACCAAATAAAAATAGGAAAGAAAATATTTAAACCAAGGAATCTTCATTTGTTTGATTTTTTGTGTCTTTGTTTTTCGTGGCAAAATAAAAAAACAAACCCCGACCGGGAAGCTGGCCGAGGTTCGTATATTTAAAATGGCATCATTATCAAAATTTGTTCTTCCACATCATGCTTTCTACAGGCTTGATGGTACGTTTGCTGTATTTGGCGTTGGCTTTTTTGTTGTAAAGGGTTTCAATTTCACCCTCTACCAAAAAATATATCAACTGGCCTATTGGCATTCCCCTATAAATTCTAACGGGTTGCGTGCATGATATTTCTAAAGTCCAGGTATTGCAAAATCCTACATCGCCTTTTCCTGCCGTAGCATGTATGTCAATTCCCAAACGGCCTGTACTTGATTTCCCTTCCAAAAAAGGAATGTGTTTATGGGTTTCCGTGTATTCTTCTGTTACTCCCAAATAAAGGGTGTCGGGTTGAAGTACAAATCCATCCAAAGGGATTTCGAATAAGTCTATTTTATTGTGAGCTTTTGCATCCAAAACCCTGTCTTTGTAACATCCAAGATGTTTTCCCAAATGCACATCATAGCTATTTGTACCAAGACATTCCTTGCGAAATGGCTCAATTAAAATAGATCCTTTTTCTATCTCCTCAAGAATTCTTAAATCACTTAAAATCATATTTGTTTGGGGGCTGCAAATTATAAAAGTACTTTCGTTGTTCCTAAAAATTACAAAGTATTTTTTTATAAAATTGTCCCCAATTTTTAAGAATCAAATTTTAATAATTTTGCATTAATCCATGTCGTTTATTCAACCCGAAATACTTGCCAAAGCTCAGCATTATTGTGCCTATCAGGAGCGTTGCCATCAGGAGGTTAAAAATAAATTATATGAACTTGGCTGCAATACCGACACCGTAAATGAAGTAATGGTAAGGCTTATAGAAACTAATTTTTTAAACGAAGAACGTTTTGCCAAAGCTTTTGCCGGAGGAAAATTTAGAACAAAAAAATGGGGACGACTAAAAATTAAAAGAGAATTAGCAGCCCGTAAAATTTCAGATTATTGCATAAAAGCAGCTATGAAAGAAATTGATGAAAAGGATTATTGGGAATGTTTGGTTCAATTGATAGAAAAAAAATCACCGGCTAAATCGGATTGGAAAGAGCAACAGAAAACTACAACCTGGCTTATGAGCCGGGGATTTGAGTTAGATTTGATAAAGGAGGCAATGGTAAATAAAACTCCGTAGGAGTTACACGTTTGTAGAAAAAGAATCAAAATAATTTTTTTTGCTCCTTAGGAGCCACCCGAAAAAATAGAAATGGGGTTGCTCCTTAGGAGCAATTATATATCAAATGTTTTTCTACAAACATTTTTTACCTATGATACAAAAAGACTATTCTCCAAAAAACTCAGCAGCTATTCCATCGGCATAAAGTTTCCCTTCATTCGTAAGTTTCAAAATAGATTTATCGGTCTCCATTAAACCCATAGAAACGTACATTTCTATCAATTCTTTGTTTTCTTCAAAAAAATCAATACCTGAAATTTCACTCGCCTTCCTAATATTCAATCCCCATATTGTTCTTAAAGAAGTTAAAATAAAATCATTCAATTTTTCAGTTGGTGTTAAAATTTCAACTTCAAAAGAAGGTTGGTTTTGCTGCCAGTCTTGGATGTATAAGTTGTTATCTTTCACATTCCATCGGCGTTCGGCACTATTATAGGAATGAGCCGACGGTCCAATTCCCAAATAATGTTTTTGTTGCCAGTAGCCGGTATTGTGCCTGGAATAAAACCCATTTCGGCAAAAGTTTGAGATTTCGTAATGTTCCCAATGATTGGTTTTAGCCCAATTGACCAGCGTATTAAAATGACCGGTAGCAATATCCTCATCAGGGGCTTTGTATCGTCCGGTTTCTATCAGTTTTTTTAACGGAGTTCGTTCTTCCACCTTAAGGCAATAGCAGGAAAGATGATTAATTGGAAGACTTTGGGCTTTTTGTAAATTGGCTTCCCATTGGGTATCCGATAATCCCGGAAAACCATAAATTAAATCTAAACTGATGTTGGTAATTCCTGATTTGATGGCGTTTTGCACACAATTTTCTGCCTGCATGGCATCATGCGAACGGTTCATCCACTTAAGGTGTTCATAATAAAAAGATTGAATTCCTATACTTAGTCTATTTATTCCCGCTGACTTAAGTTGGAGGCAATAGTCACTAGTTAAATCATCGGGATTGGCTTCAAGGGTAATTTCAGGATTATCGGCAACCGCGTAGTTTTTGTAAATAGTTTCTAAAATTTTTGTAATATCCTGAATGGGCAGTGTGGATGGGGTTCCTCCTCCAAAATAAATAGTATCAATGGGTTTGGAATGAAAAAAATCCTGACTTCCCTTTTTACCAAAATAAATAACTTCATTAAGAATGGCCTCCGTCATTTCAGGCATGGCTTTTTTATTAACCGAAAAATGAAAATCGCAATAAAAGCATGCTTTAGTGCAATAGGGAATATGAATGTAGATGCCTGACATACGTACTGCAAAGATTGTTTTTTTGAACCACATAGGCACATAGGTATTTGAGGATTCACATAGATTTGCTCTATGTGTTTTTCTATGTTTCTATGTCCTATATGGTTCAATTTGGAAACACTTGATGTATGATAAAACTGTATTTTTGAAACATGGATTCCGGGATTCATTTCACTACCACCATTTTTCCTTGCCACATTTGACAGGAAATTATCTCGAAATTTCTATAGCTATCGTTCAAAAATTGGGTGGTTAATTCAGCTTCTCGCTCATCTGCACCATTAATAAGTCAACCGTTCAAACCGGTTTAATAGCACTTGGAGGTGGAACGGCTTAAACTAGTTTGAAAGCATCACGAATGAAAAAATTGGGGGTAAAATTGGGGATAATGTGGAAGTACATCTACAAAAAGACGAAAGTTAATAAAGTGCTGAAATGCCAAGTGAGCCAGCTGAAATATTAAAATTAGATGAAAAGGGCTGTCGCAGATTTGAAAATCAGGTACCCGGCAAAAGCCGATATATTATTCAATACCTTTTAAAAATAAAGAGCCCGCAACTCAGGATTGAAAAGGCGTTGAGGATTATTGAAAACTTTAAAAAATGCCAGGATGAAAAGAAGCTTTTAAGGATTTTTTGAATTTTGATTAATTTTTTTGAACCACATAGGAGCAAAGAAACATAGAAAACCACATAGAATTACTTAGTTAGTTTAACAACTATGCGAAAACCTATGCTTCAATGAGTTTCTGTGGTTCCTTGTGCGAGGTCAAATTTACGTTTTTTGCTTTTTCTTCTTTGCCGAAGGAAACAAAATATTATTTAGAATTAACCTGTATCCGGGTGAATTAGGGTGTAAGGAAAGTTCTGTTGGTGGTTCGCCTACCATGTGCTGGTAATCCTCGGGGTCGTGGCCGCCATAAAAAGTCCAGGTGCCTTTGCCCATGGTTCCATGCATATATTTAGCTTCACCCAAGGATTGATTTTGCCCCATAATTAAAACATCACTTTTTATTAGGCTTTTGCGAAAAGAGGTGGTTTGCCCCATAAAACCTTTTATAACTCTTTCATGATTTTGACAAAGTATTGTTGGTACAATATCATATTTGGCCGAAAAATCAAACAAAACAAACAAATCATTGTCCTCACTCACAGGCCGTTCATTGTATTGCATATCAATATTTGAATATTCATAAACATAAGGATTCATCTCTAGTTGAAAATTTTTAAAGGCAAATGTATTATCATAATTGAGTCGAGACTGGGCGTCATTATCCACCCCGTCACCATCATACATCGATTCGCAAATATCGATACCATCAGCAGCTAATGCTATATCGTAACTATCTGTAGCACTGCACATAGCAAATAAAAATCCCCCCCCTAATGTAAAATCTCTTATTTTTTTTACTACTGCCAATTTTAAATCCGATACTTTATTAAATCCGTGCTTGGCAGCTATACCCTCGGCTTCGGCAACTTGTTCTTTATACCAATCAGCAGGATGGTAGCTTGACCAAAATTTACCATATTGACCTGTAAAATCCTCATGGTGTAAATGCAGCCAATCATAAAGTGGTAGTTTGCCTTCCATCACCTCATCATCAAAAATAGTCTCATAAGGTATTTCTGCATAGGTTAAAACCATGGTTACGGCATCGTCCCATGGTTGTTTGGTTTTGGGGCTATACACGGCCACTTTAGGAGCTTTCAATAATTTTACAACCTCCATATTTATCGCAGGATTGGCTATTTCTGTATAAATATCCTGAGCCGCTCCATCGGTTATTTTTTGATAACTAACTCCCCTAAGCAAACACTCCTTTTCAAATTTATCAATATTGTCGACCATAAAACTGCCGCCACGGTAGTTTAATAGCCATTCCACTTCTTTGTCAAATGTTAAAACCCAATAGGCAATTCCATAAGCCTTAAGATGGTCTTTTTGGGAATTATCCATGGGTATCAAAATTTTTGAAGCAAAGCTTGAAACCCCGTAAAGGAAAAGATAAAGGAAGATTATTAATTTGCGTTTCACAATACGATTGAAGAAATTTTGGTACCTAGATAAACGGCTGCTAATCCACATATATTGCTCAAAATTACATAAAAAAAGGCAGTTTGGTGGCGGCCTTTTTCTATAAGTTGCATGGTTTCATTGCCAAAGGATGAAAAGGTGGTGAACCCACCCAAAAGGCCAACAATAAGCAATAAACGCAATGCTTGGTTTTCAATATTTAGAAATGAATACAAAAGACCAATAAAAAAGCATCCAATTACATTTACCCAAAATGTGGCTAAAGGAAAACCGGAAGGTGAAATTTTGATAAACAACGAAAACCCATAACGCAGTATAGCACCGGTTCCTCCGCCAATAAATACGAATAAAAGATTACTCAGTCCCTTCATAAAATTCGTAAAAATAGCGTTTCCACGAGTTAAGTTTTCCTTCCATGTTATAGCTAAGGGTTTGGTCTAATAATCCATTTTCTTTATAAACAAATTCAGTCCAGGTGTTATTACTATATTGGGTTCTGCTTAATTGGGCATCAAAATTGTAAAAGTTCCAGCCTTTGCTATATGATGCTTTTGGTAGTTTAATTTCGGTAGTAAATTCCAAAACTTTTTTACTAATTGGTGTAATATCAAAAGTTTGTTTTTTTATAAGTTTCATATCTCCTGTGTAGGAGGAGATTACTTTAATATTATCAGCATTATCGTATTCATAGTGTGTTATATATTTTGTGGTATCGGTCTCTACAATTTCAAATACTTTTAATTCCTTGGCAAGCCCTTTTTTGTTGTAGGTATAAAAATTTAAAAGCACCATTGAGTCTGTTCTGTCGGGTCTTTTTTGAATAATTTTAACAACATCGTTTTTGCTGTTGTAAAAGTATTTAACATTGGTCTCCACTCCTTCTGTAATATTTTTGGAATAAATAATTCTATTTAATGAATCGTACGTGTTAAAATCTTCGGTAGAATTTCCCCACCCATAACATCCCATTGCATTTTTTTGATACGTGATACGTGAAAGGGTATCAAGATGGTATATTTCTGCCAGACAACTATCATTCAAGGTTCGGTTTACAAATATTGGAAGTTTTACGTACACCCACATTTTTTTTACTTTATATTGTTTGAAAAGAGCGGTGTCAATTCCTTCCTGAGCCTTAGAATCACTCCATAAAATGGCAACGCCAATTAATAAAATTATGTGTTTGAAAATGTTCTTCATTTTGTTTTTTCTTTTCAATAAGTGTTCCAAAAGGATTTTATTTTTTAGTGGAGGCGTAGGCTCCAATATCAATTTCTACAAAATCATTAACCAAAAATTTATGATATCATGCAATAGCAATCATCGCTGCGTTATCGGTACAATATTCAAAAGCAGGAATATATGTTGTCCAGTTTTGGTTATTAGCCATAAGTTGTAATTCGTTTCTTAATCCTGAATTTGCTGCCACACCGCCTGCTATGGCAATGTGTTTTATATTTGTTTGTAAAGCCGCGGATTTAAGTTTTGATAGTAAATATGTCACTATGGTATGTTGCACCGAGGCACAAATATCAGACAGATTATTATCAATAAAAGTTGCATCCTCCGCCATTTTATCTCTCACAAAATAAAGAACGGCGGTCTTAAATCCGCTAAAACTAAAATCAAGATTTGGAACATGACCTGATGAAAATTTAAAAGCTAAAGGATTTCCTGATGCAGCATATTTATCAATTAAAGGTCCCCCGGGGTATGGAAGTCCAAGTATTTTTGCTGCTTTGTCAAAAGCTTCACCTGCAGCATCGTCAATGGTTTTTCCTATAGTTTCCATACTTGAAGGAGAATTTACTTTAACAATTTGGGTATGCCCACCCGAAACCAGCAAACAAAGAAAAGGGAATGGGATGTTGGGATTATCAATCAAGTGTGCCAAAACATGAGCTTCTAAATGATTTACTGCAATCAATGGTTTGTTGATGGATAAGGCTAAACCTTTGGCAAAACTATTACCAACTAAAAGTGAACCCAGTAATCCCGGCCCTTGTGTAAAAGCAATTCCATCAATGTCATTAATGGAGCGATTTGCTATTTTTAAAGCAATATCTACTACTGGTACTATGTTTTTTTGATGAGATCGGGAAGCCAATTCAGGCACCACACCTCCATATTTTTGATGAACATCTTGCCCTGCCACCACATTTGAGAGTATTTTGCCATCACAAATTACCGAAGCGGCAGTGTCATCGCAGGATGACTCAATAGCCAAAAGGGTAATATTGTGGACATGTGAAGCGTTGGTATGTATATTGCCATCCATTATAAGGTGCAATTTTAGTTAAATTCGCAGGTTAGCAGTTGAAAATTCTTAAAAAAATATCGCGGGGAGTTCTGCTTTCCATATTATTTACGGTATTTATACTTACCATTGGATATATAATGCTTCGCAGCAGGCCTTTTCAGAATTGGGCTGCGCAAAAAACTGTAAATTTTTTATCCAAAGAATTTAAAACACGGGTGGCCTTAAAATCTATTGATTTTGAATTGTTGGATAAATTAGTTTTGGAAGGACTGCTTATTGAGGATAGACATGGTGATACAATGGCCTATTTTGGGAAATTAAAGACCAGTTTTAACTACAAAATTATTTTTGATAGCAAACTGCAGTTGGCCAGAATAAGTGATGTGATGCTTGAGGATACCAAGGTAAATATGGTGCTTCATAAAAACGAAAAGGATTTTAATTATCAATTTATTGTAGACTACTTTTCTTCTCCAAAAAAATCCAACAAACCTTTTGTTCCCTTCAAACTAATTATCAATAATCTTAAACTTAAAAATGTAGATTATTGCTTTCGTAATGATAATGTGCCTAATGCAACAGGTAGGAAGTTTGATGAATCCTACATGCTTTTTAAAGGAATCAATACTACCATAAAACCTTTTAAACTTTATGGAGATTCATTAAATCTTGCAATTAATAAACTTTCTTTTATTGAAAAATCAGGATTTGAAGTAAAAGAGTTTTCTTCTAATACCACAATTTCAAGTTCAGTAATGGAATTTAGTGAGATGATGTTTAAAACACGTTATTCCAAAATTGGCAATTATTTAAAATACACTTACAATGGTTATGGTGATTTTTCAGACTTTATTGATAGCGTAAAATGGGAAGCCAATTTATCTAAATCGGTTATCAGTATGAAGGATGTTGGCTATTTTTCAGATGCCTTATTGACCTATAATTTCCCCGTAACAATGATCGGGAGTGTAACAGGAACATTGGCTAACATGAAAGGGCAACAGATGGATATAACGGTGGGAAGATTAAATAGATTTCGTGGTGATATAATGCTGACAGACATGACCAATATAGATAAGCTGGCATTTGATTTAAATATTTTTGAGTTGATGGCAAATCCATCGTCCATTCAAGATATTACTAAAACCAAGTTTCCTGATGAATTATTACGAATTGGGTCGTTACGTTATAGTGGTTCTTTTGCAGGCATTATTAAAGATTTCACGGCAAAAGGACTTATTGAAACCACCATTGGAAATATTAGAACCGACCTGAATTTAAAGTTTCCTGACGGTAAACCTGAGGAATATAAAGGCGAAATAGAAGTTTTTAGTTTTAACACCGGTAAGTTATTGAATAATGGATTGTTTGGTACTACTACACTGTTTACTGTGGTTGATGGTAAGGGGTTTAGTTTGGAGGAATTAAATACTAAATTGTTAGGTAATATTCAATCCTTTGAATACGATGGTTACAACTATACCAATGCCACATTTGACGGGGTTTTAGAAAAGGGAATATTTAATGGCAAGTTTGATGTGGCTGATCCAAATGTTAATTTAAGTTTCAATGGAATGGTTAATATGACCAAAGACAATTCCGGAGGTGATTTTAAAGCCAAGCTAGGTGTTGTAAATTTAGCAAAACTGGGCTACGGAGATATCAATATTAAAAATATAGATAATGTGAGTATAACCTTTGAAGGGCTTGATATTGATGATATGAAGATTAATGCTATTCTAAATAATGTAATTTTAGAACGAAAGGATAGTATTTATAACTTGGGAACAATTGATTTGAGAGCTTTTGGTTTATACAGCAGTCGTTCGGTAGTGCTCAATAGTATTTTAGGTAATATTACGATTAGTGGTCAATACAAATTGAGTCAGTTAAATTCCATCACCAACAATCTTTTGTACGATTTATTCCCTGATTATTATGCCAAATTAAAAACAAAGGCAACACCCGTAGATATTCGTTTTGATATTGATATCAGTGAATCAAGATTTTTGTCAGCGTTGGTAATGCCTGAATTGACCTTTGCCAAGCTTAATACCACAGGGGTTTATAATTCTACCAATCAAAGCATGGATATTTTGGCTGTTGCTGATTTTATTAAATATCAAAATTATACTTTTAAAAATGTAACGATTGAAAGTTCTAAGCAACCTAACAAACGATTATCACTTTCGGCCAAATCAAGTGACTTGCTAATGAACGATAGTATGCTGATAGACCAAATAGATTTGTTGGCAGATTTAGGTGGAAACGATATTAATTTTAGACTTAATGCATCAGATACCTCACAAAATGTGAGTATAAAATCAGGCGGGAATGTGGCTTTTTCAAAGGAAGCTATTGATATAAAATTGGCCAATTCCGTTCTTTATCTTTATAACACACCTTGGGTAATAAACAACCGAAATCACTTAAGGTATGCTCAATCAAATTTAACTGTTGATAGTTTTAATATATCCAATGAAAATCAATCCATTTCGATAAATGGTTTGGCCGGTGGAACCAAATTTGAAAATCTGAATGTGGATATTGTGAATTTCAATTTGGCTGATATTAATCCTCTTATTTCAAAATGGAAATCTGAAATTCATGGAATTATAAATGGAAAAGTAACTTTAAACGGTTCGCCTGAGCGGCCAATGGTTGAGTCGGGTATTACAATCGAAAACTTATCTTACAATAAAGATTCAGTAGGGGATGTGGTTTTAAATTCACACTCACATGGAAGTCTTTACAAAATGGATATTGACGGAACCATAAAAAACGGATTGATTAATGATTTGGTAATTGCAGGAAATATAGATTTAACACCCGGCAATGATAAAATTGATTTAGTTTGCACCCTAAAGGAAACAAATGTTAAGCCTTTTGAGATATTTACCGAAGGATTATTTTCAAATATTAATGGATTGGCTGATGGTATTATTCGTATAAAAGGACCACTGTCAAAGCCAGATATTGAAGGAAAAATAGCTCTGAATGAGGTAAGCCTGTTCATGGATTATTTGGGCTTGCCGCTAAAAGTAGATAAAGCGTTTATCAAGATTGATGATAAGAAGATAGATTTGGGTACCTTTCAGGTAAAGGATAAATACGGTTCGGAAGCTACAGCAGGAGGTAAAATTTACCATACCAATTTCAATAATTTGAGGTATGATATCTTTATGAAGGAACTTGAAAATTTTAACTGCATGGAACTGAAAGACGGGCAAAATGATATGTTTTTTGGAACTGCATTTGTGGATGGAAATATGCGGGTAACCGGACCAAGTGACGAGTTGCATTTAAGTATTAATGCCAAAACAAGACCCAAAACTGTTATCTCACTTCCACTTACCAGTTCCACTGAAAATGCAGGACCTGATTTTATAAAAATTGTGGACTTAAGGGCTGATGTTGTGCCAACTCAATTAAAAAAGTTGAGCGGAATTACCATGGATTTTAATTTTGATGTAACCACAGATGCCGAAGTTAAATTAATATTTGATGCCAAATTTAATGATGTGATGAGTGCCACAGGAAATGGCAATATAAAAATGGAACTTAATACGTTTGGCGATTTTTATATGTATGGAAGTTATGTAATAGAAAGGGGAGGTTATAATTTTACAGCCCTCCAAAATCTTGTAAATGCAAAACTTAAAGTAAAAAGCGGAAGTAAAATAACTTGGGATGGCCCACCATTAGAGGCTAAGGTAGATATTGTAGCAATCACTACAATAAAGGCCGATCCTACAGTAATATTACCTGTTAGTACTACCACAAATCAAACCACAAGCAATGTGGCCATGGATTGTGAAATTCACATGAAGGAGGACCTTTTTAGGCCGGATATCCGATTGGATATAAATATATCGCGGGATAACCAATCAGTATTGTTTGGAAATTCTGACCTTAATAATGCCATCAATCAAATAAAAGCTGACCAGGAGGAAACCAACAAACAATTTATAAATCTTTTGGTGTTTAGTTCCTTTGCCCCAATCAATTCTGCAAATACAGCCAGTGGTATTAATGTTTCCAATTCATTGGAAAATAGTATAGGCGCTTTTGTTTCTAATCAGGTAAATAACTGGTTGCGACAAATAAACCCCAATTGGGAATTGGATGTGGACTGGAAAGCAGCAGCAAATAAGGATGCGAATAACCAGATTATTGTTTCACTAAAACGCAAATTGTATAATGATAGAGTTGAAATCGGAGGAACTTATGGCCAAGCCGGAAACCTATCCTATGATGCCTATTTGAGTTACAGGATTAATAAATTACTTCGTGTAAGAGGGTTTAATAACCAGGCCAACGACCCTATAAATGTGAATAATAAGCCGATAAATACATCAGGTTTAGGCTTGTATTATCGCAAGGAAGTAGATTACTTTTTTCCAAAATGGAGAAAGAAACAATATGAAAGAAAACATGGTAAATTATAATAGGCAGCGAAAGTAGTAATTTATCGATGGCTAACTATTCTTTGTATAGTAATAGTTTGGTTCCATTGTCAGAAGTAATTAGCATTTTGCCGTTTTCAATATAATACCTTTCCATTTTAGCTGTTTCCTCTTTTCCCGTATTATCTTTTGCAGTGATATAGATATTTTGATCTTTGGTAAACCAATTAGCAATGGGGACTTTAGATCCTTTTTGTTCCGAAAAATCAGAAGTTGCTCCACCAATCATCGTTTGAGAATCTCCATTTGCCAAGGTTCCATTTTCATTAAAAATAATGCGTTCTTGCGTTGAACTATAAATATCATCGCTACCTCCACCGGTGCTAGTATTACTTTCATGCCGCCTGGTGCCTACAACTTCAGGATCTAATTCATTAGTAGAAACAGGAATTTTAGTTATAGTTGTATCATTTTGATTGTGGCCTTCATCGCCAGGATTGGAATGGCAGGAAACAAATAGTATAACGATTATAAAAAATATCAGTTTATTCATATCAGTATATTTTATATTGATTTAGGGTTACAATAATATTAATTATTCAGGGTTTAATACTAAATTGGTGTATGCATTTACTAATTATTTTATCAACTCACTCTGCTCCAATCGCCCTTAACTTTTCTCAATTGTTCAAACCAATTTCGCAATCGTATATTTTCAGGTTTCATTAATAAAGGATCCTCTTTTAAAAGTTCATCGGCGGCCATTCTGGTTTTAATCAATAAATCTTCATCCTTTACTAAGTCTGCAATTTTAAGATCAAGCAGCCCGCTTTGACGGGTTCCTAATAAATCACCGGGGCCGCGAAGTTTTAAATCTAAGTTAGCAATTTCAAAACCATCCGTTGTGTCTAGCATTGCCTTAATTCGTTCTTTGGCCACTTGTCCCAGTTTTACGGAGGATAGTAAAATACAATACGATTGTTCAGCACCACGGCCTACTCTTCCTCTTAGCTGATGCAATTGCGACAGCCCGAATCGTTCTGAATTTTCAATCACCATCACACTGGCATTGGGCACATTAACCCCAACTTCAATTACCGTTGTGCTTACCAACATATTCAGTTCGCCTTTTTTAAAAGCATTCATTACAATTTCCTTATCTTTTGCTTTCATTTTGCCATGCACCATTCCAATTTTGTAATGGGTTTCTGGAAAAATCTGTTTTAGTTTATGAAAACCTTCCATCAAATTTTGATAATCCAGAGTTTCAGATTCTTCAATGAGAGGGTAAACATAATATGCCTGGCGGCCATTGGCCATTTCAGATTTTAAAAAATCAAAAATTTCGTGGCGTTTGGTTTCATAGCGATGGACAGTTTTTATAGCTTTTCGTCCTTCGGGCATTTGGTCAATTTTTGAAACATCCAAATCACCATAAACGGTCATGGCCAAAGTTCGGGGAATGGGAGTGGCTGTCATTACCAACACATGCGGCGGCGTTTGTTGCTTATTCCATAATTTAGCCCTTTGGGCCACACCAAATCGGTGTTGCTCGTCAATTATCACCAAACCGGGATTTTGAAAAACCACATCGTTTTCTATCAAAGCATGAGTTCCTACCATGATATCAATTTGCCCATCAATCAAAGCCTCTATTAGTTTGGCTTTGGCTGCTTTTTTGGTGTTGCTGGTAAGCATTCCTACCCTTAAACCCAAACCTGAAACCAGTTGGCTTATATTCTCAAAATGTTGATTTGCCAGTATTTCGGTAGGAGCCATAATAGCAGCCTGAGTTCGATTGTCAATAGCAATAAGCATTGAAAGTAAAGCCACTATAGTTTTTCCGCTGCCTACATCGCCTTGCAACAAGCGGTTCATTTGCTTGCCGGTAGCCATATCAGCCCGTATTTCTTTCAATACTTTTTTTTGAGCTTCGGTGAGTTCAAAGGGCAAATGAAATTTATAAAAAGTATTAAAATTATAATCAATCTTGCTAAACACAAATCCTTTTACATCGCGTTTTCGCTTGTTTTTAAGTCCGGCTATTTTTACATTTAAAAAAAAGAGTTCTTCAAATTTGAACCTCATCTGGCCCGCAGCAAATTCGGTATTGTTGGCAGGCAAATGCACCATTCTATAGGCTTTACCTCTCGGTTCCAATTGGTATTTAGTCAATAAATAATCGGGCAAAACTTCCTCAATGCTCATGGCTTTATTTTCAAAAAGCAGTTGCATCATTCTGTAAATTGCTTTTGAATCTATCTTGTGACTTTTTAGCTTTTCGGTCGTGGCATACACCGGCTGCATACCTTTGGGTGGTTTGTCGTTTTCTATCCATTCCACCTCCGGGTGAACCATGTTGTAGGTACGGTTAAATAAGGAAGGTTTACCAAAAATAATACAGGTTTTATTTATCGAAATGGTGTCTTTAATCCATTTTATATGCTGAAACCAAACCAGTTCTATTTCACCGGTTTGGTCTTTAAACGTTCCGGAAAGTCTTTTTCCACGGCCTTCTCCAATTTCATGTATCTCAGTAATTATACCCTTTAATTGCACAAAAGGCATGTCCTCATTCAGTTCATTTATGGTAAAAAATTTGGAACGGTCCACATACCGGAATGGAAAATGATTTAACAAATCGCCAAACGTAAAAATGCCCAATTCCGTTTTTAAAACCTCTCCCTTCAAAGGGCCAACGCCTTTGAGATATTCGATGGGGGTAAGGAGAAATTGGTTTTGCATTTAAAGTATCTTATGAAGCATGGCTGTATACTCCATTAGCCAGGCCACGCCCAAATGAACAATAATTCCACCGGCTACGGAACCTGTTCGGATGGCCAATATTCCTAAAATGGTTCCTCCAAAAAACGAGCTGATGGTTTCACCCAAAGGTTTTCCAAAATGAATGGTTACATAAAAGCAGGCCATTGGCAGCAGGCATCCCCAGCCAAAATGACGGTAGAAGGCCAGCAATAAAAAACCTCTGAAAAAGTATTCAATAAAAATAAAATCAAAGCCGTAAAACAATTCGTAGATGAAGAAATATTTTTGGTCTTTTGGGTTATCCATACTCAATGGGTCAAGGTTAAAACCCTTTGGGTATTGGTGCAAAAAATCGCTTTGATACGATGCCAAAACAACCAAGGGTATCATGATACCAAGCATTACTAGATATGGTTTGGTGTCATAATTTTTAAGAGTAAAACCATAGAAAGGCATTTTGTTTTTGTCCATTGCCCACCAATAAACCAAAACGGGGAGTACAATTACCAAATCACGAATTATAACCGCCGTGCATCTGTAATAAAAATAAGCCGTTCTTCCAGTGGGTAGCAGGTCATAAATTTCATCACTAAAATAGTTGACAAACGAACGCAGGCTGAAAACTAATGGTGCAAACAGCAACAAAAACCAGAACAATGGCCTTTGCCAAATTTTCCAGTCCTTATAAAAAAAACTGTAGAGCAAGTAGCCAACTGCAAAAGGTATAAGGAAAATGATATACTGAATTACAGAATAGGTGATGGTATTGTGGTGACGGGTATAAAGCCAATCAACACAATCAAAACGGTATTCAATAAATACATATCCGGCTAAAAAAATCAGGATGCTCACTAAAAACCAAGGCTTAAGTTCTTTGGTTAAGTAATCTTTTAAAAAACCGAGTATCTTTTTCAAACCGAGGGCAAATTAAAGTGAAAGTTAATAGTTAAAAACTAAAAGTTATTAATAAATGATGAGTTGTTATTTAAAATCCTGATTCCTAATTACCAATTCCTAATTATCTTTGCGGTATGAGTCAAAAACCAATCACCGAGTTTATTGAAAAATACTTTTTGCATTTTAATGCCGCCAGTTTAATTGATGCTGCCAATGGCTACATCACCCATTTGGACGAAGGAGGTAAAATGATGATAACCCTTGCAGGTGCTATGAGTACGGCAGAGTTAGGTAAAATTTTAGCCGAAATGATTCGTCAAGATAAGGTGCAAATTATCTCTTGTACAGGTGCCAATCTGGAAGAAGATTTGATGAATTTGGTAGCTCATGACCATTACGAAAGAATACCCAATTACCGCGATTTAACACCGCAAGAGGAATGGGGATTATTGGAAAGAGGATTGAACCGTGTTACAGATACCTGTATTCCTGAGGAGGAAGCGTTTCGTAGATTGCAAGGACAAATTTATAAACTTTGGAAAGAAGCTGATACCAATGGTGACCGACTTTTACCTCATGAGTTTATGTATAAAATGATACTGAATGGTTCTTTAAAAGAATTTTATCAAATAGACCCAAAAGACAGTTGGATGATAGCCGCTGCAGAAAAGAATTTGCCAATTATTTGCCCGGGATGGGAAGATAGCACCATGGGAAATATATTTGCTTCGTATTGCATTAAAGAGGATTTGAGACCAACGACCATGAAATCAGGTATTGAATACATGATATGGTTGAGTGATTGGTATCGTAAAAATTCATCCGGAAAAGGCGTTGGATTTTTTCAGGTAGGTGGCGGTATAGCCGGTGATTTTCCAATTTGTGTAGTGCCAATGATGTATCAGGATTTGGAATGGCATGATGTTCCGTTTTGGAGTTATTTCTGCCAGATAAGTGACAGTACCACCAGCTATGGTTCATACTCCGGTGCAGTGCCAAACGAAAAAATTACCTGGGGAAAACTGGATATAAATACTCCTAAATTTATTATTGAATCAGATGCTACCATTGTAGCACCATTGGTTTTTGCCAAGGTTTTGGGTTGGTAAGATTGTAAAGTGCTTTTCGGAATTTGTCATGCTGACGTAGGAAGCATCTCTATTCTAATATTAGATTCCTCGTGCCTCGGAATGACAAACCATTTAGTATTGTCATTCCAAGGAAAGAATCATCTCTTCTAATTCTCTAATGCCAGCCCAATATGCGCCAAATGGTGCTTCCCATGCCAGCTATACAACGAAATTAAATCCGTAATGCGCGACGTACGTTGATATTGCGGATGATAAAAGGTTCTTGACAATTCCTGTTCGGTGAGAGTTTCCAAAAGCGTTACCAGTTTGGTATGCATAGCTTCAATAATTTGAAGCGAAACAGAAATTGGCAACATCTCATTTTCTTTGGTTTTTACCCAAAGATTTTCATCATACGGTTTGATGGTTGGGTGTTCTTCAGTTAATGCCAGTTTAAGCCGGATGTAGCAATTGGTATGGCTTTCGCCAATATGATGCACGAGTTGTTTAATAGTCCAGCTTCCTTCGCGGTAGGTTTTGGTTAGGTCAGTTTCCGATAGGTTACTTACCACTTTTTTTAAAGCTTCCGGGAAAATTTTTAAGTCAATTATTTTTTCAGCTATTTGTTCGGCGGTATAGTGTTCAGTAAGAACAAGTCTTCCGATGGGGTATTTAAGGTTTTCCATTTTTTTATTTTTGAATGTAACCTCAAATTTATTTCTTTTGATTAGAAAAAGCTTTAAATATTCCTTCCTCATCTTATCCACCCCCAACAAAAAATCCCTCTCTGTCATTTAACTTTGTGGTTCACCCATATTTTTAAAAACCCATGCCTGATTTTGTACACCTTCATTGCCATACCCAGTTTAGTTTGCTCGATGGAGCTACGAGTATAGAAGGCATGGTAAAAAAAGCTGTGGCCGATGAAATGAAGGCCATTGCAATAACGGACCACGGCAATATGTTCGGGGCGTTTAAGTTTGTGTCCGAGTGCAACAAGCAAGGGATAAAACCCATTGTTGGTTGCGAGTTTTATGTGGTGGAGGACAGACGGGTTCAAAAATTTTCACGGGAACAAGGTGATGTGCGCCATCACCAATTGTTACTTGCAAAAAATGCTGAGGGCTACAAAAATCTTTCAAAATTATGTTCATTGGGATATATAGAAGGTTTGTATGGTAAGTATCCACGAATTGACAAAGAACTTATTTTAAAATATCATGAAGGCTTGATTGCCACCACGTGCTGCATAGGCGCCGAAATTCCGCAAGCTATATTAAAAGAAGGGGAGGAGGTAGCTGAAGAAAAATTCAAGTGGTGGTTGGATTTGTTTGGTGATGATTACTATATTGAAATGCAGCGCCACAATATGGAGGAGCAGGAAAAAGTGAATGAAGTATTGATGCGTTTTTCCAAAAAATACAATGTGAAAATGATTGTGTCCAATGATTCACATTATCTGGATAAGGAAAATGCCAATGCCCATGATATTTTACTTTGCATAAATACCGGTGACGTGCAAAGTACCCCAAAGGGGGATTTTAAAGGTCAACGCTTTGGTTTTCCTAATGATGAGTTTTATTTTAAAACGAAAAAGGAAATGTCGACGTTGTTTCAGGATATTCCACAAGCGGTAGAAAACACGATTGAAATAGCCGATAAGATTGAGGCGTTGGATTTGAAAAAAAAGGTGATGCTTCCGGCATTTCCATTGCCACCACCTTTTACCGATCCTGATGATTTTTTAAACCATTTAACCTTTGAAGGAGCCCGAAAACGCTATGGAGAAATAAGTTCGGAAGTAGAAGAACGTCTTAATTTCGAGTTATCGGTTATCAAGAAAATGGGTTTTGCAGGTTACTTTTTAATAGTATCCGATTTTTGCAAAGAAGCTGTGAAACTGAATGTGGCTGTGGGACCGGGCCGTGGTTCGGCTGCGGGTTCGGCAGTGGCCTATTGCATTGGCATTACCAATATTGACCCGGTAAAGTACCAGCTACTTTTTGAAAGGTTCCTAAATCCTGAACGTGGGAGCATGCCCGATATTGACACGGATTTTGATGATGCCGGGCGGCAAAAAGTGATTGATTATGTAATTGATAAATACGGCCAAAATCAGGTAGCGCAAATTATTACCTATGGCTCGATGAAAGCCAAAACAGCTATTAAGGATGTGGCACGTGCATTGGAATTGCCGCTGGACGAATCGAACATGCTTTCGAAATTGGTACCAGAAACACCGGGAGTAACTTATGAGCAGATTTATGATTTAGCGGAGGCTAAATTAAAGGATATTTATAATCCTGATGATATCACTGGAATATTAAAACTTCGCGAAATTATTGGAACGGATAATTTACAAGGAAGGGTTTTAAAAGAAGCCCGGTTATTGGAAGGTTCGGTGCGAAATGCAGGAGTTCACGCCTCTGCAGTAATTATTGCCCCAAGTGATTTAACAGAAATTTTGCCGGTTTGCACCCTTAAAGATTCTGCTATGTGGGTTACCCAATTTGACGGAAAAGTGGTGGAAGATGCCGGCTTACTTAAAATGGACTTTTTGGGCTTGCGAACCCTTACCATCATTAAAGATGCTATAGAATTAATAAAAAACAACCACAACGTTCACATAGTGCCCGACGAGATTCCACTGGACGATGAAAAAACGTTGGAATTGTTTCAACGGGGTGATACCAATGGTGTTTTCCAGTTTGAAAGTGACGGAATGAAAAAGGTGCTTCGCGATTTAAAACCCACGCGATTGGAAGACTTAATTGCTGTAAATGCCTTGTACCGTCCGGGACCTATGGAATACATTCCCAATTTTGTGAACCGTAAACATGGCCGTGAAAAAATAACATACGACATTGAAGGTATGTCGGAGTTTTTGGAAAGTACTTACGGAATAACAGTGTACCAGGAACAGGTAATGTTGCTGTCGCAAAAGCTTGCTAATTTTAGCAAAGCTGATGCCGATACACTGCGGAAAGCCATGGGTAAAAAGGACAAAGGAACTTTGGATAAAATGAAAGCCGCCTTTATGGAAGGTTGCACAGCCAATGGCCATGATCTTAAAGTGTGTGAAAAAGTATGGACCGATTGGGAAGCCTTTGCTCAGTATGCTTTTAATAAATCACATGCCACCTGCTATGCATATTTGGCTAACCAAACTGCTTATTTAAAAACACATTATGCGCCCGAATTTATGGCGTCAATCCTTACTCATAACAGCGGAAATATTGACCAGATAACTTTCTTCATGGATGAATGCAAACGTATGGGGTTGGTAGTAAAAGGTCCGGATATCAATGAAAGTATTGTAAATTTTTCAGTAAATAAAAAGGGAGAGATCCGATTTGGTTTAGGGGCTATTAAAGGACTTGGTGACTCAGCTACCGTTGAAATTATTAATCAACGCGAAATTGGCGGAACATATTCCAGCATATTTGATTTAACCTCACGAGCTAATTTACGAACTGTAAATAAAAAATCAATTGAAGCCTTGGCATTGGCCGGTGCATTTGATAGTTGGGGTGTTTACAACCGTTCCCAATACATGGAAAAAGCTCAAGGTTCGTTGGTTAATGGAATTGAAATTGCTATAAAGTACGGTGGGCAGGTTCAAGACAATAAAGTCAGCAATCAAAATAGTTTGTTTGGTGAATCAAGCAATGGAAATATACAAGAACCAAAACTTCCATTTATTGAAGAATGGAATCCTATTGAAAAATTAAACAAAGAAAAGGAAGTGGCAGGAATGTTTATTTCAGGCCACCCTTTGGATGATTTTAAAATGGATATGGATTTATTTACCAATACCAAAATTTCTGATTTGAGTGATTTAAATCTGGTTAAAGGAAAAGAGATAAAGATTGGAGGAATAGTTACATTGTTTGAGGAAAGGGTAACTAAAACTGGAAAACCCTGGGCTAAATTTACCTTGGAAGATTATAGTGGAGCCAAAGAGTTTGCGCTTTTTGGAAAGGATTTTGCCACCTTCCGTCCGTTTCTTCAAATGAATGCAATGCTGTATGGATTTTTGTTAACCGCCACAAGTTACCGTGACCCAAATGAATTGGAACTCAAGTTTAACAAAATTTCCTATTTAGCTGATTTGCGCGAAACCAATCTGAAAAGCATTCAGCTTCAGATGAAAACAACTCAGGTAAATAAAGAAACCCTCGAACACTTATTAAAAATAACCAAAGAGCATAAAGGCCCTGCTACTTTAAAAATTTCTATAAAAGACCCTGAGACCAATCATCAGACTGAACTGTTTAGCCGCCAAATAAAAATAGATTGGAATCCGATTATGCGACAGGAGTTAAAACTAATGGATATTGGGGTGAAGGTGAATTAAGAAATTCGACTTGTGAAAGAGTTTATTTAACAACTTGGTTCATTTTTAGTTTATTGGTATTAACCTAATAGTGAACTCTATGAAAAAACTAATTGTTACTGCTGATGATTTCGGTGTATTTCCCTCAGTAAATCAAGGAATAAAAGAAGCCATAATTAATGGTAAGGTAAATTCTGTAGCCTGTATTTCAAACTATGTAGATTCAGTATAAAATGCCAGACAGCTGCTGGATGAAGTTGGAGATAAAACGGATATAGGATGCCATTTAACTATTAGTTCAGGTAAACCTTTGGTGGTTAATAACAATACGGCCTTTACGTATAAAGGTTATTTTAAACCTTTTTCGGAGTTGGATATTGATGAGATTGAAAAGCAATTGCCTGAGTTAAAAAAGGAACTTATTGCTCAAGTTGAAGTATTAAAAGATTCAAATATTCCGGTTAACCATCTTAGTTGCCATCATAACACACTTACCACTACCAAAGCATTGTTTAAAACGTATTTGGAAGTGGCTGACCATTTCAAATTTCCTATGCGGTCGGTTAATCTAATTCCTGATTCGCAGGATACCAATTATCGATTGGTATTAAGATTATTACTGTTTGATGATTTACCCGCTAAAAAAAGAAAGGAAATAAAAAGCTTTGGAAAGGAAATAAGGAATTTTTTGGCATCGCATGAAACCAAGGTTGCAACACCAGATTTGCTGGAATGCCGTCACTACGGGCCTTTGCCAATGCGTGAAATTTGGGATATTTCGATTCCACGATTCGTGGCAAAAAAGCACGATGAACTCAATACTTTTTTTAAACAATTTATAGCTTCTGAACATAAGCATGGCGAATTGATGCTGCATCTAATAAAGGACGACAATAAGTTATATAAAGAAGATAAAAAAATTGATTACCCGGGTATTAGCCAAAAATATTTTGACAGCAGAAAAGTTGAATTTGATTCAATTTTAAAATTTGATTATGGTAAATATCCAGAAGTAGAAATGGCCTCATGGTCCGATTTGAACCCTAAAGTTGATTTACTTTAATACATATCCTTCAAGGTACTCATTTCGGTAGATCGGGTAGCATCAAGGCGTATAAGTGTAAAAAGTAAAACCGTAAAGCCTATTAGTGATGAGCCGCCATAACTAAAAAAAGGCAATGGGATACCAATTACCGGAACTAGACCTATGGTCATTCCAATATTTATTATAAAGTGGAAGAAAAGTATAGAGCCTACACAGTAAGCATATATTCGATTATACCTATTTTTCTGTCGTTCAGCCAAATAATATACTCTGGCAATAAGGGTTACAAACAAAATCATAATAATAGTACTTCCTATCCAGCCCCATTCTTCACCGATGGTACAAAATATGAAATCGGTATGCTGCTCAGGTACATAACGGAGTTTGGTTTGGGTGCCTTGTAAAAAACCTTTACCAATAAGACCTCCAGAGCCAATGGCTATTTTAGATTGATGAACGTTATATCCTTCTTTTTTTAAATCTTCTAACAAACCAAAAGTAACGAGAATACGTTTTTTTTGATGGTCTTTTAAAATATTGTCTGTTATTAAATTAATACTAAAACTAAATCCTACAACGGCAATGGTTACCAATAAAAACGGCCAGGTAAGATATTTACGCCGTGAACTAAGTAAGTATAAAAGGAAAGCTACAGCGGCAAAAATTCCTGAAACCCAAACGGAACCAAAATAAAGAGTAAGGATAAAAATAATGATAGCACATAATGCCATTACAAACCAAATTCCTGATAAGCCTTCGCGGTAAAGAACTAGACTAAACGATAAAAAAACCAATGCAGAACCGGTGTCTTTTTGTATCAAGATTAAAGCCATAGGTAGTAAAAAGATTGCCAAAGCAATCCGCAAGGTTATTTTATCTTTGAGTCGGGCATCAGGGGTGCCCAAAAATTTGGCTAAAGCCAGCGAGACTCCATACTTGGCAAATTCTGCGGGTTGTAAATTAAAACTACCAATAGGAATCCAGTTTTTATTTCCGGCCACTTCTTTACCCAACACAAAAACGGATATGACCAACCCAACCAAAACCCCGTATACACCGTATGAAAAAAGATTAAATACCTTATAATCCAGAAATAGCCAAAAAATAGCTATAAAAGCAGAAATACAGATAAACAAAAATTGTTTGCCGTAATTTTTGTTTAGGTCAAAAATACTTCCTGTAGATTCATTCCATGAAGCGGAATAAATATTAAACCATCCAAATAATACCATTACTACATAAATGAGTATTATTGGCCAGTCGAAGGTGTTTGTATCAATAATCTTCTTCTCTCTCATTTAATACCATATCACGGTTTAATGGCATATTGCCAGTTGTATTATTTTTATTTTCTTTTTTCTTTTTCTCTATTGAATCCTTTGTAGCCTTCGTTGTTGAATCCTTTAAAAATTTAATTCTGGTTGCATCCAAAGGTTTAGGCTTTGGTAATATATAAGCTTCAAAAAGTCGTTTTTCCATTTCCGGTTTTGATGAAACGGTATCTTTATTAATATATTTTTCAATTAATAAATTGGCTACAGGGGCGGCCCAAGTAGCTCCATATCCTGCATTTTCAACAATACAAGCAATGGCTATTTTAGGGTTATCTTTAGGAGCAAAGCACATAAATACTGCATGATTTTTTCCATGTGGATTTTGAACCGTTCCTGTTTTTCCGCAAATTTCAATACCTTCAATTCCTGTTCTGGCGGCGGTTCCATTTATTAACGTCATAGCCATTCCTTCTACCACAGCTTCAAAATGTTGACGGTCAATTTTTATTTTGTGCTTCTCTCTAAATTTTTGAGGTATGGCAGGCTTATCATCTACTTTTCTTATGCAATGAGGGGTGTAATAATAGCCTCGGTTGGCAATAGCACTAATAACATTAGCCATTTGTAAGGGAGTTATTAAAATCTCACCCTGACCAATGGAAAGTGAAATTAATCTGGAAAAGCCCCACTTACCATTATGCATTTTATCATAAAATTCGGGGCTTGGAATATTTCCTTTGGATTCAAAGTTAATATCTGAGCCCAATTTAGCTGCCAAGCCAAATTGAAGCATATAATCTTTCCATTTTATATAGGCTTCGCGAGTTGATTTATATTTAGGATTTTCCAGAATTTCTCTAAAGGTATTACAATAATAAGCATTGCAGCTATTTGCCACACTTCCTCTTAAATCAAGATTGGGTGGGTGTGGATGGCAATTAACATGTAATCGGCCTATGCTGAAACCCCGGTAGCAAGGAAAAGTTGTTTCAGGATAAATTACTTCTTCTTGTAAACCAATTAGTCCATTTAGCAATTTGAAAACAGAACCTGGAGGATAGGCAGCAGTTACAGCTCTGTTAAACAAAGGTTTGGTAGGGTCGAGTAATAATTTTCCGTAGTTTTTTCGCTTGTTTCTTATAGATAAGTCATCGGGATTATAACCCGGACTGGAAACGAGTGTAAGTATTTCACCCGTTGAGGGCTCAATAGCAACTACACTTCCCATTTTATTTTGCATAAGCTTTTCAGCATATTCTTGCAATGTAAGGTCTAATGTAGTTGAAACTTTTAGCCCTGCAATTGGCTGTTTATCATATTTACCTTTTGAATAATTTCCTTTTTGTCGGCCACGGCTATCTACCAATATTACCTCCTCACCTTTTAAACCCCTTAATTCTTTCTCATAGTATTTTTCAATCCCGGTTAAGCCTATAAAATCGCCTTTTGAATAATAGTTTTCCTCGTCTTGAGCTTCAAGTTGTTTTTGGGATATTTCGCCAATATATCCCAAAATATGCGCTCCTGAAGTTGTTTTGTATTTACGGTCAGTTTTTATATCAATATAAAATCGCTCATATTCATACATTCGTTCTTGCAGGGCCGCATATTTATTTTGTTCCAGATTTTTGTAAAACACGGCACTTCCTTTATAAACCGTTTTGTCTGCTTTTTTTAAACGTTTTATAAAGTTAGGTTTAGTAATCCTTAATATTTCACAAAAACCAAGGGTGTCAAAATTTTTAAGA
Source organism: Chitinophaga pinensis (assembly GCA_945897885.1). Classification (GTDB taxonomy): domain Bacteria; phylum Bacteroidota; class Bacteroidia; order NS11-12g; family UBA9320; genus JABWCE01. The sequence goes on from CAMDGU010000003.1 coordinate 27,572, forward strand.
TTAAATGGATAGGAAATCATCAAATCATAAAAATTGTCATTAAAGGCAATAAGTTTATTATTCCGGTCGTATACCAATCCTCTGTTTGGGTGGATGGTTAATATTTTTTTTGAGTTGGCATTGGCAAATTCTACATACGATTTATCAATAATCTGTAAATAGAAAAGTCGAACGGTAAAGATGAAACCGATAGCTATGACAGCTATAATTAAGGATTGATTTCGGTTGCTTCCTTCAGACATTGGTAGTTTTGCGGCTAAATAAAAATCCTATCAGCAACATTAAAAACGTGGCAATTATTCCACTCGAAATTGATTTTAGAGTAAGATCCCCTAACCCACTAAACGTGAAGGCTTCCATAAAATAAATAAGCCAATGGTAAAGTAGAGAGGAAATAAGAATGTAGAAGAAATGCCAAGTGGGTGGCATGTTTTTTAAATTGGGCGACATTCCACGTTCTATCTCTTCTTTATCTAATGAATATTTTATGTAAAAGTATCTAAAATATCCTAATGCCGTTCCTGCAAAAGCATGTATACCATTTGTATTTGATAATCCATCTACAATTCCTCCACTTACAAATCCTGCCAAAAGGCAAAACCAAATTTCGGTATTAACGGGAAGTAGCAATAAAAAGAGAATATAAACCTGAGGATTAACATAGCTGCTAATATCCAAACTATTTAATACCAAAACCTGTAATCCGGCCAGGAGAATAAATGCGATAATATGTCGAATAATACTAATTGCCACTGCTAATCTGTTCTTCTATGGTTTCTATTTCTTCTTTTTGCAAATTATTAATTATGTAAACGCTGCGTAAGCTTGTGAAATTGGTAGAGAGTTTTACTTTTACATTTAAAAAAGAACCTCCGGTTGCAGGTGTAACCTCAGCTATTGTTCCAATCATTACATTTTCGGGAAACAAGGAGGAGTAAGGACTTGTTTGAACAATATCTCCTTTTTTTAAAACATTAAATTTATTAATTCCTTCAATATTGGCATAATATGGCGAGTTGTTTTTCCATATCAATCTGCCTATCGACGAGTTACCTTTTAATTTTGGAGTTACCTTAAATTTGCTATTCAAAACCGACATGGCTATACTGAAATTTTCAGAAGTAGCTACAATTACACCAACAATACCATCAGGATTAATAACCCCCATATTTTTCTTAATACCATGCTTGCTTCCTTTATCAATAGTAATATAATTATTAACCAAATCTGTGGAGTTCTGAATAACATTTCCTGGAATGTAGGTGAATTTTTGGCGGAAGGTAGTATCTGTATTTCTTATGGTGTCGCTTTTATCAATATAATAGGATTCCAATACCTTTTTGCGAAGGGCGTTATTTTCCAATTGAAGTCTTTTGTTTTCTTTCCCAAGATTGAAATATTCTGTAATATTGGAACGCTTGGTTAGTATGAAGCCGTTAACATTATTTGATGTATTTAATAAAACAGCATGATGATAATTATTAAACGAATAAATAGCGTAAAACGCCACCGTTTCAAGTATAAGGAATAGAAAGAAGTGTGAATAACGTTGTATGAAGAGGAAAAAATTACGCATTTAGTTTCCCCGGTGGGTCCGTTAATTATTGCATTATAGATTTAAAAGATTCAAGATTTTTAAGGGCGTAGGCAGTTCCTCTTACTACGGCACGAAGAGGATCTTCAGCCACATATACCGGTAGTTTAGATTTTATGGAAATACGTTTATCCAAGCCACGAAGCAAAGCTCCTCCACCTGTAAGGTATAATCCAGTTTTATAAATATCAGCACTTAATTCAGGAGGAGTAAGTTCCAATGCCTTTAATACAGCTTCTTCTATTTTTGAAATGGATTTATCTAAAGCTAAAGCAATTTCAGAGTATGATATATGAATTTGTTTTGGAATTCCGGTCATTAAATCACGTCCGTTTACCGGGTAATCTTCAGGTGGATTATCTAATTCGGGAAGCGCTGAACCAACTTCAATTTTTATCATTTCGCCCGTTCTTTCACCAATTAAAAGATTGTGCTGACGACGCATATACTCAATAATATCTTCCGTAAAATCATCTCCGGCTACTCTAATACTTTGGTCGCACACAATACCTGATAAGGCTATAACAGCAATTTCTGTAGTTCCACCTCCTATATCAATAATCATATTTCCCATTGGCTCAGCTACGTCAATACCGATACCTATCGCAGCAGCCATTGGTTCATGAATTAGGTAGACCTCTTTGGCACCTGCTCTTTCTGCCGATTCTTTTACCGCACGTTTTTCTACCTCGGTAATGCCTGAAGGAATACAAATAACCATTTTTAATTGAGGTTTAAAAAGGCTCTTGTTTGGATTGATAAGCTTTATCATCCCTCTTATCATTTGCTCAGCAGCTTCAAAATCTGCTATTACACCGTCTTTTAATGGGCGAATAGTTTTGATATTTTCATGCGCTTTTCCATGCATTTTTTGAGCCTCCTTGCCAATCGCAATTATCTCACCGGTGGTGCGATTTTTTGCAATTATAGAAGGTTCGTCTACTACTACTTTATCTTTATAAACTATTAAGGTATTTGCTGTACCTAAGTCTATTGCCAGTTCTTGTGTTAAAAAGTTAAAAATGCCCATTAAAGCGAATCCCGTTTAAAAATCTTACAAATTTATTGTGAATTGAGGTGTTTTGTTACTAAAAGAAAAAAAAAATATTTAATCAAATTTGTTAATTAATTCTAGCCTGGTTTAATGTTTAAAATGTCGGTTACCTGTCATCACCATAGCCATATTATTTGCATTGCAATAATCCACAGAAAGAGCATCTTTTATTGAACCACCTGGTTGTATTACTGCATTAATTCCTTCATTGTGTGCTATTTCCACACAATCTGGAAATGGGAAAAAAGCATCACTGGACATAACAGCTCCATTAAGATTAAATCCAAGATGTTTGGCTTTATGTATTGCCTGATTTAAAGCGTCAACTCTGCTGGTTTGACCGGTGCCTGATGCTAATAGTTGATTGTTTTTTACCAAAATGATAGCATTTGATTTTGTATGCTTAACTAAAATATTAGCCACTACCATATCTCTCTTCTCTGCTTCATTAGGTTGCTTATTTGTTATTACTTTTAAATCAGAAAAGGTTTCTGTTTTTGAGTCACGGTCTTGAGTAAGCACTCCATTCAATATTGTTCTTGTCATTTGATTTGGCATTGACGTGTCATTTGTAGCAAGTATAATTCTATTTTTCTTGGACTGAAGAATTTGTATTGCTTGATCACTGTATGCAGGTGCAATAACAATTTCAAAAAATAATTTATCCATTTCTTCGGCTGTAGCCTCATCCACTTCAGTATTACAACATAATATTCCACCAAAAGCAGAAACAGGGTCACCGGCTAAGGCATCTAAATAAGCTTGCTTTAGGGTAGGTCTTATAGCCATACCACAAGCATTGTTATGTTTAATAATTGCAAATACAGGTTCGGTTTTAGGAAAATCCAATACCAAAGATAGTGCTGCATCTATATCCAAAAGGTTATTGTAGGATAATTCTTTCCCTTGATGTTTGGTGAAGAGTTTTTCTAAATTACCTGTAAAAGTAGCTTGTTGGTGAGGATTTTCACCATATCTGAGTTCATAATTTTTTTTGCCTGCAAAATAATTATAGATAGCCGTATCGTAAGTACTGGTAGTTAAAAATGCCTGTTCTGCAAAGGATTTTCTAGTTTCGATACTTGTTTTACCTTCATTGTTTGACAACTGCTCTGATAATAATTGATAAAGATTTTTATTGGCAACAATTAATGTGTCATTATAATTTTTTGCCGCTGCTCGAATTAAAGAAACACCGCCAATATCAATTTTTTCAATAATTTCCTCTTCCGAGCCATTATTTTTTAAGGTTTCTTCAAAAGGATATAAATCAACAATAATTAAATCTATGGGGGGAATATTAAATTTATTAATTTCCTCAAGGTCTTGAGAATTATCTCGTCTGTGAAGTATTCCTCCAAAAATAGCCGGGTGCAAAGTTTTCACTCTTCCACCAAGTATTGAAGGAAAACCAGTTGCCTCTTCTACTGGTGTTACTTTCATGTTCAGATTTTCAATAAAGGTTTGAGTGCCTCCTGTTGAATAGATTTTTACATCATGTTTTTTAAGTAAATCGAGAATAGGCTCCAGCCCTTCTTTATAATAAACGGAGATTAATGCCGATGAAATTTTTTTCATTTGTAGCAAAGGTAACATTTAGAAAATGACATGAATTAGACGTGATAAAGATGTGTATATCTGAATCAAAGAACAATTATTTAGGAAAATGGAATGTTGAAATGTAATATAAATCTCGATCTATTAGCCCAAGATGAGACTTTTTTAGGGTAAAATAGTACGCTATAAATAATGATTAAAGGTTTAATCTTTTAATTTCCTCAATAAGTTCCTCTTTGTTAATTGGCACAACCCCAACTTTTTCACAAACTATACCTCCTGCTATATTTGCAATTTCAGCTGCTTTGAGCAAATCCATGCCTGAAGCTAAGCATAAAGCTGCTACACTTACTACGGTATCTCCTGCACCACTTACATCTGTAATTATTCTTTTATGAGCCTTGATGTGCGATGCTTGGTTATTTTTTTTTAGATAAACGCCATCTTCAGACAAGGTTACCATTACACTTTCACAATCTAAAATTTCAATTAATTTACCGGTAGCTTTTTCAATATTTTCCAACTTTGAAAGGTCTAAATCTGTTTTTAATCCTTCTTTTATTTCTTTTCGGTTCGGTTTAAATAAAGTGCAATTTCTATATGCAAAAAAGTTTTCCTTCTTAGGATCAACAATGGTTGGTACTTTATTTTTATTCGCAATTTCTATCACCTCAGAAATTAATCGTTCTGAAAGCAATCCTTTATTGTAATCTTCTAAAATAATTGCGTCGGTTGTATTTATATTTTTTTGAACGAAGTTAATTAGCTTTTCTTCAATTTCGGATGTAATAAAACCAGTTGATTCATGGTCAATTCTTAGCAAGTGTGTATTGCCTGAAATAACTCTAGTCTTCATCGTAGTTGGACGTGAGATGTCAATAGCAACGCCTTCAATATTTACCCCATCTGTTCTTAGTAATTCCATTAATTCTTTTCCTTCATCATCGTCACCAATTACCGCACCTAATTTTACTTTTGCACCAAGGCTAATAATATTTAGAGCAACATTGGCAGCACCTCCAGGTCTGTGATCTTTTTTAGTAACCGAAATAATTGGAACAGGGGCTTCAGGTGAAATTCTATCTACCAATCCAAAATAATAGGCATCTACCATCACATCACCAATCACGAGTATACTTAAATCTGAAAATGAATCAATTTGAGTTAATGTTGACATACTAAAAATAGTTAAATCGTAAGAGCTTCTTTAATTCTATCAAAAGCAAAATTAAGATCGGTTTCGTTTAATGAATAGGATATCCTAATGCACTCAGGATTTCCAAATGCTTCACCAGAAACCATAGAAACATGAGCCACTTCTAATAAATAGTAGCATAGATCACGTGTTGAAATAATTTTTGTCCCGTTTAGAGTTTTACCAATAAAATAACTAAAATCGGGAAAAATATAAAAAGCTCCATCAGGCACATTAGCTTTTACTCCGGGTATTTCGTCAAGTCGTTTTAATACCAAATTTCTGCGTTTAAGGTATTCGGCTGTCATTGCTTTTGTTGGTTCTAATGAACCTGTTAAAGCAGCTAGTGTTGCTCTTTGCGCAATGCTATTAGCACCACTGGTAAACTGGCCTTGCAACTTTTCACAAGCTTTTGCAATAAATTCTGGTGCACCAATATAACCTATTCTCCAGCCTGTCATAGCAAATGCTTTAGCAACCCCATTTATGGTTATAACCCGGTCGGCTACTGATTGAAATTGCCCAATACTTTCATGCTTTGAAACAAAATTGATATGCTCATAAATTTCATCTGAGACAATAAATATATTGGGATATTTTTCAAAAACATCCGCTATTTCTTTCAATTCTTGTTTGCTGTATGCTGAGCCACTAGGATTGCAGGGTGAAGAAAAAAGGAACATTTTTGTTTTATCTGTAATTGCGGCTTCTATTGCACTTGCCGGTGATTTATAATTGTTGGTTACATTTGAAGGAACAAAAACAGGTTTTCCTGAGGCTAGTTTAACCATTTCACTATAGCTAACCCAATATGGATTTGGAATTATTACCTCATCTCCGGGGTTAATTAGAGCCAATATTACATTCATTATGGAATGTTTTGCACCAGTGGAAATTACAATTTGATTGGTAGAATAATTTAATCCATTGTCTCGCAAAAATTTATCAGATACTGCTTGCCGTAAATCTAAGAACCCTGCTACCGGCGAATACTTAGTAAAACCATCATCCATTGCTTTTTTTGCAGCCTCTATAATGTGTTTTGGAGTTGCAAAATCCGGTTCACCAAGGCTTAAATTAATTACTTTAACTCCTTTAGCGGATAATTCACGGGCTTTTTTAGCCATCTCCAAAGTTTGTGATTCCTCAAAATAGTAAACTCTATTGGCAAGTCTTGTATCCATTGAGGTGCAAATAACGTCCTAAAAAATAAATTAATGGGAATGATTGTGTAAATTAGTTCAAAAACTGAAGGAGTTTTTTTTAATAAATCAAAAAAGCCACCTGACTAGGTGGCTTTTTTGAAAAATATAAACTATGTGGAAATTATTTACTAGAACCTACCCTGTGCATCGCACAACGGAAACCAAGGGTAGATAAATCTTGCTCTTCATCTAAGAAACGACGTGTTCCAGGACTCATCCAATAAGCACGATCATTCCAGCTTGCACCTTTGTAAACACGGGCTTTATTATTAATCAACGAGGTTACACCATATTCATATCCTTGCTCACCATCTGCATAAACATCTTCATCAATATATCCCATATTGTCAGATTTTTTGTAGTTCCTACGCATCTTGTTTTCTTCGTCAGTCACTGGAACGTATGTTAAACGCCCTAAACTATCTTTTACATCTACTACTCCATCAGCATCTAACCTTTTCTTTTTGTAAACGTTTCCACGAAAAGCATTGAAATCTGTGACATCTTCATAGGACAATGGACGATAAACATCCATAACCCACTCGCTAACGTTACCACTCATGTTATATAATCCTACATCATTAGGCCAATAGGAGTGAACATCAGTAGTAATAAATGCACCATCATTAAGTCTGCCAGAAATACCGGCCTGATCACCTTTGTCACGTTTAAAGTTAGCCATTATATAGCCCCGATTTTTTTCTTTACGGCCTTGATTTCTTGTTGTTAAACCTCCCCAAGAATATATTTTTTTTGCGTTGATATTTTCGTAAGTTGATTGACCAACATTCGCTAAAGCAGCAAATTCCCATTCAGATTCTGTAGGTAAACGATAATCTGGCAGCATAATACCATCTTCCATTCTAACCTTACGAGTTCCTTTTTTATTTTTGATATCCTTAATCGGACGTTTACCTTGCTTGCCATCAAACTGTCCAGCTAAGTATGTTGTAGTATTGAAGTTTTCTTCGTTCACTTGACCCGCATCAGGCACCAATATACCTTCTCTAATAAGAATATATTCGTTTACACGATCTGTTCTCCAAGCTGCATAGGCAGTTGCTTGCAACCAATTAACACCCACAACAGGATAATTTTTGTAAGCAGGGTGACGGAAATAATATTCAACATAAGGTTCATTGAATGCTAATTTATCTCTCCAGCAGAGGGAATCAGGTAATGCTTGTTTGTATACCTCAGGATAATCAACATACACGCGACTCAACCAATGTAAATATTCTAGGTAATGCAGATTACTAACCTCTGTTTCGTCCATGTAAAATGAAGGAACTGTAACTTTACGCTCAATGTTATTGTGTTCGTATGTTACGTCCTGCTCACTCGAACCCATTGTAAAAGCTCCTCCTTCCACAATTACCAAACCAGGACCAGTTTCTTGACCTGCATAGTCGTGTGTTTCAAATCCACCCCATTTAGCATCGTTGTATTTCCATCCTGTAGTTGATGAACGATCTTTTTTACTACATGAAGTTGGTAATAAAAATGCTGTTGCTATTGTGGCTAAAATTATACTTCTCTTTAATCTCATAGTGAAGATGTTTGTCTGTTTTAACGTTTAGGGTGCAATAATATTGTATTTTTTTTGAATATGTAAATATTTTTTAGTTTGAAGTACTAAAAATCAGGGCATGATAATTTTTTGTAACGAATAGCACGCTTGGTAGCGCACCATTCTATAGAAGCTGAAACTTCATGACTTCCAGGAGCTGCTTGACGTGCTGACGATACGGTTAAATCATAGCTATATCCAAATTTGAATCTTTCTTTGCGAAAACCAACCAACAGCATCAATGCATCAGAATTGGCATAAGTACCCAATGTTTGGCGATACCATAAACCTGTTACTAATGGCCCTTTATTAAAATAAAACCCTAAATTTAGTTGGGTGAATTTATTTTGAACCATTAAAAGCATGTTTGGTGAAAAGGTCATGTTTGGCTCGTAAGTATTATCAATAGGTATAACTAAACCCGAGTGAAGTGTATATCTACGAGGTAATTTAGAATCTTGCGTTCCAAGGAAAGACTGAATAGGCTCAATAATATTGTGAACTGCAAAACCTGCATAAAAACGCTCGGTGTAACCTAAAACACCTGTGCTGAAATTTGGATAAGTTATTCTATTGGGAGATAATGGCTCTTGGGTTGGGTTCACAAAACCTTTTGTTGGGTCTATTTGATCTGGAAACCTTAATTTTTTCCAATCTAAGGAACGGCTTACCACTTGGGCTTCTAAACCAAAACGCATCGTAAATTTACGATTTACTTGCAATTGATAAGAATAAATCCCTGCCAAGGTATTGGAAGTTAATTTTCCTTCACCGGCCACATCATTCATTGCAATTATTCCTATTCCTCCACCTATTCCATCAAAATGTTGGTCATAAGAGGCAAGTGTAGTAACAAATGTGCCGGGTAAACTTGGCCATTGGTTACGATAATTAATGTTAATACGACCACCACCATCACAACTTCCGGTACCAGCCATTGCTGGGTTCGTATAAATTGGGGCAGCGTAATATTGAGTCATTTCGGGGTCTTGAGCTTTGGCTAAACCAATACTCAAAATTGCAGCACAGATTGATAAGTAACGTTTGATCATCTTCTCTATTTTATTTGGTTAACTTGTTTGTTAAGATAATTATTATGTAAAACTATTAAATATTTTACAAACATTCATCTTTTTACCCAATTTACATAATAAATTTACGATATTTTTGTTTTGGATATAGTTATGACACACAAACTTTTTAAAATGTTGCTTGGGTTGGCAATAATTATTTTTTCATTAACCAATGCATCTGCTCAAATCAAACATTTTAATATCACATGGAATTCCAATGCACAAACTTTTCCGGGAAATTTTAATGGCTCACAAGAAGATTTTTATGCAAAAGAAAAATATTTTCCAATTTGGGCATACACTGAAATTACTGGCCAAAATAAGTTTGAAGTTATTTTAGTTAATGAAGTTTATGAGCCAATTACTGATAATCCTAAATTTAGAGAGTACCTTAAAAATAATGTATCATTTTTAGCTTTAAATAGTGATGAGAGAGAACAAAATAGGATTAAAGTAAAGATTGTTCCATATCGAGTAAATGGTGCAAATCTTGAACGGTTGATTCGTTTTGATTTGAATTTTAAGCAAATTGAATCAAATCAAATAAAGCTTAATAAAAAAGGGAACAAAACACAATCGGTGCTTGCTGCAGGAGATTGGTATAAGCTAAAAATCAGTGAAGACGCTGTATATAAATTAGACAAAGCCTTTTTTGTGAAGCATTCTATCAATACAGATAATATTGAGTTATCTAAATTTAAAATATTTGGGAATGGTGGTGGAATGTTGCCGGAAATTGTGGCAGAGAATAGACCAGATGACCTTATTGAAAATGCAATTAAGATAAACGATGGTAATGGGAATAATAAATTGGATGACGGTGATTACATATTATTTTATGGAAAGGGCCCTGATAGCTGGAAAGAAAATTCGATTGACTATACCCATGTAAAAAATGTTTATTCTGATTTTGCTTTCTATTTTTTAAACTGGGGGGAGGGTGCCGGTAAGCGATTGTCAGAGTCGGGTGCCGGTGAGGGTAACAGTTTTTTAAAAGCAATTAACGAATCGGATTATTTATATGTTCACGAGGAAGAATCATTTAATTTGAGGAACAGCGGACGAGAATGGTTTGGGGAGGTTTTGACCATTGAAAATAAATCATTTGATGTATCAATACCTGATTTAATTTTAGGCTCACCAAGTTTAATAAAGTCGGAAGTAGCCATCCGGACAGGAATTTTTACAAATGTGAACGTATACTTAAATGATGATAAAAATCCATTTGTAATCCATTCAGGTTCTCCCGTGGTATTTGATAATGATGATAATTTTGCCAGCATAGATAATCGTGGCAGGCAATTTTTTCCTTCATCATCTTTTAAGTTAACTTATGAATTTTACAGGCCTCAGCTAAGTTCTGAAGCCTGGCTCAATTATTTTGAAATTCAGAGTAAACGAAAATTGAAACCGATAGATGGTCAAATTCATTTTTTTAATTTGGATTCAAAAATTACGGGTAATATTAAATACCAAATTGATAATTTTACTTCAGATTACACACTTTGGGATGTAACAGACCACCATAATATAAGCGTTCAAAAAACCTTTTCTGATATTGATAAGACTTCATTTATAGTAAATGGAAGCAGTAAATTATTAAGGTATTTACTTTTTAAAAATGGAGCGGAAAAAACACCCGAAATGGTGGGTAAATTAGAAAACCAAAATTTACATAATCTGTCAGCAGTTGACTATATAATAATAACCCACCCTGATTATAGAGTTCAGGCTGAAAAATTGGTAAAATTCCATCAGGAGCGTGAAGGGTATTCTTATTTGATTACATATCCAGAAAAAATTTACAATGAGTTTTCGAGTGGGGCATTAGATATTACAGCTATTCGCGATTTTGTAAAAATGCTCTACGATAGAGCAGACGTTACTAATAAGCCAAAAGCTCTCTTATTATTTGGTGATGCCAGTTTTGATTATAAAAACCGCATTAACAATGGTAATATGGTTCCAACGTTTGAAAGTTATGAATACAATAATTCAGTGAGCAGTTATTGCTCTGACGATTATTATGTAATATTGGATGACTCGGAAGGTTATTGGCCTTTGGACCCTGGAAAATTTTTAGAATCAATGGATATGGGAGTAGGCCGATTGCCGGCAAAATCATCTTATGAGGCCGATGTAATGGTAGATAAATGCATCCATTATAAAACAAATTCTAATAAAGGAGAATGGCGAAGTTCATTAACTTTTTTAGGGGATGATGAGGATTACGATGTTCACATGGAGGATTCCGAAAAATTAACAAGTTTGTGTGAAAAAGAATTACCCCCGTCAAATATTACAAAAATATATTTGGATGCTTACAAGCAAGCATCTCTTGGTAATGGGAATGCTTATCCCGATGTAAATGAAACTATAAATAATACTATTGCTAAAGGTACTTTGGTTTTTAATTACCTTGGACATGGAGGAGGAAGCGGAATGGCTCATGAACGGGTGGTAACTCGACCAATGATATTGGGATGGAGAAACTATGATAAACTTACTTTTTTTGTAACAGGAACCTGCGACTTGGCTCAATATGATAATCCAAAAGAAGAATCACCGGGAGAATTGATGATGATAAACGATGTAGGAGGTGCTATTGGTATGATGACCACAACCCGAAAAGTTTACATAGGATTAAACACGGATTTTTCTGTTATACTTTTTAGAAACAATTTATTTGCACGAGATGGTAATCATTTTACAACCTTTGGTGATGCTTATAAAAATGTTAAAAATGTAATGGTTAGCTCTTCAAACGTTAGAAATTACGTGATGTTTGGTGACCCATTATTAGATCTTAATTTACCGGTTCAAAAAACAATAATTACCGCCATTAATGGAAATACGGTAAATGCCTTATCAAAGGATACGCTAAAAGCTTTATCAAAAGTAGAAATAAGTGGTTCTGTTGTAAATCTTTCGGGCAATGTAATTACAGATTTTAATGGGGATGTTTCAGTTACACTTTTTGATAAAAAGCAAACCTTTAAAACATTAGCTAATGACCCAACGAGTTCAGTTCTTCCATTTTCTACCCGAAATAATGTGCTTTACAGAGGCAAGGCATCAGTCACCAACGGAAATTTTAAAGTATCATTCATTTTGCCAAAAGATATTGATTATTCAGTGGGAACCGGCAGGATTTTTACCTATGCCTACAATGACAAAACAGATGCAATGGGAGTTTATGATAGCGCGATGGTTGGGGGTACATCAAGCAATTTGGTGGCCGATAATAAAGGACCGGATATTGAAGTTTTTTTAGAAGATGAAAAATTTACAAATGGTGGAATCGTAAATAATAATCCATTACTAATTATAAAATTATGGGATGAAAATGGAATTAATACAGCGGGAAACGGAGTAGGAAGAGAAATTTTGGGGATTTTGGATAAGGGGAAGGAAACTTCAAAAAATTATATTCTTAATGATTTTTATTCTACAAAGCTTGATAGTTTTCAGGGAGGAGAAGTTCGATTTAAATTAGCCGATATAGCCCCCGGAACCCATACATTGAGCGTAAGAGCATGGGATGTTTATAATAACAGTAACGAAAATCAAGTTGAATTTTTGGTGGCCTCCGATGAAAATATGGCCATAAAGAATTTATTAAACTATCCAAATCCATTTACCACTAAGACTAATTTTCATTTTGACCATAATAAATCAGGACAGGAGTTAAATATTGCCATTAATATTTTCTCTATAAGCGGTCGGGTTGTTAAAACACTTTATGCAAAAATTCCTAATGCATCATCGCATGTAAGTGAAATAGAATGGGATGGAAAGGACGAATACGGGCAAATCCTTGCAAAGGGCGTATATATCTACAAAATCAAAGTAAAATCGGAGGATGGAAAATCTGAAGAAGAGTTTCAAAAAATGGTGTTGTTAAAATAGTTGAATATTAAAAATTAATTCTAATTTTGTCGGATTACTTCTAAACGATAACGAGTGAAAAGACAATTACTTAAAAAATTAAATCATGCTTAAAAAGAATCTATTAATATTAGGAGTTTTGCCATTTGTGTTAAGTATAACTTCACAAGCACAGGTTACATCAAAAGATGACTTATTAGGACAACGAAGAGTAATTACCACCGCTGTTCCGTTTTTAACAATAACTCCTGATTCGCGCAGTGCGGGAATGGGTGATGCCGGTGTAGCTCGTGATGGGGATGCCAACTCAATACATTGGAATATTGCCTCCATGGCTTTTATACAAAAAAAAGCTGGTATGTCATTAAATGCAGCACCATGGTTAAGACAATTGGTGCCAGATGTTTGGTTTTATGATATGGCAGGATATTCAAAAGTTGGAAGCCGTAATCAAAGCGTTGTAACAGGTTCTATTCGGTATTTTTCATTAGGTGAAATACAATTTACAGATGATTTTGGTAATTCAAATGGAAACGCCACACCATACGAAATGGCTATTGATGTGGGGTATGCCACTCAGTTGTCTGAGAATTTTTCATTAGGAGGTGCCATGCGCTTTGTAAATTCGTGTCTTACTTGTGGAGCCACAGGAACTATAGGTTCTCAGTTTAAGCCGGGTCGTGCCGCAGCCGGTGATATAGGAGTGTACTATAAAAAACCTATAAAAATAGCTAAGAAAGATGTGAAATTGGCATTAGGAGCTACCATTACAAATATTGGAAACAAAATCACCTATTCTACATCTGCCGAAAAGGATTTTATACCTACAAACCTGCGTTTAGGTACTAGTTTTGGTTTTAAAATAGATGATCACAATGAACTTAATTTTAACTTTGATATTAATAAACTGTTAGTTCCTACCTATCCAGTATATTATACGAATGCAAATGGAGGAGATAGTATTTTTGACGGCAAAAAAGTGGTTCAGTATGGTAAAGAAAGTAAAGATGTTCCTGTAATATCAGGAATATTTCAATCATTTGCCGATGCACCCGGAGGTTTTAAAGAAGAACTAAAGGAATATAATATTGCTACAGGATTTGAATATTGGTATGATAAGCAATTTGCCGTTCGTGCCGGTTATTTTAATGAGGCGGATACCAAAGGAGGAAGAAAATATGCAACCTTTGGTATTGGATTGCGCTACAATGTATTTGGAATAGATGCAGCGTATTTACAACCTTTTACTCAACGTCATCCTCTACAAAACACGATTCGTTTCTCCTTGTTATTTGATATTGATGCTTTCAAAAAGCAACAAGATGCCAAAAAGTAAATTCACGAAAATTATGAAACAAAAAGAAAGGCCGCTAAACTTAGCGGCCTTTCTTTTTGGGTTTTAAAATTTGAAACTAATTTTTGTAGTCGGATGTTTTTTCGGTTATATCAAATGTTACGGGCTTGGATACCTTTTCTTTTAATAAAGCCAAATCCAAAACCTGAAGCATGTTTACCGCGTAACGAAATTTAAGATCTTTGGTATAATCATTCCCAATATCTTCCACATCCTTGCTGTTATTTTCACACATTATTACTTCGTTAATACCGGCTCGCTTTGCAGCCAGTATTTTTTCTTTAATTCCACCTACCGGCAATATTTTACCGCGTAAGGTTATTTCACCTGTCATGGCCAAATTGGGTTTCACCTTACGTTGGGTAAACCATGAAGCTAGTGCGGTGAGGATGGTGATACCAGCCGATGGTCCATCCTTGGGTATAGCCCCCGCTGGAAAATGGATATGAACATCGTATTGGTCAAAAACCTTTGGATTAATATCAAGGTAATCAGCATTGGCCTTTAAAAATGTAAGAGCAGTAATAGCTGATTCTTTCATCACATCGCCCAATTGGCCGGTAAGGGTAAGTTTGCCGTTCCCTTTGGTGGTTTTACATTCCACAAATAATATTTCACCACCTACCGATGTCCAGGCTAATCCGGTAACAACACCTGCAAAGCTATTATCCTGATACATTTCCTTATCGATGCGTTGACGGCCTAAAACTTTTTTTACAAAGGCTTCATCAATTTTTGCTTCAAATTCTTCTTCCCCAACTATTTGTTTGGCGCGGTATCTGGCAAGCGAGGCAATTCGTTTTTCTAAAGCTCTTACTCCCGATTCGCGGGTGTAATTTTCAACCACAAGTTCAAGAATTTTATCTGTAAATTTTAAATCACCTGATTTTATGCCATGTTCACCCAACTGTTTTTTTACAAGATGATTTTTCGCTATCTGCACTTTTTCTTCAACTGTGTACCCATTAATTTCAATAATTTCCATACGGTCTAGCAATGCTGGTTGTATGGTATCTAGGGAGTTGGCCGTGGCTATAAACATAACCTTTGATAAATCAAATTCATGTTCCACATAATTATCATAGAATGCTGTGTTTTGTTCAGGGTCTAAAATTTCTAATAAAGCCGATGAGGGGTCTCCTCTAAAGTCACGCCCAATTTTATCAACTTCGTCCAGCACAAAAACAGGATTAGCGGTACCCGCTTTTTTCAAAGCTTGTATTATCCGTCCCGGCATTGCACCTATGTAAGTTTTTCTATGACCGCGAAGTTCCGCCTCATCATGCATTCCGCCGAGGGACATTCTGGCATATTTTCTGCCAATGGATTGTGCAATGCTTTTACCCAAAGATGTTTTTCCAACTCCCGGAGGTCCGTATAAACAAAGAATAGGGCTTTTAAAATCTCCCTTAAGTTTTAAAACAGCTAGATATTCTAAAATTCGTTCTTTAACCTTCTCCAAACCAAAATGGTCATTATCAAGCACCTTTCTGGCTTTTTTTAAGTCGATAAAATCCTTACTATATTCATTCCATGGAAGTTCGAGTAACAATTCACAATAATTATAGGTAATTGAAAAATCGGGGGCTGCCGGATTGGTCCGCATTAATTTATCCAATTCCTTGTTAAAGGCTTTTGCTAATTTTTCATCCCATTTTTTTGCATTTGCTTTAATTCTTAAGGCTTCAATATCTTTATCAGGCGAATCTTGTCCCAATTCTTCCTGAATGGCACGCATCTGCTGGTGCAAGAAGTAATCGCGTTGTTGTTTGTCAATATCAACCTTGGCCTTGCTCTGAATTTGGTTTTTTAATTCAAGATGCTGCAATTCATTGTTGAGGTGGGAAAGCATTAAAGCAGATCGTTCATCAAAAGATATTGTGCCTAAAATGGTTTGTTTTTCATTGACACCAATATTTAAGTTTGACGAAATGAAATTAATAAGAAAATTAGGGCTGTCAATATTTTTTAAAGCAAAATTGGCTTCACTTGGAATATTAGGAGATAGCTCAATTATTTTCCCTGCCATATCGCGAATTGAAGCTAATAAAGCTTTACTCTCTTTGTTCTTTTTGGGTTTCTCATCAATAACAGGATGAGCCATACAAACCAGATAGGGAGTGTTTTTAACAGTTGTCTTTATTTCTATTTTCCTTCTTCCCTGCAAAATAGCTGTTGTATTTCCATCAGGCATTCGCAACATTCTAATAATTACAGCTTCAGTGCCAATTGAATACAAGTCTTCTAAACTTGGATCATCATTGTTAGAATCCTTTTGAGATACAACACCAATTATTTTATCTCTTTTGTAAGCATCTTTTATAAGTTTAACCGATTTATCTCTACCAACAGTAATTGGTATTACCACTCCTGGAAATAAAACAGTATTTCGCAATGGTAGTATTGGTAATTCTTTTGGTTTGTGATTTTTCTCTGATTCGTCTTCTCCTTCCGGCGACATTAGGGCAATAAAATCGGTACCATCATTTTCAGGATCTGTTTCGTTAAATCTATATATATCTTTCTTCATGGTCAAGATGTCAGTTTTGTTTTTTTTATCAATGAGGATTAAACAAGGCAATTGATATGCCATAAATATTTGAAAGTACAAAGATTATCAGTTTTACAGTAAACCTTGTTAAAAACAAAAAATGGTTATTACTTTGCAAACAATTTAAAAAAATATGAAAGTAAAACAAATCTTAGCATTATCATTATTGGCTGTTTCCGCCTTTTTCTTAAACTCTTGTGGAACAGATGATCCAAATCCAGCTCCAGGTATTGATTTTATTGCCGAAGGAGGTTCTTTAACTGGCGATGTTACAATGGATGGTGACAAAGCCTTTTCAATTGTATTTAACGTAACAGATGATTCAAAGGTAAAAACCGTAGAAGTAAAATCTGTTGTTAATGGAAGAGTTTCACCACAATTGGATACAACAATAAATGCAGCCAGTGCAAAAATTAGATTGAACAGAAAATCATATGCAGCTATAGCTACTGAAGTTTGGACAATAACAGTAACCGATGATAAAGGTTCAAGCACAAGTAAGTCATTAACAATTTCTACTACAACTGCAGCTTCTGGCTCTCCTTTAACCTCATTTGAAAAAGACAATAACAGTTTGCCTTTTAAAGTATGGAATGTTCAAGGACCAAATGCAGGAGCTTTTGATTTGTTAGATGGTACCCCAAGAACTAAAAATGATCCAGCAGCTGAAAAAGATTTGCAAGATTCTTGCACTTTAGCTGAAGTAGCTCAGTGGCCGGGTCGTTTGACTTCAAAAAATGGTACAATGTTTAAAAAAGTTACCGGATATACTTATGCTGATGTTACAAACACAGGTCAGTTAGATGCTGTTTGGAATGCTTCAGGAACTGCTCTTAAGTCAATAAAAGTTGCCTCCGGTGATTTATATATTGCTAGCATTACAAGAACAAGTGCAAAAGTATTAATTTATGTAGATGCTGTTACTAAAACTGCAGGTGATAACTTAGACTTCGTTCAATTTAAATTCAAGAAAAAAACCTTGTAAAAAATATTTTATAAAAAGGGCCTCGCTTCGGCGGGGCTTTTTTATTTTTGAAGAATGCGAAAAATAGCAGTTTTTACATCAGGAGGAGACTCCCCAGGAATGAATGCCTGTATAAGAGCCGTGGTTAGAACGGCCATTTATTATAATATTGAAGTATTAGGTATAATGAATGGGTATGAAGGAATGATAAATAATGATGTGATTAAATTAGAGGCATCTTCGGTAGCCAACATTATACAGCGAGGGGGGACTATTCTTAAATCATCACGAAGTGAAGAATTTAGAACTGTGGAAGGACGGAAAAAAGCTTATGATAATATTATCAACAATGAAATTGAAGGATTGATATGCATAGGAGGAAATGGTACCTACACCGGAGCCGGTATTTTTTATGAAGAATTTGGTATTCCAAGTATAGGTGTACCAGGAACCATAGATAATGATCTTTTTGGAACTGATTTTACAATTGGTTATGATACTGCGCTTAATACGGCAATGGAAGCTATCGATAAAATACGCGACACTGCCGATTCTCATAATCGGGTATTTTTGGTGGAGGTGATGGGAAGAGACAGTGGTTTTATAGCCTTAGCGGTTGGTATTGCTGGTGGAGCTGAAGCTATTTTAGTGCCGGAAGATCAAAAGGATGAAATTAAACTCTACGATATTTTTACAAGGAATAAAGGACGAAAAAAATCGTTTTCTATAATAGTGGTAGCAGAAGGAGAGCATGGAGGAGCAATAAATGCAGCTACAAAACTTAAACAAAAATTTCCGGAATTAGATATTAAAACTACCATTTTAGGTCATATTCAAAGAGGGGGGAGTCCTTCGGCCAGAGATAGAATTTTATCAACTAGGTTAGGAGTATCTGCTGTTGAGCGACTGATAGAAGGTGGGAAAAATGAATGTGTAGGGATGATTAATAACAATATTAAGTTTACCTCATTTAAAGAAGCAGTAGAAAGAAGTAAACCTTTACCTGATTATATTTTAGGAATGATTGATAAACTTTCTGTTTAGAAATTTAAAATCATCTTTTTACAACTAGTTTTTTTATTTCACTGGCAAAATTGGAGGTGGTTATTTTGTAGAAGTAAAGTCCTTCAGTCAATCCATTTATATCTATCTCAAAGTTGCCTGAGGTACTTTCTAATTCAAAACGTTTTATAACCTGACCGTTTAGATTGGTTAGCTCAAAAATGGGCCTTTCAGATGAATTGGTTTTTATGTCATAAATAATCTTAAAGCTAGAGGAAGCTGGGTTAGGCATTCCTGAAAATAAATTAACAACGGTTCTATTATTAGAAACAGGGGTAGAAAAATTATCTTCCGTTTCAAAAGCTAATGTGTCATCGGTAAGAGATTCATCTAAAAAAACAACGTTAGGTAGTGTATACCCATAGGTGCATTGGATAGTAGCAATAGTTGCAAATGAATCTGAAATAACTATCTCATCGGTAAAAACCCAATTCAATTTAGTACTTGATAGTGTGTCAACCGTAATATTTTTTTCTGATATTTCTTCATCAATATATAATGTGTCAACGGAAGGTGGGATAAAAACAAGGTTAGATGTATAGTCAATTTTTTGTGTAGGAAGGGATATAATAGCTAAATTATTACTTTCCCAAGTACCTACTCCATAAGTAAGTGATATGATTCCAAGTTCACTATTTACGCAGGGTTGGTAGTAGTTTTTATCAGTATTAATGCTTGAATCAATTATATAATAGGTTGGGTTTTCAAATTCAGAATTTAACTCGGGGCGGGTAAGTTTTACCAATAAATGGTCTTCATTTCTAAGCGTAAGATAAAAGGAAAGACCATTATCCGCCAAAGTTCCCGGGCAGTAATTATCTGCATTGTTTAAGAATGATTTGAATTCATAATTAATTCCATCTTGAGAGGCAAAGCTGGCAATTCGTTCATTCGAGTGATCTCCATTGTAATAAACAAAAAGTTGACTCAAATCTTCAGTTAAGGATGGCCCCGAAATGAAAATACTGGTTGCCACCGAAATTTCACCACCTGTAAGATTGATTTTTAAAGGATTTTTAAAGCTTTTGCTTTGTTCATTGTAACTAGCTCTGTAAAGAGTTGTTGAAAATACGCCTTTGTTTTCATGGGTTACAAAAAATACTGTCTTTTCATCTTCAGTAAGCCAACAAGAAAAAATATCATCGCCTAAAACACCATCAATTAAAATTGATTTTGGATTTATAAATTCATCTGAAATGCTTTTTCGCTCAGCTTTCCAAATTTCATCCGAAGAATTATCTCTGGTAAAGTAAAGTCGTAATCCATCTTTTGATAGCCATGAATATGCATCCGCTTGGTTTTCCATATTTATTGGCATGTTTTGTGGTTCTAAAATTACTCCATCAGTAGTTTGAGCCATTGCAGCCATACTGCAAATTAAAGTTAAGGTTAATGCAAAGATTGATTTCATAGAATTGATTTTCTTTTAACGAAGTTTTTAATAAAAAAAGTATTCGAAGTCCAATACTTTAGAAGCGGTAAAAAGTAAATGATAACTGGAAAATAAGTCAAATTGACTATTATAATTAATCTAAACTCCTTGATAATGTGCCTATTTGGCTTTAATGGGATTTTTTTAAAGTCATTTAGGCATTTTTATAACTCGGGACTTCTTTTTGACAAAACAGAAGCATGAACTTGAATCAATTTACAATAAAATCACAAGAAGTTGTTCAAAAGGCCCAGGAATTGGCTTTTGGAGCAAAAAATCCTTCTATAGAAACCGGCCACTTGCTTAAGGGTCTTTTTATAGTGGACGAAAATGTTTTATCGTATGCTTTAAAAAAAATAAATGCCAACCAATCCCGAATAGAAACAGCTTTGGATGCGGTGTTAAAATCTTACTCTGTGCAGCATGGAGCCAATGATAAACTGTATTTGAGCAATGATGCCAACACAGCTTTAATGAAAGCTCAAAGCTTGCTAAAATCATTTGGCGATGAGTTTGTAACCATCGAGCACATTTTTTTAGGATTATTGGAGGGGCGTGACCAAGTAGCCAATCTTTTAAAGGATGCCGGAGTAAAAACTGATGATATAAAAAAGGCTTTTATCGCCTTGCGGGGTAATAGCAAAGCTACCAGTCAAAGTGCCGAGGAGCAATACAACGCCTTAGGTAAATATGCTAAAAATTTAAATCAATTGGCTAGGGAAGGCAAACTGGACCCTGTAATAGGAAGAGATGAGGAAATACGAAGAGTATTACAAATTTTAAGTAGAAGAACTAAAAATAATCCAATCCTTATTGGTGAACCGGGAGTTGGTAAAACCGCCATTGCCGAAGGGTTGGCTCATAGAATTATCAATGGGGATGTTCCAGAAAATTTAAAATCCAAAACGATATTTTCATTGGATATGGGTTCTTTAATTGCCGGTGCAAAGTATAAAGGTGAGTTTGAGGAACGATTGAAGGCTGTTATAAAAGAAGTGATAGGAGCGGAGGGAGATATTGTTTTGTTTATTGATGAAATACACACGCTTGTAGGCGCCGGTGGTGGTGGCGATGGTGCTATGGATGCCGCTAATATTTTAAAACCCGCTTTGGCTCGTGGCGAGTTAAGGGCTATTGGGGCTACCACTTTGGCCGAGTATCAAAAATACATTGAAAAAGACAAAGCTTTGGAACGCCGTTTCCAATCAGTAATGGTGGAAGAACCTGATACCCAAGATGCCATTTCTATTTTACGTGGACTAAAAGAACGGTATGAAGTGCACCATAAAGTGCGGATAAAAGACGAAGCCATTATTGCTGCTGTTGAATTATCACAACGCTATATTTCCGATAGGTTTTTACCGGATAAGGCTATAGATTTAATGGATGAAGCTGCTGCAAAATTGCGTTTGGAAATAGATTCCGTTCCTGAAGAACTGGATGAATTGGAGCGCAGAATTATGCAACTTGAAATTGAAAAAGAAGCCATAAAGCGTGAAGGGGATGATAAAAAAGTAGAAGATATTAATAAGCAACTCAGCAAACTTGGTGAGGAACGCAACGAACTGAAAGCAAGTTGGCAAAGTGAGAAGGCCATTGTTGAAGGTATTCAAACCAAAAAGACAGCCATTGAAAATTTGAAACATGAGGCTGAATTGGCGGAGCGTTCAGGCGATTATGGTAAAGTAGCTGAAATACGCTATGGCAAAATGAAAGAAGCCGAAGAAGCTTTAAATAAATTGAATACCGAATTGCAGGAAAAGCAAATTCGTGGTACATTGGTAAAGGAGGAAGTAGACAGTGAAGATATAGCCGATGTGGTGAGCAAATGGACTGGAATTCCTGTTAAAAGTATGTTGCAAGGCGAACGTGAAAAGCTTTTAAATTTAGAGGCCGAACTTCACAATCGGGTTGTAGGACAGGAAGAAGCTATCACAGCTATTTCAGATGCAATTCGCAGAAGCCGTGCAGGATTAGGTGACCCAAAAAAACCAATAGGTTCCTTTATATTTTTAGGAACTACCGGGGTTGGAAAAACCGAATTAGCCAAAGCTTTGGCAGAATATCTTTTTGACCAAGAAAGTGCAATGATACGAATTGATATGAGTGAATATCAGGAAAAGCATGCCGTTAGCCGCTTGATTGGTGCCCCTCCGGGATATGTTGGATTTGATGAAGGTGGCCAGTTAACCGAAGCAGTTCGTCGCCATCCCTATTCAGTAATATTATTGGATGAAATAGAAAAGGCTCACCCGGATGTGTTTAATATTTTGTTGCAGGTATTGGATGATGGAAGATTGACAGATAACAAAGGCCGAACTGCAAACTTTAAAAATACCATCCTCATTATGACTTCAAATATTGGAAGCCATATAATTCAGGAAAAGTATGATAATTATAATGAAGCCAATAAAGATGAAGTGATGGCTTCAGCCAAGTTGGAGGTGTTTGATTTATTGAAACGCACTATCCGTCCTGAGTTTTTAAATCGTATTGATGAAGTGATAATGTTTACCCCGCTAAGCCGCGAGGAAGTGAGGCAGATTGTCGAATTACAGTTTAAAACTGTAACCAAATCCATGCTTGCTTTAGGTTTTGAATTGCAAGCTACCGATGAAGTGATGGATTGGTTGGGTGAGTTGGGGTATGACCCGCAATTTGGGGCCCGACCTTTAAAACGTGTGATGCAACGCGAAGTTTTAAATGAACTATCAAAACAAATTATAGCAGGAACCGTTAATAAAGAAAAGCCTATTCTTTTAAAATTGGATAAATACCAATTGATTTTTGAAAATAAATAAGATTTTTGTTTTTCATAGGTTTAATTTGCAGATAGGACGTTGAAAAACGTCCTTTTCTGTTTTTAAATGCTTTTGTGAAAAACTCTTCAAGGGTTTTATACCCTTGAAGAGTTGAGTTGGATTTTTGGAAATTATTCCTTGATCAGAATCCGTTCATTAAAAACATCTCCTTTATCGGTTGTAATCCTTAACAAATATAAACCGGGAGTAATGCCATCAGACGATAGTTCCTTTTGGCTGATGCCTTGTTTCATTTTGCCAACAGGGAATTGTTTTAACTCAGCCCCGTTTAGGGCAAAAATATAAACCACTACCGAGCATTCTTCCTTCAAATCCAGTTTTAGGTTAAAGTTATCCTTAGCAGGATTGGGAAATACCAAGTATTTAGTAATGGCTTTGCTTTTGGTATTTTGGCAAGCTTCAAAGTAATTGCAGGAAACCACACTTTTGCCTTCGCAGGTTGAATCGTTGTTAAAGGTAATTTTAGAGCGGTTGCATGTTAAAGCAGCAATATCGTTTCGTATTTCATTGGCGGTTTTGTTATCCAATATTTTTAAGAACTTTTCGGTGGGTTCATACCAGAAAATAATATCGGGTCGTTGTTTTCTGGTAAGTTGATCCATGACTGAATAGTCATCACCTGATTTAACAAGAACAGGAATCAAATTATAGCTTGAAATTTTTTCTAGTACATTTATGCTTGAATCAAAAGAAGCTTTAGCCCATTTTCCCAAATCATCTGATAGCCAAACTGGCTTTACATAAGTGGCTGAATCAAAATTATCAAGAGGTATATATAGTTTTATTTCATCTGATTTTTTATTGAATCCAATTTGAATTGCCAGAGGTTTACCCGTTTTCTTATCAGTTTGATATGGTATAGGGATTTGTTGAAATATTGTTTTGTTTGCAACTCTTATTAAAAGTTTTGCCAATTGTACTTCACTTAGCGTGATAGTTTTAATAGATGAATTTTTGGCTGAGCCATTTGCCACCTCTTCAAATGATTTTCCTTCAGGTAGTTTTGCGTTTAAATCAATGCCTTTTAGGTGTTCATTATTGATTTCTGCATAATCTTTAATACGCTTTTTGTCTTCTGGATTTAATTCATTTAGTATGGCGTCATTAATATCGTACCAAAATATTTTATTTGCATCACTTCCTTTCAACCAAAGGCCAACCATTTTATATTTTTTGTTATTAAAATTTTGAAGTTGACTATAATCCCATTTCATATTGAATTCATCTAGCTCGCTAATTTGATTTGTCAAAGTATCGTAGGTAGAAAAAAAGGAGGGGAAAATTGTATTAACCGAATCCTTCACCAAATCCCAATTTCCTGTTCCGGTACTCATGTTAGTGCCATGTCTATTTGAATTGATAGCAAGTTCTCCCTCTCTATTTTTTCTATGATAAATAATTGGGTTAAAGGAGGTAAATCCTAATCTTCGTAGAAGTGCGGTATCAGGAAAAATAATTTGATTTTTATCTATTGCAATATTTTGCTTTGTATGTTTAATTTCTTCCTTTTTTTTTGTTTTTATCAGTTAGTGCATGTGAATAGAAGGTTTTATTCGAGTTGATATTTTTTTGGATACTTTCGGGTAATAAATTTATTAGTTTATCATTTATTTCAAACCAGGCTATATAAGGTTTACCTGCTTTTGATGTTTCATCTTCCACCCAAACCGGTAATAAATTAGACGCAATTCTATAGGCTTCAATTTTACTTGGATTAAAAAACATACCTAATAAATCTTTAATATCACCATCTTCAGTTGTTGCAAACATTGCCAATGGATTATCCCCGTTAGGATTTTCCATTTTTGAATGAGAAGTCATACTAATAAAGCTATTGTCTCCAAAAAAAGCTTTAAAACTTCCAAGTCTGGTATTCTCCATTTCATACATAAACACATCGTCCTTAATATAAATGCCAAGTCTTTTAAGTTCTGCTTTAGTAAGGATAACAAAAGTGTTCTTGTCAAAGGAAATGTTGGTGCTATTGGTGTTAATTGTTTCAGGCCCTACTTCGCTTTTCGCAATTACTTTCTTCTTTTTACCTGTGTCATCAGCCCTCGGTGGGGGCTTGGTGGTGTAAGTAATTTTAGGTGGAGAAATTAGTAGCTGCTTGGCTTCCTCTATTTCAGTAACGGGATTTTTCAAAGGCACAATAGCCGTTTTTGCAATTTTTGAAGGTGTTTTTTTGAAGGATTTTTGGTTAGAATTAACATAAAATACGATGGTTGCGGCTATGCCTATTATCAGTGTTGAAATTGTCATGGCTTTAATTTTAAAGGTTTTAAAATTTTGATATTTATCGGTTGGTGTCCTAACCAAACGACCATTCATCAATCCCCGAATTTCATCAGAATTCAATAAAACTTCCTGTTCTTTGGCCATATTGAAAAGCTTATTTAATTGTTCTTCATTTTGCATAATCAGGATATTGCGGTATTGGTTTTTAAATTACTTAATGGGTTATCAAAAAGCTCGCGATCAAACTGCAGCATGGTTTCTAGCTTTTTTCTTCCCCGGTAAACATTTGTTTTTGTTGTGTTCAAGTTTATTTGCATTATTTCTGAAACTTCAACAAGGGTACACCCCGAAATTTCAAACAAAACAATGGCTTCTGCTTCCTCCGGTTTTAGTTTAGCAATACAGTGGTAAAGCATGTTTAAGGAAATGGCATCATCTGTTTTTTCATTACTTGCTTTACTATTTGCTTTTTCCAAGCTTAAAAACTGTACTATTTTTTTTCGTCTTAATTTTTTTTTGAACAAGCGGCTGGCAATACCAAACAAAAAATATTTAAACTTTTCTGGCTCTTTCATTTTCTCAAAGCTTTCAAAGGCTGCCAGCACCGTTTCGCTCATTAAGTCTTTGGCATCATCCTCATCTTTCATTACTGCGCGGCAATAGCAACTCAACTCATGTTTAAAGTTTTCATATAATAGTATAAATTGCTCTTGCAGTAGTTTTTGCATTCGTGGTAATTACATTTTATCTGGCCTGTTCACTAACATAAGTTCCTTCAAAGGCTTATTTAGTTTCAAAAATTTGGCTTAAAGTTTTAAAGTGCTGATAGGCAATACTAATAATTAAAGTAAGGATACGAATTTAGCTTTTATACCAACAAAAAACCCCTCACCACTAAAGGCAAGGGGTTTTAGATATGCTTTAATTATTAATTACACATCAATACGAGCATATCTGGCGTTGGCCTCAATAAACTCACGGCGAGGAGGAACTTCATCACCCATCAGCATACTAAATACATGGTCGGCTTCGGCAGCACTTTCTAAGGCTACTTGTTTTAAAGTTCTGCGGGCCGGGTCCATGGTTGTTTCCCAAAGTTGTTCTGCGTTCATTTCTCCCAAACCTTTATAACGCTGAACCCCAACACTGTCAGGCTTATCGCCGCCCATTCTTAAAACGTGGGCTGCACGTTCATCCTCTGTCCAGCAGTAGGCTATTTCTTTTCCTTTTTTAAGTTGGTAAAGTGGAGGTGTGGCAATGTATAAGTAACCAGCTTCAATTAATCTTCTCATATAGCGGAAAAATAAGGTAAGAATTAAGGTACGAATATGGCTACCATCCACGTCAGCATCCGTCATTATTATTATTTTATGATAACGCAGTTTGTCAAGGTTTAATTCCTTGGCATCATCTGCGGTGCCAATAGTTACTCCAATGGCATGAAACATATTTTTTATTTCCTCATTGTCATAAATTTTATGTTCCAGTGCTTTTTCTACGTTTAATATTTTACCACGTAGTGGCATAATAGCTTGAAATTTTCTCTCTCTACCTTGCTTTGCAGTTCCACCGGCCGAATCTCCCTCCACTAGGTATAGTTCACATAAAGCTGGGTCCTTTTCACTGCAATCCGAAAGTTTTCCTGGTAATCCTCCACCGCTCATAGCACCTTTTCGTTGTACCATTTCACGAGCTTTTTTAGCAGCATAGCGGGCTTGTGCAGCTAATATTACCTTGCTTACAATAATTTGTGCAAGTTTTGGGTTTTCTTCTAAATAATTATTAAGCATTTCACCAACACAAACATCGACAGCACCCATCACATCATTGTTTCCCAATTTTGTTTTGGTTTGCCCTTCAAACTGTGGCTCTTGAACTTTTACTGAAATAACCCCGGTAAGTCCTTCTCTAAAGTCATCTCCGGCTATTTCAATCTTAACATTTTTAAGCAATCCTGATTTGTCGGCATATGCTTTTAAAGTTCGGGTTAATGCACGTCGAAACCCTGCTACGTGTGTTCCTCCCTCTATGGTATTAATATTATTTACATACGAATGCAAATTTTCGGCATACCCGTTATTGTATTGAAAAGCTACTTCCACCGGAACCCCGCCTTTTTCACCTTCTACACTAATGGGGAAAGGAATCAACGTTTCGCGGGTTCCGTCAAGATACTTTACAAATTCCGCCAATCCACCTTCTGAATAAAACTCTTCAGAAAATGCTTCGCCGGCATCATTCAGGTTTCTTAAATCTGTAATTTTTAAACGAATTCCTTTATTTAAAAAGGATAGCTCACGCAATCTGGCAGCAAGGGTATCATACTTGTATTCCAAGGTTGTGAAAATACTTCCGTCGGGCCAAAAAGTAACAATGGTTCCACGCTCGGTGGTGGTTCCAATTTCGTCAACACCGGTTACAGGCTTACCAATCGAATATTCCTGCTGATAAATTTTTCCTTCGCGATGAACGGTTGCAACCAATTTGGTAGAAAGTGCATTCACACAGGAAACCCCAACACCATGCAATCCACCTGATACTTTATAAGAATCTTTGTCAAACTTTCCTCCAGCATGCAATACCGTCATTACAACCTCCAAAGCTGATTTTTTTTCTTTGGCATGCATATCTACAGGAATACCTCGACCGTTATCTTTTACGGTGATGGAATTGTCTTCGTTTATAGTAACAAAAATGTGAGAACAATGACCAGCTAACGCTTCGTCAATCGAATTGTCTACTACTTCATAAACAAGATGGTGTAATCCTCTTGGGCCAATATCACCAATATACATGGCCGGACGTTTTCTAACAGCTTCTAATCCTTCTAAAACTTGGATGTTTTCGGCTCCGTAATTACTCATATCTGCTTTTGGGTCACTCATTTTTTTGATTTTTGATTAAAATGTAAATTTAGTCTAAAAAGCCCATAATTAGAGGTGTTTTCGTGTTTCTTGTTTTCCACAATTAATGCACGGTTAGGTATAAAAAAAGGGTAAAAAAAATCTCTAGTTCCGGCTATAAATAATGTTGTTCAAGTAGAATTCTACTTAGAATTTAATCTTTAAATTTTTATAGAAGAGATAATTCCCCTTTTAAATTTTTAGAGAATAATTCATTTATGTGGGTTTCAGATTTATTCCCCAATAACCACATCATTTTAGCTGTAGCTGCTTCCAAAGTCATATCTGCTCCGCTTATTACGCCGCAGTTATAAAGATTAGTACCGGTTTTGTATTTTTTCATATTAACAAAACCTTCCTGACATTGGGATATATTTAAAACAGTTTTTGCATTGTCAACCAATAATTTTAAAGCTTTTATAAAGGTTTCTGACGATGGGGCATTGCCACTTCCAAAGGTTCTTAAAATAACACCTTTTAATTTTTTATCCGCAGCTAAACGGCTTAGTATATCCGAATTGAAACCCGGAAAAAGTGTGATAATAATAATATTGGTTTCAAAATTAGGCTTTATGTTAAAAGGTTCTGTGGGGGGTTCTAAAGTATACTTATCGCTAATTTGAATGGATTGTTCCAAACTTCCCACCTCAGGGAATGATGGTGATTCAAAGCCTGAAAAGTCTTTTGAACTGGATTTTGTAGACCGATTTCCACGCAATAATTTATCGTTAAAACAAATCAAAACTTCAGGAATTACAGGCAGGTTAAATACTTTGGCAGCTGCAATATGAATGGCATTGCTTAGGTTACTTATGGCATCAGTTCGGGGATGAAAAATAGGTAATTGACTTCCGGTAATAATCACGGGTTT
This sequence comes from Chitinophaga pinensis, assembly GCA_945897885.1. Classification (GTDB taxonomy): domain Bacteria; phylum Bacteroidota; class Bacteroidia; order NS11-12g; family UBA9320; genus JABWCE01. The sequence goes on from CAMDGU010000003.1 coordinate 56,905, forward strand.
ACCCAAATTTTGTAACGAAAAGCTAAGGGCAGAGGCTGTGTAGGCCATTGTATCTGTTCCATGAATTATTATAAATCCATCATACAAATCATAATTTTCAAACACTATTTCTGAAATTTGAGCCCAATGGTTTGGTGTAAATTCAGAACTATCGATAACATCATCAAAGGATTTATAGGTAAATTCAATTCCTTTTTCTTTGGTAAAAAAACCATCAGCAGAAAGAGTCGGCATTGCTTTTTGAAGGAACTCCCATCCCTGCGGAATTAATGGGCTACCGGAATCTCCGGGAGTTTCATGTCCCATACCAATGGTGCCACCTGTATATAAAATTAAAATTTTAGTTGAGGGCATTTTATGGGATTCTTTTTTTAGACTTTTTGTAAAATGAATAAAGAATTTTCAATATATAGTGTTCAATGGTCATTTGGCTTCACCACATAAGTTAAATTTACAGGTATTGAAAATTGAGCGTTGAAAATTGAATATGGAGCATTATTCTTAGATTGAATAGGTTGGTCAAAAATACAAAAATTGCTTTAGCGTTTCATAGCCAATAAATATAGAACGGCCATGCGAATGGCTACCCCATTTTCTACCTGGTCTAAAATGATAGACTGGCTATGGTCGGCTACATCGCTGGTTATTTCAACTCCGCGATTTATAGGTCCGGGATGCATAATGGTTATCTCTTTGCCCAGACTTTCCAGTATTCTTTTATTTAAGCCATATTGCATAGAATATTCTCGCAATGACGGGAAATATTTAATATCCTGACGTTCTAATTGAATTCGGAGCATGTTAGCCACATCACACCATTCAAGGGCTTTAGTTAGGTTGTATTCCACTTTTACACCCAAATGTTCAATATGTTTAGGTACTAAAGTAGCCGGTCCGCAAACCATTACTTCTGCACCTAATTTTTGGAGGCAAAAAATATTAGATATTGCTACTCGTGAATGCATAATATCGCCTACAATAGCTACTTTTTTTCCTTTTACATCACCAAGTTTTTCCCGTATTGAATAGGCATCAAGTAAGGCTTGTGTTGGGTGTTCATGTGTTCCATCGCCGGCATTTATAACTTGAGTATTGGTGTTTTTAGCTAAAAAAATGGCAGCTCCGGGAGCAGGATGTCGCATCACAACCATATCTACTTTCATGGCTAAGATATTATTAACCGTATCTATTAATGTTTCTCCTTTACTTACTGAGGATGCAGATGATGAAAAATTAACGACATCAGCCGATAGGCGTTTCTCAGCTAGTTCAAAGGAAACACGGGTTCGCGTTGAATTTTCAAAGAAAATATTAGCAATGGTAATATCTCTTAAGGTAGGAACCCTTTTTATAGGTCTATTAATTACCGTTTTAAAATTATCAGCCGTTCGGAAAATTAACTGAATATCCTCATGAGAAATTTCTTTTATACCGAGTAAGTGATTTACGCTTAATGATTCTTCCATGTTTTTATTCAGTTATTATCCAAACTTCGGGTGTTGATTTGTTTTCTATCCATATCACTTCTACTCTGTCATGTGTTCGGGTATCTACTTCTTCACCTATATAATCCGGCTGAATTGGCAATTCGCGGTTAAATTTTCTGTCTACCAAGGCTATTAATTCAATTTTTAAAGGACGTCCAAAATCAGCCAAGGCATTGAGTGATGATCTAACAGATCGACCGGTATAGAGCACGTCATCTACAATAATTACATTTTTGTTTTCTACCAAAAAATCAATTTTTATAGTATTAGGAACAAGCATTTTATCTCCTTGTCTAAAATCATCTCGGTAAAAAGTACTGTCAAGTTCTCCATATAGAATGGTGTTATTACCCGAAATTCGGGAAATAATTTCTACTAATTTTCTTGCAAGTAAAACACCTCGTGGTTGCATCCCAATAATGGCCAAATTATTCATGTCGCCATGATTTTCAGTTATTTGTAAGGCAATCCTTTCAAGGATTATCCGGGTGTGTCCGGTATCAAGTATCAGGCGTTTTTCCATTATAACTTAAATATGCTTTTTAGAACCTTTGGTTTAGTGTTCTGACAATTCTAAAATAAAATCAAATTCTTCTTTTTTTAATTTACTTACCGATAATCGACCTATTCGTATTAAGTCTATATTCTGGAGCATTGGTTCTTTTTTCATTTGTTCCAAGGTTACCGGTGCTTTTAGTTTTTCAAGTGGTTCAATATCTACTACTACCCAAGCCGGGTCTGGTGTCGTTGGGTCTTGATATGATTCTTTAATAACTTTGGCTAAACCTATAATTTCTTTGCCTTCGTTGCTATGATAAAAGCAACAAATATCTCCAATTTTCATTTCGCGCAAATTATTTCGAGCCGTGTAGTTTCTTACCCCATCCCAAAAGGTGGAACCGTCATTTACCAATTTGTCCCAAGGGTATTTTACTGGCTCTGATTTAATTATCCAATAGTTCATATTTGTTCGTTATTCAAAAAAAAATCCCATTTCAAAAATGGGATTTTTTTCGTGAGTTATGAAAATAAGTTTTTCAATATTTTTTAACCGTTTACTAAATCTTTAGCTTGACCAACCCAATTTTCACGCTCTACACGACCGGGAGATTTGGTTAGTGCTTCGATAGCAACTATTCCAGCTTCATTAAGTTTGCTTAATTGCTCAAATGTATAGATTCCTATTTTGTGAAGGTTTTCTTCAAATTTAGGACCTATTCCTACAATTGTTTTAAGGTCATTTCTTTTGTCGCCGGCTTCACCTACAATACTCATAAGAGTTTTTAAATTAGCCTCAGAATCGCTAACTCCTTCAGAATCTTCTTTTTTAGCCTTAAATTTTTTAGCAGGTTTTTCTTCAGATTCTACTTTTACAGCTTTTGCTGCTTTGGCAGGTTTTTCTTCTTTTACTACATCTGCTTTTTTATTTTTAGCATCTTTAGCATTTGAATCCATCAAAGCTTTAAGGCCTGAAAGTGCTTCTATTTCGCCCAAAGTGGAACGCTCAGTTTGTTGATTGAAACGCTTTACATTTTTGGTTGTAGCTTTTTCATTTTTTACAAGTTCTGATTTTTCTTCATCTTTCTTAGCTCTTTCCGCATCTTTCCAAATGTCAGTATGTGAAAGAATAATACGCTTTTGGTCTTTGTTGAATTCAATTACACGGAATTGTAATTCATCATCAGCTTTTGCATTGCCAACTTTCAAACCTTCTTTCTTAAGATGTTTGGTTGGAGCAAATCCTTCTACACCATATGGCAGAGCAACAGTAGCACCTTTGTCGTTAACTTCGGTTACTGTACCTGTGTGTTCAGAACCTTCAGTGAAAATTCCTTCGAAAGTTTCCCAAGGGTTTTCATCTAATTGCTTGTGACCTAAACTAAGTCTTCTGTTTTCACGGTCAATTTCTAAAACCATTACATCCATTTCTTCACCTTTTTTGGTAAATTCAGCCGGATGCTTAATTTTTTTGCTCCATGAAAGGTCAGAAACGTGAACCAAGCCGTCAACTCCTTCTTCTAATTCAATAAATAAACCATAGTTGGTAAGGTTACGAACGATTCCTTTGTGTTTAGAACCAATTGTGTATTTTCCTTCAATATTTTCCCATGGATCAGGAGTAAGTTGTTTAATACCCAAAGACATTTTTTGTTCGTCTTTGTCAAATGATAAAATAACAGCTTCTACTTCGTCACCCACTTTCATAAAGTCTTGTGGGTTTTTCAGGTGCTGGCTCCAACTCATTTCTGAAACGTGAATCAATCCCTCAATTCCTGGAGAAAGTTCAACAAATGCGCCGTAATCAGCTACAGTTACTACTTTTCCTTTTATTTTAGAGCCTACTTCTAATGAAGCAGTCAATTCATTCCAAGGGTTTTCTGTAAGTTGTTTTAAACCTAATGAAATACGTTTTTTCTCATCGTCAAAGTCAAGAACTACCACATTGATTTTTTGCTCAAGGTGCAATACTTCCTCAGGATGGTTTACACGTCCCCATGAAATGTCCGTTATGTGCAATAATCCGTCGAGTCCTCCGAGGTCTATAAACACACCGAAGTTGGTCATGTTTTTAACTACACCTTCAAGAACCTGTCCTTTTTCCATGCGAGATAATATTTCACCTTTTTGAGCTTCAATATCATCTTCGATTAAGGCTTTGTGAGAAATTACGATGTTTTTGAAAGCTTCGTTAACTTTTACCACTTTAAATTCCATGGTTTGGCCAACGTATACATCATAATCTTTAATTGGTTTCACATCAATTTGTGAACCAGGAAGGAAAGTATCCATTCCCATAATATCAACTACTAAACCACCTTTTGTACGAGACTTAATAAATCCTCTAACAATTTGGTTTTCATCTTTAGCAGCAACAATTTTATCCCAGGCACTTTCTGCTATCGCTTTTCTGCGCGATAAAATAAGTTGGCCAAGGGTGTCTTCAGTTTTTTCAACATAAACTTCTACAACATCTCCAACTTTAATTTCTTGTAAATCTCTGAATTCTGTTCTATTTACAATACCGTCAGATTTGTAGCCAACATTTACAACAACATCTTTTGAATTTAAGGATACAACAGTACCTTTAACAACCTGATGCTCGGCCAATTGAGTGAATGTACCTTTGTACAGATCAATCATTGATTGTTTTGAACCATCATCATAACTTGCAAAACCTTCCTTATCCATACTCCAGTCGAAGTCAGATGAAGGTGTTGGGGCTGCCGTTGGTTCTGATTTGGTTTTTGAAGCTACCGGAGTTTTTGTTTCAATAACTTCAGCCGGTGCTTCGGGGGTAGATACTTCTTCTGCAGTTTCAGCAGTTAAAGTTGATTCAGTAGTGGTTACTTCCTCGGTTTGAGTTGGTTCAGGAGCCACTATCTCCTTTTCGATTTCGTTTGTGTTTTCAGTCAAATTTTTTGTTCCTCCTTTGATTGGGCGGCAAATCTAAAATTATTAACTCAAAAAACCAATCATATATTGAATTTATTAAGGAAAAAGTAATTGAAATGGCAATTTTTTAGAATAGCATATTTATAATTAGGAAGGTATATTAGGTCAAATACAGGTAATAAAATTTCCTTTTTTTAAAGCTTTAATCCGTTTGAAGCATTGAAAATAATAGTAAGTTTTAAAATCCATTAATAATTTGAAGGAATGAATTTGGTCGAAAAAAATGTAATATTTTAGTAAAGGACTTCTTTATACAAATAATGTTCCTATTTTTGTTTAAAGTAATTTATATAACATGAAAAAACTATTTCTAACTTTAACCTTAGCCGCTTCCATGGTTTCGGCTTTTGGTCAAAATTCGAAGGCTATTGTTTCAAATGGCAATTTTGTTCAAATTGGTGATTTTGATCCCGGAAATGCTTCGTTTTCAAATAATCAATTTCTTGGAATTGTAGAAACCAATCCAAAGGATTTTATTTATGATGCCAAAAATGGTCATGCTATTTACCAAGATAAATTTAATGGTTTGGTTTTTTGTAGTATTTCAGGAAATCAGGTAACGACCAAAAATGTTTTTATGATTACTACGGTTATGGCTCCCGTTTACATTCCTTCAGCCGAAAAGATTGTTTGTTTTAGTGTTCAAAAAGAATTTAATGGGTATGGTAGTAATGAGGATAATTTGTTCCTTTCCACTATTGATGTTAAAAAAGGGATTACCAAGAACATTTTAAAATTTACAGATTTATCAATTAATGATGTTGCAGCACCATTTTATGGAATAAATAATGTGATGGATAGATTTACTGGTAAAATGACTGAAAAGGAAGTAGCTATAAGCAAACCAATGTATGTGGCTGAAAAGGATTTGTATGTTGTATTGATTCGTGATGTTACAGGAACAAACCGTTTGTACAAATTGCATGTTACTTCTTCTAATGCTCTGGCTTCAAGCGCACGTTGTGATTATAATATTATTGATATGACCCATGTTTCGGGCACTGATATTGCAAAAACATTGTTCTTTGAAAAATCGGGTACCACAAATATTTTAAAAGTGGGTGATTTTAATATTACAACCAATAGTATGAGCAATGTCTCCGTTATTACTACCTTTACCGGGGCTGAGGTTAATAACGGTTCAATTAAATTTAGTATAGACCAAACTCAATTATTTGTTTCACGTTTTGATGGAAATAAAACTACCATTTACAATTTGAACACTTTAAATAATCAATCTGCATCTTCCGTTAATTATTCTGGATACATTCAATTTGATTATGGATTTAATGATTCGTATTACAAAAAACATACCCGTGGTGATATTATAGGATTGTACCCAAATCCATCTACAGGATTGGTTTATTTTAAAAACAATACTGGGTTTGTTCCCAGTTCAATAAAGGTTTATGATAATATTGGTCAATTGGTTCGTTCTATTAAGATTGAAGAAATCAGTTCCGAAATACAAATAGATTTGAATGATATGGCTCCGGGTATGTATAATATAACAGTTGATATGCCAGGTGAAGATTTTAATGGTAAAGTTATTATAACCAACTAAAATAGGTAATAAAATGAACGGGTTTGGTGTTTTGCATTAAACCCGTTTTTTTATGAAATAATTTTTAAAGTATAGCTGAAAAGAGTAATGAGTATTAAAAATCTAATTTTTTGTGGTTTTGTATTTGGTTCGCTTTTCCTTGCATCATGCAAGCCAGAGGAGCCTGATGTAATAATAAAGAAGACCAAATTAGATACTGCTTTAATCAGTGTTTCCAGTGAAATGCCTCCCATTGTAAGTTTTGCAGATAATAAAGTAACCAAAGCAGGACTAGAGTTAGGACGTTTTTTATTTTATGATAAACTTTTGTCCGACAACAATACCATAAGTTGTGGTTCTTGCCACAATCAGGCTTTGGCCTTTACCGATAATGGCAAAAAGTTCAGTACCGGTTCTTCCGAGGATAAAGTTGGAAATCGAAATGCCATGCCTACGTTTAATTTAATGTGGTTTGATAGTTTATTTTGGGATAGCAGGGTAGCTCGGTTAAAGCAATTAGCCATTATGCCTATCGAAAATCCATTGGAAATGAATACAACTGCCGAGGCCGTTGTAGAAAAGTTGAAAGTATCAGCCGACTACAAGGAGCGATTTAAGAAAGCATTTGGGGATGAAAATATAACTACTGAGCGACTGGCAATGGCACTGGAACAATTTTTAATGTCGATGGTTTCTGATAATTCACGTTTTGATAAAGCAAAGCGAGGTGAACTTTCTCTTACCGGTGAGGAAAAGCGGGGATTTGAGGTAGCCAGCCAAAAGGGATGTTTTAATTGCCATAGTACATCCTTGTTTACCGATAACTTATCGCATAACACCGGGCTCGATCTTTATTTTAAAGATAAAGGTCTTGGTGGATTTACAAAAAAATACATTCAGGAAGGAATGTTTAAAACACCGAGTTTAAGAAATGTAGCACTAACAGCACCCTATATGCATGATGGCCGAATTGAAACCTTAGAAAAAGTAATTGATTTTTATGATCACGATGTAAAGGATAATTTGACTTCAAGAAATATTTCACCATTTATAGAACAAGGCACTCGCAATCAAATTAGTCCGGCAGATAAAAAGGCATTGATAGCTTTTTTAAACTCTCTTACAGATTATGAATTGACAAACAATCCTAAATTTTCAGATCCGTTTAAATAGGATATATTTAGCATTGGGAGTTAAGCTATTTAATCCCGATACATTATTATAAAGAATACCATTACTTTGTAAATTCATTACACTACTATGAAAACTTTAATTCTGCTAATTGCTTTTTTAACGAATACCATTTTGTTGATTGCTCAAAATACGAGTAGTCTTCGCTTTGATGGTGTGGATGATCATGTCTATATCGGTACAGACACGGTTTTTAGTATTCGCGATAGTATTACATTAGAGGCTTGGGTGAAATGCGATTCATTGCAAACCAACAACTTTGCCCGTATCATTGATAAGCTGGATTATACAAATAAAAGAGGATTTAATATTAGATTAGATTATGGAAGTGTGTTATTTCAATGTATGGTTTCAGATGGTTCGGGCAATAACCTTAGAAGTACAAAAAAAATACAAGACAATAAATGGCATCACATAGCCGGAACCTATGATGGCCGCATAATGAGGCTTTATATTGATGGAAAACAAGAAAAATTTGGAGATGTGGTAGGCACTTTTAGTATAAATGCTAATAGCCAACAACCCTTAGCCATAGCAATATCGTATGATAATGCCACTGCCAATCCCTTTAAAGGATCTATTGACGAGGTTCGCATTTGGAACATAGCCCGCGATTCAGTCCAAATACGAAAGGGTAAAGACAGTTGTTTGAGAGGTAATGAAAAAGGATTAGTCGGGTATTGGCAGCTTAATGAGAATAAGGACACTATTGCTTATGATAAATCTAAGAATAAAAGTAATGGGATTTTAAAGAATGGGGTAAATTGGAGTACCGATGTTGGATTTAAGGAATTATGTATTACGGCAGCAGTAGATAACAATTTTGACAAGATTAGGTGTGCTGTATATCCTAATCCTATAACTGAAAATAGCATCATTGATTTGAGCAATTTTAAGGGGATAGTTAGCATTAAAATTTTGAACTCGCAAGGATCATTAATAAAGGAATATAATTCAGTTGGTTCTTATTTTAATCTGAATAAGAATGATTTTTATTCGGGATTATATTTTATTTCAATTTCAAATTGGCAAAATTTTCAAACCTATGTAAAGTTTATTGTTCCTTAAATCTGTAATTAAAGCTAGGGTGAGTTAAATTAATTATTAAATTAGTTTGCTTTTGATAAAGCATTTGTTAGATTTGTTTTAATTAAACTACTAACATAAAAATTTATGAAAAGTCAATTGCTTAGCAATCAGGGTATTGCTATCTCCCCTTACCTAAAACCACTAAGTTTCACTGCTGAGGTAGTGTCCCGTAGAAATTCACCACTTAGTTTCTGTTTTTTATTGTTCACTTTTCTGTCAGCACAGAATTTATTTGCACAATACACGTATTCAACGCCAGGAACCTATCTCATTGATGATAATGGAAATAATCCACCTATGGTGTATGGTGATGGAATAACTGTTGAAGCAGGGGTAACTCTTATAATAGAGAATCGTGAGGCCGGATTGAATTTAGTTTTTAATAACAACAAAGGTATAACAGTAGATGCAGGAGCACACCTCATTGTAAGAAACTCAATTCTTGAAACTGATACTTCTTATCAATGGAGTGGTATCTATGTTAATGGAAGTGGAAATGGTGATGAACAGTATTTATTAGCACCTAAAATTCCAGCAGCGCCACTTGGCACTTCTAATGTTTCTGAATGGGAAGGTGTTATAAATAATACCGACATGGGATGGGTGGAATTTTATGCTTCAACAATTGACAATGCCTCTGATGGCATACGATCAGTCAATGGAGGAGTAATATGGGTGGATGGAAAAAATTCAAATGAAGATGCCACATTTTTAAATTGCAGAAATGGTGTACTAATTGAACCTTATCTTTCAGACCAATGCCCCAATGTGAATGCTTGCCATATAATGCAAGCAGATTTTCTTTGGGACACCTATAATACAGTTATTGGGCTTGGTTTAAGAAAGCAATTGACTGGTATTCTATTGCAAAGTGTAAGAGGAGTTAATATTGGAGGATGTAATTTTAAAAATACAATTAGTGGGCAATTTTGTTTAACAGACAGAGCTACAGGAATAAGGTCCTTAAGTTCTGATTTTACATTATCAAAATCAGGAAATGCATTTAGTTACGATGAACAAGGTTGCTTAGATAACTTTTATTTCAATTTAACACCACCTCCAACAAGTCGTGGCAATACTTTTGAGCAGTTGTCAACTGGAATTGAAATAAAGTTAGATGCCGGAAACGGAAATTCTTATCGCAGTTTTAATTCTATAAGGCATTCAACTTTTACAAATAATTTTAGTTCAGTTGTTTCGGAAAACAGCAATTCTTTAATTGTTAATAAATGCTCGTTTACGGGTGAAAGAAGTGTCTTAAATAGCTTGTTTGGATTATATGTTTATGGGCAAAATAACACTTTATCTTGCGAGCTAGGTTATATTTCTACTTCTTTATATGTAGATATACACACTTCAGGAACATGTGGTGTAAGAATTTTAGATAATACATTTGATTTTGACAAACGAAATGTTCATCATATAGAAGTATTTGGTTCTGACATTTCACCAAATTATTCATCATTTATTAAAAAGAATACATTTACGAATTCATACCTATCTCCTGGTTCAGTTCACGCAATAAATAGTGACAATGTAAAGGCAATTGTATTGGATGGCGTTTGTACAAATTTAGATGTGACTTGTAATACATTTAATGAATTTGGGAATGACATTTTTATTGGAACAAGTGGAGTAGTTTCAGATTTTAAAAAGGTTGGTCTAGTGTATTATTCACCAAGCAATATTCTTTCATCAGGACTATCAGGGAGAGACCAGATTTATAGTGAAAGTACAGTAATGTCTCCATATCCTGTATATAAAAGTAAGATTGGTGGGGTCTATTCGCCCCCAGCTTCCGCTCGTTGGGTAACACCATCATCAGATTTTATTGACGAGATAGGTTGCGATTATACTTGTACTGATTTACTGGATGGTTTGCCCGACCCAGCACCTTGTACTTTGGGTACTGTAGCAAAAATAAGAACGATTCCCTCAAATGCATTAAAAATTTATCCAAACCCAACCTCAGGCGATATTTATTTAGATATAGTTTTTAGAGGGGCTGATATGAATTATAGTATTCAGGTACTAAGTCTTGATGGCAAAGTAGTAAAAGAAATAGCAATTAAAAACTTAGGAAATAACAATTCGATAAACTTTCACGAACTTAATACAGGTCTATATTTGGTAAAGGTGGCAACAGCCAATCATAATTTATCAGGTAGGGTCCTTTTAAAATAAGTACTTTGAGAAACTTCTATCTTATATTGTTAACTATAAGTTTCTATTCTGCGTTGGGTCAAACTATTGCGGTATGGGGTTTATATGGTGATGATGGATTAACCTTTCAGAACGGCAAAATTAGCACATTTAAAATGTCTGGTTTATGGAATAGGAGCTATGCTATTAGTACCTATCAGGGAAAACTAGACCTATACTTGAATGAAAACAAACTTTATAATTCTACTAACTTACAAGTAGATGGGTGGACGGGAATAGCCTATGACTCTATCCAATCCGTCTGCTTTTTAAAAATTGATGTTAACAGAATTGGCATGTTATACATTTATAATGGTAAGAAAGATACATTTAGTAAAATATTGCTAAGTGAGTATGATAAAAGGTTAAATGGTGGAAAGGGGGGCATTGTTCAGGGAAGGCATAAGTTAAAAATTGGGATAGTGCCACGCAATGAAGCCCTTTTGGCATATAATCTAGTAAAACGCCTATACGATAATAAGTTTATAATAATATGGAGAAATAAGGATTCCCTTAATTTACAGGTATATAACTACGGGAAACCTATTGAGCATAAGGATACTTTACTTATAAAAGAATATTATAATGAACCAGTAATCCCAGATGGGCTTAAAGGATTATACCTCTCAGGGAAAGCCACATTTCAAAGTTTATCTCATTCGGGCAATACGGTAATATTGCGTTCCCATTATGGCTTGTATAAACAAAATTTATATACATCTAAATTTGACACCCTTGTTCAGGATTATTCAACTATTACAACTATAAAGATTGATAAAGTAAATTTGAAGTTCGGCGAAAGCAGGCTTGTATATAATGGGTCTTACAATTATAAAACGGATTCCGTATTAAATATTATTGGCGGATGGCAAGAAGAAACCAGCCCTAATGATAGCTTTTATTATAATAGAAATACACGTCAATATATTAAATTTGGAAGAGTTGGGCTTTCAGAGTCTCCCGATACCTGTATTTACCAGTTTAATTTGAATAAAATAAATAATATCAATGTTATTCCTAAGTATTCGGGATTAGGCAAACAATTTAATTATTGTACTTTTAAATTAATGCCGGATGGTAAACTTTATTTTACCGACAATACCTTGGTTAATCAAATTAGGAAATCATATATTCATTGCAATGAAACTCCCAATATTTATGGAAATAATAATTTTAAACGCAATATTTATCCCTTCGTTTTGCAAGATGAAAATATCCTTAACAACTACAATTCACCTGCCAATCGTTGGTACGATTATGTAAAGACGAAGCCATCCATTGACTATGGCTGTGATGCTAAGGTAACGGTAAAAAACAATTCCGACCTTAGCTTAAAGATGGATAAGTTTACTTGGTACTTTAGCCGAACAATAGCAGGGAATTTTGAAGATACTATTTCAACTTTTGAACCTATTGTGATCTATACTAAAAGTGGTAAATACCCATATAAAGTTTATGGGTATAGCTCATCTGCGGTTTACGGTGAATGGTACGAGGATACATTATTTATTGACATTCCTAAAAAGCCTATAGCTGTGTTTAGTGCCACAGATACAATTATATGTCGCTATCTACCATTACAGTTTAAAAATTTTAGTTTTTCATTAGTGTCTAAGCCGGGCGGAATTCCATTATATGTTTGGACATTTGGCGATGGAACAACTTCAAATGACAAAGAACCTACCCATATTTACACCAAACCGGGTATTTATACAGTAAGTCTTTTTTATAGCAACGGGTATTGTGATAGTACACTTGTAAAAAATCAATACATCCGTGTGGTAGATGCGCCCAAAGCAGGTTTTAGTGTGATGAATCAACAAGGCTGTTCTCCATTTATGGCTAATTTTACGGATACCGTAACCTTAAATGTTACCAAAAAAGAGTATTGGTTTAGTGATTCAGCCCAATGGAAAACCATTAGCACCCCAAAGTTTGATTACACCTTTAATAAGCATGGGCATTATTGGGCTGTACAAAAATTATACGGACATACAGGTTGTGTTATCCGTACCGATTCCATTCAGTTTTTTATATCCAAAGGGCTTTTGCCTACCGATAGTATAGCCATTACTTTGGCAAGCTACGACACTCTTAATCATTTACATTTGGAATGGCAAAACCATCAGGCAGCCACTTCATACAATGTTTACCGTTCGGCAGATGGTAATAATTTTAGTTTATTAACCAATACCACACAAACAAATTATACTGACATAGGGATTTTTAAAACGCCCAGTTATTATAAAATACTGGCAATTGATAGCTGCGGTAAGGTATCATCTGCTAAGAATAGAGTAAAACCGCAATGGATAATAGGTGAAAGATTACCAGCCAATGAAGCCTCTATACTTACCTATACTCCTGATGTAGGTTTAGGGTTTTCGCAATCCTTAGAGTTGGAATGGACCTACCGTCACGCTATAAATCTTTCCTTATGGGAAACGAATCCTATTAATCCATACCGCGACGATAACTTTGCCCACCCCGGCTTCCTAAAAAAATGTTACCGATATGTAGCCAATCACAATGGAGTAAAAATGTATAGCAACTATGAATGCATAGATTTTGAACCGCAAACGTATGTTCCAAATAGCTTTACCCCAAATGGTGACGGACTTAATGATAAATTTTTGCCATCAATGATGGGTATTGTAAGTTATGATATGAAGGTGTTCAACCGATGGGGGCAATTGGTGTATAGTGGCAATACTCCTTGGGATGGTATGATAAATGGCCAAGCTACTGAAGCAGATATATTTATTTATTCAATACATATTATGCGTAATGATAGAAACAGTGAATTTTATAAAGGAATGGTGCATTTGATAAGATAATTTATAAATATATTATTTTCTAAAAGGGCTTCAAAAGCCCTTTTTTATTGATATTTGAACCAATAAATGAGTATTAGTTTTTTTATAAAATTTCCTATTGAAACCTTTAAAGTTATTAAGGAGGATAGCAAAATCGTATTGATAGGGTCTTGTTTTACCGAACATATAGGAAATAGGCTAAATATGGCAGGATTTAAAACCACTATTAATCCTTTTGGGATTTTATTTAACCCTTTATCCATTTCCAATTCGATTAATAGAATATTGAATTTAGAGGTTTATAAGAAAGACGATTTAACTCAAAATCAAGAGGGACGTTTTATTTCGTTTGATCATCACGGGCGATTTTCAGGACCTAATGCCAATAAGGTGGTAGAAGAAATAAACACATCGTTAATGGGAGCCAATGCGGCCATTAAAGCAGCCGATATACTAATAGTAACATTAGGTTCAGCTTGGGTTTATAAGCATTTAAGGGAAAACAAGATTGTGGCCAATTGCCATAAGATACCAAATCATGAATTTGAAAAGGAGCTATTGGATGTACAAACCATTGTTAGTTCATTAAATGAAACCTTAAAAAAGATAAGAATACATAATCCTGATAGTAAGATTTTATTTACCATTAGTCCTGTGAAGCATTTGCGGGATGGTATTATTGAAAATCAACGCAGCAAGGCTACATTAATTTTGGCTATTAGTGAGTTATTGAAATCTGGAGATAACGACAGCTATTATTTTCCAGCCTATGAAATTGTGACCGATGAATTGCGGGATTATCGGTTTTTTGAAGCTGACCATGCACATCCCAACCAAATGGCAATTGATTATGTTTGGCAAAGGTTTATTGAAACTTGCTTTACCGAAACAGCTATAGAAAAAGCAGCTGAAGCTGAAAAGCTAAGCAAAGCATTTGCCCACAAGACTCTGCATAATGAGGGTATGAATGAAAATTTGGAGCAAAAAATAAAACGGTATTTGGACAGGTATAAGTAGGATTGTATAAATAAGAGGATAGTTTAATTAAAAGATTGAACCACATAGGACATAGTAAACATAGAAAATACACATAGAAATTTATTGAGGCACTATATGAAAACCTATGCCTTCTGCGATTTTAAAAGGTTCAATAAAAAGGTTGAACCACATAGGACATAGTAAACATAGGAAATACACATAGAAATTTATTGAGGCATTATTTGAAAACCTATGCCTTCTACGATTTTAAAAGGTTCAATAAAAAGGTTGAACCACATAGGACATAGTAAACATAGGAAATACACATAGGAATTTATTGAGGCACTATATGAAAACCTATGCCTTATGCGATTTTAAAAGGTTCAATAAAAAGATTAAACCACATAGGACATAGTAAACATAGACAATACACATAGAAATTTATTGAGGCACTATATGAAAACCTTTGCCTTCTGCGATTTTAAAAGGTTCAATAAAAAGATTGAACCACATAGTACATAGTAAACATAGACAATACACATAGGAATTTATTGAACCACTATGTGAAAACCTATGCCTTCTGCGATTTTAAAAGGTTCAATAAAAAGATTAAACCACATAGGACATAGTTAAACATAGGAAATACACATAGAAATTTATTGAGGCACTATATGAAAACCTATGCCTTCTGCGATTTTAAAAGGTTCAATAAAAAGATTGAACCACATAGTATATAGTAAACATAGACAATACACATAGGAATTTATTGAACCACTATGTGAAAACCTATGTTCCTATGTGACTATGTGGTTCTGAAAAGGTTTACTAAAAAGGTTTACTAAAAAGGTTTACTAAAAAGGTTCAGAAAAAGGTTTAAAAATATTTTTAACACTAACAATCTTTATCCCTAGCCATCTATTTTTGTAATAATTAATGAAAACAGTTTTAGTAACAGGAAGCAATGGATTGCTGGGCCAGAAGTTAACGGATTTATATCTTCAAAATTTAGAGATAAAACTTATTGCAACAGGCCGCGGCATTAACAGGCATCTCATAAAAAATGGCTATATCTATGCGGAAATGGATATAACCAATAGCAAGGAAGTACAACGTGTGGTTGATAAATATCAGCCGAAGTGTATTATTCACACAGCTGCTATGACCAATGTAGATGCTTGCGAACTTGACCATGAATCGTGTGTATTGCAAAATATTGATGCTGTGAGAAATGTGGTAGAAGCTGCCAAACGAGTAAATGCTCATCTAATTCACCTTTCTACCGATTTTATTTTTGATGGCACTTCAGGACCCTACAAGGAAGATGCACAACCCAATCCTTTAAGTTTTTATGGTGCTTCAAAATTAAAAGCAGAGGAAATAGTAATGAACGGTTCAGATAATTGGGCAATTGCCAGAACCGTATTGGTTTATGGACTTGTGGCCGATATGAGCCGAAGCAATATTGTATTGTGGGCCAAAGACGCATTGGAAAACAAAAAGCAAATAAAAGTGGTGGATGACCAATACCGTACCCCAACCTTAGCTGAAGATTTGGCAATGGGTTGCCAGCTTTTGGAAAAGCATGAAGCGATGGGAATTTTTAATATTTCGGGTAAAGATTATATGAATATTTATGAGTTGGTGAGCCGTGTGGCAACGTTTTTTGGTTTTGAAATGGATAATGTGGAACGAACCAATAGCAACACCCTGAATCAACCTGCCAAAAGACCACCAATAACCGGATTTGATATTTCCAAAGCCATAAAGGAATTGGAATACAATCCGCATAGCTTTGAAGAGGGGATCGAAATAGTTCAAAAACAATTTGAAAATTTCACCAAAACAAAAGCAACATTACTACCAAAAATGAACTCTTAATAATTATGCTTAAAAAAGTACTTTTCCTAATGCTTTCAACTTGGGTGGTTTCTGCACTTGCCTATGATAAACCCAATAGTGTAGCTTATTATCCTTCTGTTAAAGCTTATTTTATTTCAAATCTTGCCGGAAAAACCATTACAAAACTGGATTCAAATTTTGACAAGACAGATATAATTAAAGGGCTCACACGCCCTAAAGATATTTTATTTGCATCATTTGGCCCATACAATGGATTGTTGATTTTGGATAGTAACGAAGTGAAAGTTTATGATGCTGATGGGTATTCTTACATTGCATCCTTTAATGTACCTGGAGCTATAGATTTGGAAGATGCCGAAGCCGATAAAACAACTCCCGGTACGTTTTACATTAGTGACCCATTAGCCCATAAAATATTTAAAGTAGTAGTTGGTCCTGCACCATTTTACACGCCAGCATTTACAACCTTAAATTCTTATGTTCGCAATCCAAAGGCCTTATTATTTGATAGTAAAAACCGATTGCTGGTAACAACCGATACTACAAAATCTGCTGTTTATTCAATTAATACTTCTACCGGAAATGCATCGTTAGTAAACACAACTTCAATTGATAACATCAATAGTATTGAGGAAGATTTACAGGGGAATTTCTATGCTACAAGTTGGGGAAATAGTTATTTTTATAGGTTGGATAAAGATTTTAAAAATGCCAAAGACCTTGCCATGTATAGCAAGCCTGCAGGTTTATTCTTTAATAAAGATTATGATGTTATTGTTTTGGCTTGTTCAAATTGTAATAAGGTTGAGTTTTATAAATTACACATGGTTTATATCAATGATGTGGATACTGCCAAGTGTCCGGGTGATACATTTAATGTAAATGTAAGTTTACAGTTTAAAGGAAAAGGAACTTATAATTCATCCAATACTTTTTATGTGGAGCTATCAGATGCCAATGGAAAATTTTCATCTGCAATATTAATTGGTAGTGAAAAAACAACGACCGAGCCATCCAACTATAGGGTAGTTTTGCCGCCAAACAGGCGATTTAATGGTAGTAATTATAAAATTAGGGTTCGCAGTACCAGCCCTGCTTTTTATAGTTTAAATGAAATGGAGGTAATAGTTCCTTATATACCTACAATTAATATCAGTAATAAGGATACTATATTCTTTTGCAATAACACAACCTTAACTTTAGGAACGAATAAGGATATAGACTCAGGTTTTGTAAATTATTTATGGTTCGAAAATGGTAAAAAAATAAGCAATTCATTAAGTACTTATCAAAAGACATATACCTCTCAAACAGCGATTAGATTGATCAAATCTCCAATTTTAGGTAATTGTTTATTAAAGGATTCGGTTGTTATAAAGCCATCAAGTGCTATAAAAATTCCGTTTAAAGATACAATTAAAGCTTGCGCAAATACTTGGGTATATGTAGGTGGAGATTCCATAAACAATACAAAAATTGAATGGACCAGTAAAAAATATCCTACAGTAAAAACAGAGTTTAATCCCAAGTATCAATTGAATTTTAATGATACTTTTTTAGTAAAAGTTACTTCAACGACCGGTTCTTGCTCCTCTCAAAAAAATATTTATGCTTATAAATTACCTAATCCTTATATCGATTGCCAACCTGAATTAAAAACGTGTTATACAGGTTTTGTTATGCCAATAGGCACTTCCAATACAACCGGTAACTGGAATACATTAAAATATGCTTGGCACCCCGGCAAGAATCTATCAGATTCTACCATTATAAGGCCGGTCTTTATAACAGCTGCTCGGTTTACAAAAGAGAGTTATAAATTAATTGTAGTGGATACAGTTACAAAGTGTTATGACTCGGCAGAAATGGCTATAACAACCTACGAACGTCCTGTAAAACCATTATTAGCTAAAAATGTAAATGGTGTAGTTATAAGAAATTTTGATAAAGCTTTTGCCTACAAGTGGTTTAAAAATGATACTATGGTTCAAATTGCCAGCGATTCACAATTTGTATTTCCGTCGGGTAAAATGGAATGGGGTATGTACAAGGTTACTGTGGTTTCAAAAGATAGTGGTTTTTGTGCGGATACCTCTGAAATATTTAAGTTAACCAATCCAAATTCGTTAAATACAATAAATAAAAATTCATTCTTGGTTTATCCTAACCCAGCTCATGACAAACTTTTTATTAAGGGTTTAAAAAATGGAATGGAAGTAAAATTATTTGATGTAGCAGGTAGAGTAATTATTATTAAAGAAATGACAGACTTTAATACAATAAATATTAATACTCTTGTGGCCGGAATGTATTTTATAACTATTAATTTTGAAGGCTCACTTCAAGTGGTCAATTTTATAAAATATTAATGAAACCCAACCCAACCCGCGACGAATTCGTAAACCAAATGTTGTTATCAGAAGTTTTGATTACAACAATAGTTTTTATTGGAGTGTACTTTATTTTCCGCAATTTTTGGCGCAAGGAAAATAAAGATAAAGAAGGTGATAAATAGATTTAGTTTTTTTTAGAAGTAGAATCATCTTCAGTAGATTCTTGCTCTGACCTTACTGTATGAGATTCTTCTGTATTTGAAGTATCAGTTTCTTCGTTATATACTGTAACATTTTCTTCACTTGTTTCAGTCATTAATGGAGTTTCTAAAATGTGGCCAAAGAATTTTTTCTGAAAAACAATGATGGCAAAAATTCCCGAACTTATGCTTGCATCGGCAATATTAAAAATAGGTCTAAAAAATGTTAAATCCTGACCACCCCAAAATGGGAACCATGATGGGTAGCGGGTTTCGATAATTGGGAAATACAGCATATCAACAACTCTTCCTAAGAAAAACTTTCCCTTATCATCATAAGTAACATAATCGGTAAACCAAACACCATAAAAAACGCTATCGATTATATTACCAATAGCTCCTGCTAATATTAATGAAATGCAAACGATAAGTCCATTATGTACTTTAGAATTAACCTGCTTTATTAAATACCAAATAATGCCGACAACAGCTAATAAGCGAAAGGCAGTCAGAATTAATTTACCTGTAACTCCACCTAATTCAATCCCAAAGGCCATTCCATTGTTTTCGGTGAAATGAAGAAAGAACCAATTGCCAAGCATAGATTTTGTTTGCCCAAGGTACATGTGTTTGAGCACCCATATTTTTAACCATTGGTCAAAAAAAAGTACTGCAATAACTATAAAAGCAGCTAATAAATAGTAGAACTTTTTTTTTGATGCTTCCAAAAGTTCTATTTGTATTGTTTAAGTTTAGCTTCCATACTTTGAGTAGTATGAGGCACTGCCATTAATCGTTCTTTGGCTATAAGCTTTCCGGTAACCTTACAAATGCCGTAACTTTTATTTTCAATTCTAAGAAGGGCCATTTCAAGATTATCTATGAACTTTCGTTGTCTTCCGGCAAGTTGTGAATTACTTTCTTTTAGTAAGGTTGAACTGCCATCTTCCATCGTTTTATATACACTACCGGTATCGTCGGTTCCATTGGAATTATTAGCAGATTCAGAAAGATCTTTCAACTCCGCTTTAGCTGATTCTAATTTTTTTAAAATAAGTTCTTTAAACTCCTGAAGTTCCTGATCGTTGTAACGGGTTCTTTCTTTGTTTTCAATTTCCATAAACCTTATTTATTTTTATTTTTACTTCAATATTGTTAATATCAGTGGTTTCACCCCCGCTTATTTCTTCTGAAAAAATGCTATCAGCTAAAATTTCGTTGCAAATATAATTTTTGAATACCAACAAGGTGCTGTCAATATCAATTTGTGGAGTAATCTTTACAGAAATACGGTCGTTTACCTCATATCCATTGTCTTTGCGCATGTTCTGAATTTTATTCACAATTTCGCGAGCAAAGCCTTCTTTTTTTAATTCCTCAGAAATAGTGAGGTCTAGAGCAACTGTAATTTTACCGCTTACTGCTACTTGCCATCCTTCCACATCTTTGGTAACTATTTCTAGTTCGTCTCTGTTTATTGTAAACGAGCCACTTGATAATTTGATATCCAAGCTGCCATTTTGTTCT
The DNA here is from genome assembly GCA_945897885.1 of Chitinophaga pinensis. Classification (GTDB taxonomy): domain Bacteria; phylum Bacteroidota; class Bacteroidia; order NS11-12g; family UBA9320; genus JABWCE01. The sequence goes on from CAMDGU010000003.1 coordinate 77,584, forward strand.
AATAAATTTAAATCTTTATCCGTAAATCGATTTACGGCGGCGCTAATTTCTTTCATAGCAGCACCGGCTCTTGGACCTAATTTTTTAAAATCGGGTTTGGCAGACTTTATAATGATGGATTTCTCACCATCATGCAAAAAGTTTATTTCCTTAACATTTACTTCTGATAAAATAAGGTCTTTTACCAACGAAATTTGTTCTTCAAAATGTTTGTCAAGTACGGGAATCAGAATGCTTTGCAAAGGTTGGCGAACTTTTATTTTTTCTTTTTTGCGAATAGCTAAAACCATGCTGCAAATTTGCTGGGCAAGTTCCATTCGTTCTAAAAGTTCGGTATCTATACGTTCTAAGTTTGCTTCTAACAAATCGGTTAAATGAACCGACTCATGTTTTAATTGCGTATTATTAATAATGGCTTTTTCTCTAATGTTTAATGTCATATTGTTGTACAACCAATCTGAAAAGAAAGGAGCAATGGGGCTCATTAATTGGCTCACAACTACCAAACATTCTTGTAGGGTCTCAAATGCAGCTTGTTTATCTTCAGATGATTCACTTTTCCAAAAACGACGACGTGATAAACGCACAAACCAGTTACTTAAGTTATCATTCACAAAATCCTGAATAGCTCTCGTAGCAACGTGTGGTTCAAAATTATCCAAACTTTCTCTTACTTCTACCACCAATTTGTGCAGAGCAGATAAAATCCATTTATCAAGTTCAGATAGTTTATCCCAGGTTACACGGTTGTCTTCATAATTTGTAAAACCATCAAGATTGGCATACAAGGCAAAAAAGGAATAGGTATTATATAGAGTTCCAAAAAACTTACGTTGGGTTTCAGCCAGTCCTTCAATATCAAATTTTAAGTTTTCCCAAGGAGCGGCATTGCCAATTAAATACCAGCGGGTGGCATCAGCTCCAAATTTATTAACGGTTTCAAATGGGTCAACAGTATTTCCCAACCGTTTACTCATTTTGTTGCCGTTTTTATCCAATACAAGTCCGTTGGCTACTACATTTTTATAGGCTACGGAATCAAAAAGCATGGTGGCAATAGTGTGCAATGTAAAGAACCACCCACGCGTTTGGTCAACACCTTCGGCAATGAAGTCGGCAGGGAAAGCCCCTTCAAATCCTTGACCAAAAGGTGATTTTGAATCAGACTTATTCAATCCCCATTGAGCATAAGGCATGGCACCACTATCAAACCAAACATCTATCAAATCTGTTTCGCGGGTCATAGGTTTTCCTGAAGCCGATACTAAGATGATATTGTCTACATAAGGACGGTGCAAATCCAATCCATGACCACTCTCAAAAGCCGATTCAGTGATAAATCCGGCTTTAACAGATTTGGCCGCTTCCTCTTTTAATTCTTCAATAGAACCTATACAAATTTCTTCACTTCCATCTTCCGTTCTCCAAATCGGCAAAGGTGTGCCCCAGTAGCGGCTGCGGCTTAAGTTCCAATCGACAATGTTTTCTAACCAATTACCAAATCGTCCTTCTCCGGTGTGTTCCGGTTTCCAGTTGATAGTTTTGTTAAGTTCTATTAACCTGTCTTTAACGGCAGTGGTTTTTATGAACCAACTTTCCATCGGGTAGTATAAAATAGGTTTATCGGTTCGCCAGCAATGCGGGTAGCTATGCTCGTATTTTTCTACTTTAAAGGCTTTATTTTCTTCCTTTAATTTTATGGCTAACTCCACATCTACTGATTTATCAGGAGGTGTGGAGTAATATTCATTTTTAACATATTTGCCCGCAAAATCTCCCATCTCCTTTACAAATTTTCCTTGTAAATCTACCAAAGGAACTAATTTTCCATCTTCGTTCATTATAAGCATGGCAGGCACACCAGCTTGTTTCGCAACCCTTGCATCATCGGCTCCAAAGGTTGGGGCAATGTGAACAATTCCGGTTCCATCCTCAGTACTAACAAAATCTCCGGCTATTACTTTAAAGGCTTTTTCCGGGTTTTCTGCCGGTAAGCTATAAGCTAATAATTGCTCATAGGAAGAACCTATTAAATCATTCCCAACAAATTCAGTTAGTATTTGGTAAGGAATTTTTTTATCACCTGCTTCATAATTATCAAAAGTTAGCTGTGTATCCTCTTCAGCAAAGAATTTTTTAACCAAATCTTTGGCCAAAATAACCTGAATAGGTTGGAATGTGTATTGATTATAGGTTTTAACTAAGGCATATCTTATTTTTGGGTCAACGGCCAAGGCCGTGTTTGATGGCAAAGTCCATGGAGTAGTGGTCCAAGCCAGGAAATATGTGTCAAGACCAGATTGGTTTTTAAAACCTGTTAGTTCTCCTTTTATCTTAAATTGGGCTACAACCGTTGTATCTTTAACATCCCTGTAAGTACCGGGTTGGTTAAGTTCGTGAGAACTTAATCCTGTACCGGCAGCAGGAGAGTATGGCTGAATAGTGTATCCTTTATATAAATATCCTTTTTTGTAAATTTCTTTTAATAAATACCAAACGGTTTCAATGTATTCATTTTCGTAGGTTACGTAAGGATTTTCGAGATCAACCCAATACCCAATGCGTTCGGTTAAGTCATCCCAAACCCCTTTGAATTTCATTACATCCTTGCGACATGCAGCATTGTAATCCTCAACACTTATTTTTTTTCCAATATCATCTTTGCTAATTCCTAAAGATTTTTCAACTTGCAGTTCAATAGGTAATCCATGAGTATCCCAACCGGCTTTGCGTTCTACTTTAAATCCTTGTAGTGTTTTATATCTGCAAAAAAGGTCTTTAATGGTGCGGCTCATCACGTGATGAATGCCAGGCATTCCATTGGCCGAGGGAGGTCCTTCATAAAACACAAAATCCTCAGCTCCATTGCGGTTGTCAATAGATTTTTGAAAAATATTTTTGTCTTTCCAAAACTGGGCTACTTCCTTTTCAAATTCAGGAAAGTTAGCTTGTTTATATTCTGGGTATAGTTTTTGGTCGGCGGCTTTCTGCACAGTCATTGTAAAAAGGATGCGAAGATAAGAATTTTTGGAGGGAAATTATTTTCAAGTTTATAATGGGAATCCTTTAACCCGAAAACCCATTATCATTTGTTTTTTACCAAATTATACTTTACAAAAAATTCCTAATCTTCTTGAATTTCCTTTAATTTTATCATAGGGGTCAGCACTCCAAGTATATGAATTAATCGCTCTGTTTGGGTGTCAATAGTCAGTTTTTAAAAATGATAGTTGATAATAGACCTTAGTTGTGAATTGGGTTCCATCAGGTTGTAAAAAAGGTGAAAAACCTAAGCTCAAATCCCTCTCATCAATTTGTTCGTAATCTGGGATATGGTCTCCTGTTCTGTATAAACGAGTTTAATTTTTAATAATTATCATATTAAAATCTAAACCCCAATAATTTCCTTTAGCACCCGATTTTTTGTTTATTTTTTACCCAAACCAAAATTCCATATTCATGGATTGTGAAAATAAACTTGATGATAGGCAAACAAATCATGCTGCAAGAAGAAGTTGTTTTAGAGTATTCATTTGACAAATGAAAATAAAAAGATTGAAAAGAGAGTTATAAAATATTAAAGCATTTATCTATTCTTCAAATATTATAAGTTTGCCAAACTTTAAAAACTAGTGATACACAAAGTAATTTTACTTCTCTCATTCATATTTTCAGGATTAGGTTTAAAGGCTCAAAAATTATGGTATAGAGTGGACGACCCCGAAAGTAATAGCTGTTTTTTTATTGACACATTAGGACAGAAATGTCCTGCAGGCGAACACCAAAAAATGGCTATTAACCTTGAATTTTCAGAAGGATTAATCTGTATCAATTTTAAGAAGAAGCCAACAGATACTAACGCATGGGGCTGCCTTAACGATAAAGGTGATACGATAATTAAAGGCAAGTATTTGGAACCTTTTTATTTTTACAATGGCATTGCCAGGGTTGCGGTTGAACCAATGCCGCTTAAAATTTCATTGGATGGTATTGAACCTGATTATTTTTATCACTATATCAATACACAAGGTTTGCCTATTAATGATAAGCTATTTGATGGGGATGGAAGTTATGATATGGACCATAGCTGGACAGTAACAAAATCTGGATTTCAGTGGTACATACTTTCAAAAAGCGGGAAACTAAAAGAACTCTCTGTAGATTATGAAACAGTAGATGCCTTTGACAATGGATTGGCTAAATGCAAACGAATGAATCATTATACGGTTTATATTGATACCACAGGTTGGCCGGTAATTGATATCCCCAATGAAAATTTTACCGGTGAATTTTATAATGGATTTGCACCATATTCTACAGTTGATAATAAATATGGTTTTATGAATAAAAAAGGACAACCAGCTACTCCTTGTGTTTATGAGGAAGTATCTTACTTTAATGAAGAATTGGCTTCGGTAAAAATATATAATAAATGGGGGTTCATTGACACAAAGGGTAAAATGGTAATAAAACCAGAGTATGATGCCACAGAGGCCTTTTATGAAGGACTGGCAAGGGTTAGCCTTGATGGTAAATTTGGCTATATTAACAAATCAGGTAAAAGAATTATTCCTTTAAAATTTGCTAATGCGTATAGCTTTTTTTCAAATGGATTAGCAATCATATTGGATGAGAACCAAATGTGGGGACTCATTAATAAAAAAGGAGAAGTAATTATAAAACCTCAATTTGTTAATCCTTTTCAATTTGATAAATTCGGTTTTGCCACAGTTGAATACACAGATAAACATAGCTATAAAAAAGGCAAACTAGAAACCTATGAAAAAGCCTTACTTAGTAAACAAGGAAAAGTAGTTTGGTACTCGGGAGAAAAGCTGATTTTGAAATAGCATTTTCATATTTCTCAATCAAATACTATTCAAAACTATCTAAATCTACCAATCCACTTCCTTCATTCTTTTTGGCAATGGCTACATCATAACTGTGAAGAAGTGATGGTAACAAAATAAGATTAGATAACAGGGCAAGTACAAGATTGATACTTGTTAAAATTCCAAGCATTATGGTTCCCCCAAAAGATGAAAAGGCGAAAATTAAAAATCCAAAGAATAGCACCACTGCTGAATATATCATACTAACTCCCGATTCTTTTAAAGCACTAGAAACAGCCTTTGGGATATTATACTTATGCTTTTTAAGTTCCTGTCGGTATTTGGCCAAAAAGTGGATGCTGTAATCTACTGCAATACCATATGCTATTGAAAAAACGATAATGCTACTTGGTTTAAAATCAATTTTACAAAATCCCATAATAGCAATGGTCATTATTAAGGGTATAATGTTGGGAATAAAGGAAATAATAATCATCCTCCAATTGAAAAAGATAAAGGCCATAATGAGTGAATTGGCCAATAAGGCATAGAGAACACTCGAAAAAAGACTGTCAAACAAATATTTATTACCTTCTAAAAAGATAACACTATTTCCTGTAAGTGAAATTTTAAAGTCTTCTTGTGGAAAAATTTCATACGCTTTTTTTCTTACACTGTCTTTAATCTCCTGAATTCGTTTTGACCCAACATCGGCCATTTGAAAACTAATTCTAGCTTTTCTAAAATTACTGTCAACCAGATTATGTATTATATTGCCGTTCTCATTACCGGCCGGCATCATACTCATAATCGTACTTAAGTCCATAATACTTGGTATTAAATACCGGATAGAATCTCCTTCATAATAAGCCTGATTTGCAAATCGCAACATTTTTGCCAGTGAAATGGACTTCGAAAATTCGGGCATCATTCCAATGTCATGCTCCAATTTATCTATCCGCTGTAGGGTTCTAACATTTTTTATTCCCGCATTCTTTTTCGAATCAATGATTATTTCAAAAGGCATTACGCCCTTCACATTTTTTTCAAAAAATTTAAGGTCGGTATATAAAGGGTCAGTTTTCGAAATATCATCTACCATATAACCAACTGAGGTTATTAAAAATAAACCTGCAATGGATATAATAGAAAGAACAATGGTTACAATATAAATGAGTTTTCGTTTAAAGGTTATCATTTTTACCAGCCAGTCAACCACTACTTGTAAAAATTTGCGATCTAAATGTTTGGTTTGTTTTTTTGAAGGAGCCGGCAGATAACTAAAAATAATAGGTATCAATACCATGGAAATAACATAGACCGCCATTATGGCCCAAAATGAAACGATACCAAACTCGCGAAGGGCAGAACTGCCTGAAAAATAGAATACTCCAAAACCAAATGCTGTGGTAAGATTAATAAAGAAAACAGCAGCACCTACCTTTGAAATAACGCGGTGCAATGCCTTCATTTGGTTACCATGTTTACGGTATTCATCATGGTATTTATTTAGTAAATAAATACAGTTGGTAATACCTATTACCACCATTAAAGGTGGCATTAAACCAGTGAAAAGAGTTATTTTAAAACCATAAACGGCATTAATACCTACCGTCCAAATTACGCCCATTATTACTACAAGCTGCGCAAATAAAAGGGTATAAAGCGAACGGAAGAAAAACAGCATAATCAACGAAGTGATTAAAAAGGAGAGTGCTGTAAATAAAATTATTTCGTGTTTTACCTTTTTTGAAAACTCGGTTCGTATGTATGGTAATCCTGAAAAATGAGGTTCTACATCATGTTTTTCACAAAGTTCTCTTACTTGTTTTTCAAGCTTCTCAACAAAGTCAATCCGTTCACGACTGTCCAAAAGGCTTGATTCCATGGTTATAGCCATAATGGTAAGGTCGCCTGATTTGTCATAAATCAATCCCTCATAAAATTTAAGGGTGTGCATTTTGGCTAATTGGGTATCCAATTCGGTTTGACTAACCGGGCGATGCGCAAAAACCTTAGATTGACCAAATGTGTAGGTAGAGTCATCAACAACCATAGCTCTAATGTTGGCTATGGAAAGTATTTGTTTTATACCTTTAGTCTTTTCAATTTGTTCGGTAAGGTCATACCAATCATTAAAAAAAGCTAATTTTTTTATTTTAGGATCTCTAATCCCAATAACCATCACACTTCCATCATCCCCAAAAAGTTTCTTAAAATCTTTGTAAACAACTAAATCCGAATCGTCATCAGGAATGAACTTAGGATTATCGTAAGCCATCTTAATATTCTTGGATTCATAGGCCATGTACACCGTAGCTCCAATCAAAATTATGATTAACCAAAGCCTATTGCGAAGTAAAATATTAGCAATTTTTTCCCACATACCTTAAGGCGCAAAAGTAAACAATACAAAAGGACGAGCAAATAATTATTTTAAAGCATAATACACCTTAATGGCAGAAAATATTTTATAGCTCAAGTTTTAAAATACCTTTAAAAATAAGTGATTTCTCATCCAAAATTTTAAAGTAATAGAGACCTGATGGTAAATTTATATGAAAAGGTTTATTAGGCGGAAATGTTGATTGGTATACCAAGTTTCCTTTAATTCCATAAACCAAAATTAAAGGCATTCTAACTTTTTTGTTAAGGTTAATAGTAACTATTCCGGCACTTGGGTTAGGAAAAAAGTTGGTCTCTGTATTAGATTTTAATTCCAAATTTGATAAAACCAAACCACAACTGTCAGCAATTCGAGCAGATTCAGCTTTAATTGAGGGTAATAATGCATGGAGTGAATCGCCCGGACAATCGGTATTACAGCCATCTCTATGTCCACAAAGATTGTTTAATAAACTACCGGTATTTTGTGGATGCTTTGTTTGACCAAAAGCATTTATGCCATCTTTCTTTAGTTTCCAAGCCAACAAGTATTTTAGAGAAAAAATAGCTTTTTCGGTAGGTCTCACTTTCATAAAATCACCTAACATGCAAACACCCATGGTATTTTGGTTTTTACCACAAAAATGAGCGCCCAAAATATTGTCATCATCTGCAACTCCCTTTGGGTCGCGGCCATTAAAAACAACCCCATTGGGTGCTACTAAAAAATTATAACCAATGTCATCCCAACCATTACTTTGGGTATGAAACAAATAAATATTGCGAATGGTATTTAGATAATTGGTATCGGTATTACTGCCGGCTGAGTGATGTACAACCAAATGTTCCACTTCGGTGGCTTCTCTTGGTGGTTTTGGGTCGGGAAGTCCTGATCGCCATTCCGAATAACTTATCATTTGTGGTTTTGAGCATCGGTCTGAGGTTTTAAAATTTTTATTAGCTGAAACTAACTCTAGTTTTGGAGCATGAAAAAGTTCAATTTTTACAAATCCTTTAAAATCCCCCCAATTAATATTTAGTTCAGTTTGCGGAGTATCAAAAATTTGAAGCGGGCAAGAAAATGTTCCGTCAAATCCTTCATCTGCGTTTTCAGAAAAGTAAGTGCTTAAACTGTTTAATGAGCCATTTGTATTTTTAAAGGCTATTAGAATTGGGTTTTCAAAAGGTTTTTGGACTTCAATTTTAAGGGAGGTATATTTTAGACCATCGAGTTTTGTATTTTTATTAGTACTGTCGGAAATGGACAAGGTAATAAATGAATAAAAGTCGTTGACTTTTGTTGGTTCAACAGTTTGTTGTGCATTGCTATTGCTAAAGATTCCACTAAGAATGAGCGTTCCACAGAGGCGGTAAATAGTTTTTAAAATCATTTACCTGAATTAAAATTTTTGTTGATTATGGCATAAAAAGGCTCATAAATGTGGCTATTAGCTGCCACCATGGTTTTACCAAAAATATAATCGTTGCCTCCACTAAAGTCAGTCACTTTTCCTCCGGCTTGTTTTACAATATAAGCTCCTCCTGCCACATCCCAAGGTTGCAATCCGTATTCAAAAAAACCTTCAAATTTTCCACAAGCTACGTAAGCTAAATCTATAGCGGCACTTCCTAAGCGTCGCAATCCATGCGAGTGTTGCATCAATTCTTTCAGCACATTCATATAGTTTTCCATTCCATCAAAATCATAATACGGAAATCCGGTGGCCAATAAACTTTTGTTTAGTACCATATTATCAGAAACTGAAATTGAAATACCGTTGCAATAAGCTCCGGTTTCATCGGCATAAAACATGTTATCATTACACACATCATACACCACGCCCAGCAAGGTTTCATTTCCTTTTTGCAAAGCAATACTCACAGCAAAAACTGGTATACCATGCATAAAATTGGTAGTACCATCTAGTGGGTCAATAATCCAGTTTAGGGTATCCGAAATTTTTACAATTGTATTTTCCTCAGTAATAAATCCTGCTTCAGGTACTAATTGGCTAAGTCCTTCCACTATCATTTTTTCAGCAGTAATGTCTACATAACTTACCAATTGATTGGGCGATTTTTCATTAATATCTTTCTGGCTAAAGGTTTTAAATTCTTGAAGTAAATACAACCCGGCTTGGTTTGCTATCTCTAAGGTTTCAGCGGTTAGTTTTTGAATTGGCATAACTAAATATTACGATCTGAAAAAATGGAAAGGATTTACGGCAATAATATCATGAGGTAAAAAAAATGAAAAGTAGAATTGTTTTTGCAAAAATAAAAGTGCTTCTTGGATTTCAGACTTAGTTAAATTTACGTGTTCAAATTTTATCATCTTGGGTCGTACTACTTTAAAATCAATACTTTTAATAATCTCAAAATCATAACCTTCGGTATCAATCTGTAGAAATCGGAGGGGTTTAATATGAGCTTTCTCATTAATTAATTCCATTAATGATTTGCATATTACCAAGTCTGAGGTAATATGCTCAGGTTTTATATTATGTTTTAATAAATGATTAATATTGAATGACCCTATACCATTGGTCCAATCAGGATATTGATGCATTGCCTTTTCATCAACATAATGTAGCTCTGAATATGACTTTGTGTTATGAATTGCAATATTTTCAAATTCAATGTTAGAAAAGGCTTCAAAGTTTTTTTTTAATCTTGTGAAGTAGATTTTATTGGGCTCCACAAAAATTCCATTTAATCTGTCGGATTTAATTAGTTCATAGATATTATCATGACTCTTTCCGTCATGGGCACCAATAATTACAATATTGTAAGGTTGTTTATTAGAAATGAATTTTTTAAATAAATACTCAAACTTTGATTTTTTAACAAAAAGATTTAGAATTATAAAATACAGTTGGAAAATTCTATACTGAATAATAATTAATAGTCTATTTAACATTTAAGGTTCAAATTTAACATTTATAACAACCAACAGAATATTATTATAGGAAATCATTATTAAGATATGGTAATTGATATTAAGTTTGCCTAAAAATTATATTTCCAAATTACACTAATGAATATTAATTGATTTCTAATCTTGTAAAAAAAATACTATCACTACTAACAAAGCGAGAAATACAAAAATCAGTTTCTATCGTTTCGTTAACTTTTATTAATTCTATTTTAGATGTTATCGGTCTAGCAATGGTATTGCCAATAATGAACTTGTGCATGGATAATTCTTTGTCAAAAAGGAATCACGTGTTTAGCTCTATATATCATTTTTTCAACTTTCAGTCTCACGCTATTTTTACATTATATGTGCTATTATTTGTGTTAATGATATTTATTTTAAAAGCTTTCATTTCTATCTGGAATAATAAAATTATTGCCAATTTTACTTATGAGGTTGCATTGAGAATTACAGAAGTTAATTTTAAGAATTTTTATAACTTAGACCTAAATGAATATAAACGACATAACTCAGTCGTGTTTTTTAGAGAAATTCGAAATTCACCCGCCATTTTTGCCAACTCGGTGCTTCTGTCATGCTTTCAATTAATATCAGAAATTTTTGTAGTTTTATTAATAATAGCAACCTTGGTAATGGTAAATATTCAGATTCTATCTCTTTTTTTTATAATCATTTTGCCAGTAGTTTTATTGTTTAATAATTATTACAGAAAAAGAATGCAAGCTATTGGAACCGATATCTGGAACCTAGATATAGATACTGCCACATTAATGAATAAGAGTATTTCCGGTTTTGTTGATATCAGGTTGCTGGATAAATGCGCTGCATTTATAAATCGTTTTTTAGGAATTAGTAATACTTTGTTTCAAAAACAGATTCAAAAAACTATTTATGAGATACTTCCGGGTAAGATGATTGAAATAGTGGCAGTTCTTGGACTGTTAATTATTTTTATCATTCATGCTTTTTTTTTACCCGATAATTCTATGTCAATTCTTACACTTTTTACCGTTTTTGGCATTGCTGCCTATAGATTATTGCCATCAATAAGTAGAATTTTTAATTCAATACTTACCTTAAACAGGAATAAGGATTTGCTGCATAATTTATCAGAATTTAACACTTTTGGTTCACAAGCGGTAAGCATGGCCGATCAAGTAAAATTGGATTTCAATCGTTCTATTGAGTTAAAAAATGTTTCATATAAATATGAAAACAAATCAAATTATGTAATTAATAATATTTCTTTAACCATTAAAAAGCGCGAAATAATTGGTTTAGTAGGCAAATCGGGATCAGGTAAAACTACTTTTATAAATCTTCTTTTACGGTTTTTGCAGGAAGAAAAAGGATCAATAGAAATAGATGGGGTAAAATTAGATAATACAAATATCGCAGCATGGCGGAGCAGAATCGGATATGTACCCGAAAACTTATATATTCTAGACAGTTCCTTTAAAGATAATATTACTTTGGGCGAAACTGAAATTGACGAAAAAAGATTTGAAAGAGCCGTCCGATTGGCCCAATTATCAGAACTTGTAAGCAATTGGAAAGAGGGTATAGAAACCCTGTTAGGCGAGAATGGTGCATTTATTTCAAATGGGCAAAAACAAAGGATTGGCATAGCCAGAGCTCTTTATAGAAATATAGATTTTTTAATATTGGATGAGGCCACCAGCGCCCTGGATATAAACACTGAAAAAGAAATTTCTGAAACAATTAAAAATCTTGAAAACGAAGATATAACCATGTTAATTATTGCGCATCGCTATTCAATTCTTAAAAACTGTAATCGAATTTATGAGTTGGATAACGGCTCAATTGCAAAACAATACACATACGATGAACTAATAAAATTAACTACTTTAGATACAGACAGACAAAGATAAACCGCACTTTTTTCCTTAAACTGGAAAAGCAAAAAAAGGTTTTGTCGGTTATGTATAATTTTAACACCCTTAAAGAGTTGCTAAATCCAATATTGGTATAATTGTAACAATAGTCATCTAAGTAAATATACCATTTTTGCTGCCAAAATTGGCTTATTGTTTTTTGATTAATAGTTGAAATAGAAGTTTTTTTCAGTTCTAAAACTATTTTTTTAATTCTTTTTAGTTCGCGTATATCATTAAACTTGTGATTAATTAAACTCAAGTAAGCTTCTTCAGTGTACTTCGTCAAAATATTTTTGAAATAAAATTTGGCAATTTTTAATCTAATAATATCGTCTAAGATAAGCAATTGCTCATAGTATCTATCTGTGTTTTGATTAGCATGTTGACGGTATATAAGCATTTTTTCGGGTAAGTTTGTAAATTTTAAACCTTTAATACAAGCATCGGTCCATAAATTGTAATCTTCAGCCGTTTGCAGGCTTTCATTATATTCTAATTCGTTTTTAATGAGCGCCTCCCTTTTTATCATCACGGTGGGATGGCACAAAGGGCACCTAAAAAACAGTTCTAATTTAATATCACTATCATTTGCCGGTAAATTATTATTAAGGGGCCTGTTGTAGCTAAATTGAGAAAAAGAAGTTCCAAGAATGTCAATTTGAGGAGATTTATTAAAAAAAGCAATTTGCTCAATGATTTTATGAGGTAATATAACATCATCGGCATCCATCCGCATAATAAATTCTCCATTTGCATGTTTTAAAGCTTTGTTTAAGGTTTTTGCAACACCTAAATTACTTTCATTCTTAAAATAGTGTAAGCGGGAATCTTTAAAACCTTGTAAAATAAATTCAGGATTATCAGTTGAACCATCATCAATTGCAATAATTTCAAAGTTTTGGTAAGTTTGATTGAATATGCTATCCAAACAGTCCTTAAGATATTGTGCAGCATTATATATAGGAAGTAGTATTGAAATTAATGGTTTTGTATTCAAGAGGTTCATTATTGTTTTCCTAGAAGTATAAAAAGGGTCTTACTAAACTCCTTCCATTTAAATGTTTTGGATTCTGTAAATGCTTCCTTTACGAAGGATAGCAGGGCTTTCATAAATAATTTATCTTTAAGAAATAACTGATACCTGCTATAAAATGACCAACTATATTCCCACATATGAATAGCCATAGTATTAGGAGTAATATATTTCTTATAATTAATATTTATCTCATTTAAGCGTGATTCAGCAGGGTATGGATAGAAATAATCTATGGGATAAATTTTAATATCATCCTTCTCAACTCCAGAATATACCTTTGTGAAAATTCTGGGAATAGACTCTTTATGCCAATTTGCTGTATCCAATAGATTATAATAATTCAAAATATTCTGAGTGAAATTATGTCCTTTTTCAGCACCTATAATCCCGCAACTCAAAATGTTCTCAGTTTCGTATCCACAAAAAAATGAATTATTGAGTAATTTGTCTAAGGGTTTTATAACTAACATATCTGTATCTAAATAAATTCCGCCATGTAAGTTTAAAGTATTTAATCTATAATAATCTGATAAATAAGCCCAGTTCTTATCTTTATAAGCCATTTTCACAAATGTACATTCATTGAAATGGAAGTGCTGATTATTCCATTCTACTATTTCCCAGTTGGGATGCAATTTGCACCAACTGTGCATACATTTTTTGATTAATCTGTTTTTTTTTCGGGGTCCAAGCCATATAAAATGTATTATTTTGGGAATCATAGACTAAAATTATTTTTTCTAAGCAGGGTAATAAAAGCATAAGATCTTATAAGTGGCTTTAATAAATCAATTAAAAAATTTGGAAAATAATATTCCCGTTGTTTAACAATTAAAATAATTCCATTTAATAAGTGCTTGGCACATTGCTTAAAGTCATAAAATATTATTTTTAAAGATTTTTTATTTGCTATTCGATTCGATTCCAACTGCATAAATGACAAATTTTGGTGATAAAATATTTTTAATATTTTCCAAATTGTGTCATCATTTCCAAAATGATTAATTTTGATTTCCTCGCAGTAATATACTTGAATTTTCCTGCTTCGTATTTTATATTCTATAAAGGTTTCCTCACAGTACATTATTTTGCTCCCCTTACCATAATTATTAGGAAATCCTTCTAATTGTAAAAGTAATTTAGTGTTAAACCCCATGTTGCCGCCCATAATATGACCGTCATCTAATTTTCCGGTTTTTAAATATGCGTTTTCTCCGCACAAGTACCCATTCTTATACCATTCAGGTCTTTTGGTAATAAAAACTGGAATAATTTTACCTGTATATGCTTTTGGTTTGAAAGTAATTAAAAATGAAATAAGATTATCGCAAAAATCGTTTTCCAATGTAGTATCATCATCAATATAGTGAATGAATTCTGAATTACATTTATCAATCGCATAATTTCTGGCATAACTTAATCCAATATTTGATTCATGAAAAGTTTCAAGGTTCGGAATAAACATTCTCCACTTATTTATTATAGAATTAGTATTGTCATTTGAGCCATTGTCAATAATAATTATTGGTATAGTCTTATTATTTTGGTTTTGAATGCTTTTTAAACATCTATCAAGGAAAGATGCTCTGTTTCGAGTGCAGATTACTATAGAAACCAGTTTGTCAGAATTGTAATTAATCAATTAACTTTAATAATAATTTAAGATATAAATATCTGCCAGGAAAATGGATTCAATATTACCTAAAAACAACTAAAATTGAATTATTAATGGAAATAAAATATAAAATCTGAAGAGCATTATAGTATTTTTGGTGAGTCTTTATAACTTTATTGATTAATGAAATTTTCTATTATAACCCCACTTAAAAATTCTGAAAAATACATTAAGGAATGCATAGAAAGTGTTATAAATCAAAGGGGGGATTTTGATCTGGAGTATTTTTTAATGGATGGAGAATCGAAAGATAGAACCCTGGAAATTTGTGAAGATTATAAAGCGCAATTTGATAATGGAACGAGAACCATATTTTGCAAATCAATTGACTTTAAAATCATTTCAAATAAAGATGGGGGTATGTATGAGGCTTTGTCAAATGGATTGAGCAAGGTTACCGGTGATATTATAAGCTATATCAATGCTGATGACTTTTATTTGCCGAATGCTTTTGGTTGTGTGAATGAAATAATTAAAAAATACTCCTCAGTGAATTGGCTTACTGGTTTACCAATAAGATATAATGAGGATGGACAAATCATAAATTTCCGTATTCCTTGGAAATACAATTCTCACTTAATATTAAATGGATTTTATGGCAAACAATTGCCATTTATTCAGCAGGAATCTGTGTTTTGGCGAAGAGAGTGCAATGAACACATTAATCTTGAAAAATTAAAAGATTATAGATTGGCTGGTGATTATTTTTTATGGCATTCATTTGCCCGTTGTGGATTTCAATTATTTTTAGTCTATTCATTTCTGGGAGGAAATCGTCTTAGAAATGGTCAATTGTCAGAGAACAAAAAAGGCTATTTTAAAGAATTTGATTCTATCAAAACCAAATCCCATTTTACTGATAAACTAATTACATTATTTTATACCTTGATAGAAAAATTTGCTGGTAAACCCATTAAGAGAAGATTATCCCGTAACACCATTTTTTATAAAAATGGTAAATGGGTATTAAATTAATGCCTTCAAAAATGCTACCTCATAATATAAAGTTTACCAAAACCCTTTTTGAAAAAGGAATCCCCAGCAGTTTCGATCAGCTCAATATCCTTACCATTAAGTTTGGCGGTAACTTTATAAAGATAAACCCCATTGGCTAGTTTATCTCCATAAGTGTCCGTTCCATCCCATTCATATTTGGTAATATTATTACCAATATTAATTGGGCCAAGGTCGTCTAAGGTTATTTCCTTAACCACAGTTCCTGAAACAGATATAACAGCTATTTTAAAATATTCAGGTACTTTTTCGCCGGTTAATGTAAAAATAAATTTAGTTTTGGTAGTAAATGGATTGGGGTAGGGGTATACATTAGTAATAGTAGATTTAGTAATTATCTGAAATGAGATTTTGTAATCCTCATCGGATGCAAAATTGCCCTTTGCATCCCTTACAGTAACAGCAAGTTCATAAATACCATCTTTAAGGTTCAATGGATTAAATATTAACTTGCTTTTATCATTCGGTCCTTTGGCAGCAACAAAATTAAAGGTGTCTGATGTTACATCTAATTCTCTATAAGTGGCACTGCCTGGTTCTTTAAGTTTGACTTTGAAATAGGACGGGTCGTCTAGATAATAAAACTTATTTTCATCCGAGGATGTAATTGTTATCGAAGGGTTAGGAGACACTATTTCCATATTAGTAATATGTCGGCCATCAAATACCACATCCAATAGGGGGTTTTTAGTATCATTAATCACAAAATAGTTGAATTGGTAAGAATTATTAAACGAATAAAGTTCAGGTTGGGCATTGTTAGGGTTAAAAATTACTTGAATACCATTGGTTTTAGATTTATTTTTAGTTGAAATTTTCTCATCAATTATTAAATAGTCACTGATAACTAAAGGTTTGAATTTTTTGGTATAGTAATTTGTTGTTACATTATTAGAGTTTATTTCATTTACAGCAACCAATATACTATCCATATTTAAGATAGAAATATTTTGAAATGCTATTTTAAAATGTAATGAGTCTCCTTCATCTAAGGTATCCTTATTAATAAAGTTTGATAAATCTGAATTAATCATTCCTTCAGGAAATCCATCAAATAATACAGTCCACCTTTTGATTAATTGGGGTGTCTTGATTGTTGAATCTTTGATCAAGGCTTTAATTTTTATGAAAGGAAATTTAATGGCATCAATTTTATCAAGATTAGCTGAAGTTGTTTTGATATCTTTTATCAATAAGGTGTCATTACCTGATTTTTTAATACCATAAACTTCAAAAGCAACTTTATCACAATCACTGTCTGCTTTTAATAGTTGTGAATACATATTTTTCCATTTTACAGCGGGGCCTATAGGATTGGAAGTAAGACCACCTTTACTGGATAGAATACTTAAATAAGCCGTGAAACTTAGGTTTTGTTGTGTTGGTGGTATCGTTGACGAATAATCAACTATTTTTTCAGAAACGGATGAGGGAGGAGCATTTCTTTTACTCACTAGAGTATACGGTTCTCCTTCTCCAACATTTCTAATGGAAATTGCACCAAATTGCTCAAATGTTTTGAACAAAGTATCTTCCCAAGATTTTATTCCGGTAGTATAGCCGAAGGTTACCATTAAATAATAATCATCCGGAATTTTATTCAAAAAATTAACAAGACTGTCTCTGTCTGCCTTTAAATTGGTATTAAATCCATATCCTCCTGATTTTACAATACCCCTTGGCTCATAATATTTATAGTAGAATCTATCTTTAGCTACATTCCACCAAGGATTAGAAGAACTTTTTAGGTTATAATTTGAACCTGTTAATAATCTGTTTTCATTTTTTGAACTTACAGCAGTAACCGTAATACCATTAGTAAAGTAGCCGAAAAATAAAGGATGATATGATTGCCAAATGGATGGATTGGCATTTGGGTTGTTTTTGCCAGAATAGAGATCATATTTGTTACTTTGGTGGGTTAAAAAAGTGGCACTTTTGTCATTAGAAAGCTTAATGTTTTCCTGCTTAGAATTAACAAACTTTTGCCAATAACCTTGGCTCCAGCCATTAGGACTATCATAAATAAACGTGAAGGTGGATACATCCCATGAATTATTTGTATTTTCATCTTCAACTTTTACTCTCCAAAAATAATCAATACTATCAATTGGCATTAAATAGAAGTTAGCTTGTTTTAAACTAGAAGAATTATTTACAATTTCGGTTTGTTTTTTAGGGCTATTAAATTGGTTAGATGTATCTAATTCAAATATTATTTTCTTCGAATTATTATTTGATAATAATTGGGCAGACAAAGTAACTTTAATGTTGTTCAAAATACTGTTAGAAGGAGGAAGTAATGCCAAAGCTCTGTTAGAGGGGAAAAAGTAATTAAAGGTTTTCTGATTGTTATTTTCTCCATTAGGAAATTGTTCCTCTATCGAGTTACTTGAATCTATTAAAATGGTAAAATAGTTTAGACCTGCAAGATTATTAGCTTTATCATTTTTAATCCAAAATTCTAAAACCTTTTCACTTGGAATGTTTTGTAATTTCTTTTTTAAAATTAATTTTTCAAAATTGTCAGGATATTTTTGAAATATGTTAATGTTGAATGAGTCTAATGTTGCGAGTGCCAAATTATCAATTGAGAAGCTAATAATAAATGAATCAACATCTGCTGTGACTTCCTTTGGCAGAATGGAGAAAGAATTCTGATTTACAGTATAATCTGGATTGTCAGCATTAAATATTAAGTAGGATGGGTCACCAAAATAACACATTTGACGGCATTGTGATCTATTGCTTGGATAATTAGGTAATTGAAAAGATTTTATAGTTTTGCTAATATTTTCAGCAACTGATTTTGAAGGGAAGGATGTTAAATTTGAATGTAAAATCTTTGAATATGCATCTAAAGAGCTCACATCACCAAAAGCAGTGCCGGCAATCCAACCAATTGCTCCTTTGTCAATTCCAAATAAATAATCTTCAGCCAACGAATTCATATTAAATGTATTACCCAAGGCACATCCATTAAGATAAAATACAGGGTATTTGTTAATGTTTTTTAATTTTAGAGGGTTTCCTAATGAAATATCTGTAGCGTCAGCAGAACCATGACCGAAGTAATCAATTAATGAATACCCATCGTTTATTGCATTTTGAATTTTATCAGTTAAAGAAGTATCTATAGCGGAAGGATCATTTTTTAAATATTTTAAACGTGAGGCCCCCCAGAGAGGTTGTCTAATAATATTATAATAATTGTCTAAAATAGCTGAAAACCAAGTTACATCTGTATTAGTAGCCCCTCCACCAAGTTGAAGAATTCTTTTTTTCCAAACCTCATAGCCATTTTGGTTATTTGTAGATATTTTTTTTAAATAATTGCGAATTTCATTGTTTGATTTCGCAGGTATCCTTCCTGTAGCTAAAAGTGGCTCTAAGACGGAGCCATTAAATCCTGATGTAAAAAAATAATCTGTAGCAGGATTTCCGCAAGTAGGTATTAAATCCCAATAATTTGATAAAATATTATTGTACCTGACATTGGAATAAATTTGTCCTTTTCCTAACAAAAGCAGAAATTTTAATGTGGATGAAGAATTGATTGCAAACCTGCAAAAATTTTGTAGTGCCTTTGGGTGCTTTACACCAAAATAAAATTGATCATAAATATCGTCTGTAAATGCTAAATAAGTAGCATGATTTCCTCCATTAGTGGTCATCAAAAAATCCTTATATGCCTTAGCTCCAGAATCCAGAAGATGGTTGGAGATTATTAAATAATCATAGGGTAAAGCTAAGTTTAATTCGTTAAATTTATAAGGTTTTAAATTTGACGGTGAGACTGAAATTATTGAAGTTTCATCCAATATGTAAAGTTTTTTTTGGTTGTCAGAATTGGCAAGATTGCAATAAAGCTCAGTTCCTATTATTTCTCCATTCGATTTACTGAAACTATTAACATCGTATACAATGGGTTTTGATTTACCTGAAGGATATTTCGAAAAATGAATAAAATTATTCTTTGAAGTATAATCAAAATGGAAATTAGAAGAATCATTCAGATTAAACAATCGAGGATATGTTAGTTTGGAGTAAGAAATTGAATGGATCGATTTAGCTAAAATTGATGAAGCTATTTTGAAACGGGTAAATGCCGAGCCAATGTCAGATTTTGCTAATGAATCTTCAAAATAATATTTATTATATCCTGTTACTCTTTTTTCTTCAATTAGCTTTCCTGATGCATCAAAAGTAATTTGAATGCCATTATTAAATCCGTTTGCATCATAGGATGAAGTGTTATTTGCCCTGGAATGAGCAAGAACTTGAAGAAGCGGACTTGGTCCTAAATTACTTAGGTACGGTGTTAAGAATGTAAATTTTGTTCCTCCACCCGAAAATTGCAAAGCCCATCCCTCACCTTCGGTGTATTCTGAATAAAAACCTGCAGCTGAAAATCCAAGTCCATCAAAGGATTGCCCGCCATTTTTATTATTGTACCAAATAACCTGTTCATATAAAAAATAAGGGTCGGCTGTTTTTCCGGTATAATCTTTATCATTATTAACTTGTATCCGTTTTCCTTGAGTTGATGCTGTATAAGTTAAAAAGTAAGTTGCAGTATCCGAATACAAACTCATATATTGGTGGGGTTGTTCGTCGGGATTTCGGTACAAGGAAGAATCTAATTTTCCATCATTATAGGTTCCATAAAATTCAATATAGTCACCAGAATTAAAGGAACCATCATTCTCTCCGTTTACAAGAATTGGTTGTTCTTCTCCATTAATCCAAAGCTGTATATTTTTAGGGTCAACCGAACTTAATGGGAAACCAATAGACTGCAGGGAAGCTGAATCAATTCGGTAAATACCTTCTTTACCTATTTTTATTTTGTAATAGTTTTGGTTAAAATTTATCCATTCATTGCCATATTTCTGGGCAAAAATGAGGTTTGAAACCAGCAGAGATAAACTGATTAGTAGAAATTTTTTCATCAAATATTTTGGTTAAATATTTATTAATACAATTATAACTTTACTTTTTCAATATACGAAGTGTTAAGGCATTAGTTTACTGAAAAATGTTTAAGAAATAATCCTTTAAAATCGTATTAAAATTAGTGAAAACCTATGTTAATTTTGCAACCATTAAATATTGTTATAAAATGAACAAAGTTGTTGAAAATGCTGATCAAGCAATTAAAAATATTAATGATGGTATGACCCTGCTCTTAGGAGGTTTCGGTTTATGTGGGATACCAGAAAACTGCATAGCCGCTTTGGTAAAAAAGGGGGTAAATAACTTGACATGTATAAGCAATAATGCCGGTGTTGATGATTTTGGAATAGGGTTGATGTTGCAACAAAAGCAGGTTAAAAAAATGGTTTCGAGTTATGTGGGTGAAAATGATGAATTTGAACGCCAGATGCTAAGCAGTGAATTGGAAGTTGAACTAATTCCACAAGGCACCTTAGCTACAAGAGCCTTAGCGGCAGGTTACGGTATGCCGGTAATTTATACTCCTGCCGGCGTTGGAACAGAAGTAGCCATAGGAAAAGAAACACGAGATTTTAACGGGAAAACCTATTTAATGGAATATGCTTTTGATGCCGACTTTGCCATAGTAAAAGCATGGAAAGGTGATACAATGGGTAATTTAGTTTTCAGAGCTACCAGTCGAAATTTTAATCCACTGATGGCTATGGCAGGAAAATATACGATTGCTGAAGTCGAAGAATTGGTGCCTGCCGGAGAATTAGATCCCGATCACATTCATACTCCCGGGATTTATGTAAACTGTATTTTTCAGGGAAGTAATTATGAAAAACGAATTGAACAACGAACTGTAAAACCTAGAAACTAAACGAGATGCTTGATAAAAACCAAATAGCAAAGGTAATAGCCCGCGAATTAAAAGATGGGTATTATGTGAATTTAGGAATTGGTATTCCCACGCTTGTAGCCAATTATATTCCAAAAGGAGTGGAGGTACAACTCCAATCTGAGAACGGTTTGCTGGGCATGGGTCCATTCCCGGTGGAGGGGGAAGAGGATGCCGATTTAATAAATGCCGGTAAGCAAACGATTACCACCATACCCGGTTCGGCTTTTTTTGATTCGGCTATGAGTTTTGGGATGATACGTGCCGGAAGAGTTGATTTAACAGTTTTGGGGGCTATGGAAGTAGCCGATAACGGTGATATAGCAAATTGGAAAATTCCGGGTAAAATGGTAAAAGGAATGGGCGGTGCTATGGATCTAGTTGCTAGTGCCAAAAATATTATTGTTGCGATGCAACATACCAATAAAGCAGGTGAAAGCAAATTGCTAAAAAAATGTTCTTTACCAATTACAGGTTTGGGTTGTGTTAAAAAAGTAGTTACTGAATTAGGTGTTTTTAATATTACCGAACGTGGCTTTGAACTAAAAGAATTGGCTCCGGGAGTCACAGTAGAAGATGTTAAAGCAAAAACAGAAGGCAGATTGGTGATAGAAGGAGAAATTCCTACTCTTGAAATATGAAATCCAATTAGATTAATTTCAAACGATAGAGATGAAATTTGATGCATTCCATATGGCCAATTACTTGAAGAAATAAGATGACACATCGCAGATTCGATAATACCGCTAACTAAAAATGTGTATGAATTAATTATCATATGAATTTAGTCATAACCCTTTTAAACCTAAAAATATTAATTGTAGCTTCGCGCAAAATTTACCAACCAATAATAATTTAAATATGAAAATAAGTGTAATAGGTGCAGGAAATGTAGGAGCAACTACTGCTGATGCTTTGGCTTTCAGAAGAATTGCCAGTGAAATTGTTTTGTTAGACATTAAAGAAGGTTTTGCTGAAGGCAAAGCTTTGGATATGATGCAAACCGCCACATTAAATGGGTTTAATACTCGCGTTTCAGGAACTACAGGTGATTATTCAAAAACAGCAAACAGCGATGTTGTTGTTATCACCAGTGGAATTCCTCGTAAGCCCGGAATGACCCGTGAGGAACTGATTGGAATTAATGCAGGTATTGTTAAAACTGTTACCGAAAATGTTTTGGCTCATTCGCCAAATGCAGTGATTGTAATTGTAAGTAATCCAATGGATACCATGACTTATTTAGCACTTAAATCATCAGGATTGCCTAAAAATAGAATTATTGGTATGGGAGGTATTTTGGATAGCGCCCGTTTTAAATGCTATTTGTCATTAGCTTTAAATTGCTCTCCTAATGATGTAAATGGTATGGTAATTGGTGGTCACGGTGATACAACCATGATTCCATTAACACGTCTTGCTTCATATATGGGAGTTCCTGTTTCTCATTTTGCTGATGCAGAAGCTTTAAATAAAATAAGTGCCGATACTATGGTTGGAGGTGCTACCCTTACAGGATTATTAGGCACTTCAGCTTGGTATGCTCCGGGAGCTGCCGTTGCCAGTTTGGTAGATAGTATTGTAAACGATCAAAAACGTTTGTTCCCTTGCTGCGTGTACCTTGACGGCGAATATGGTCAAAAAGATATTTGCATAGGAGTGCCTGTAGTTGTAGGTAGAAATGGTTGGGAAAAAATAGTTGAACTTGACTTGAATGATGTTGAAAAAGCTGCTTTTGCAAAAAGTGCAGAGGCCGTTAGAAGTATGAACAGCGTGCTTTAATATTAAAAACTATTCGGTTTATATTAAAACGTCCGAGATTTTTTAAAACCTCGGACGTTTTTCTTTAAAAGAGATGTCTAAAGGAGTAAAAAGCATTTTAATTGCAACTTTAATTTTTGCAGGCATGAACGTGTTTGTAAAGCTGCTTTCGCATCTTCCTGTATTTGAACTAACTCTTTTTCGTTCCATTTTCACATCAATCATTTGTTACATTCTAATCAAACGGATGAATATTCCTTTGTTCGGAAGCCGAAGACCTATACTTTTTTGGAGGGGATTTTTTGGTTCGGTTTCACTGATTTTATTTTTTAAAAGTGTTCAAACTTTGCCTTTGGCAACAGCAACCTTAGTTCATTATATCACCCCATTTTTTACCACCTTATTTGGGTTTTGGTTCTTGGGCGAAAGGTTTTATAAAATCCAATGGTTGTTTTTGATAATTTGCTTTACCGGTATTTTTCTTACTCAAAGTTCAAATGCCAATTTATTTGAACTTAGTATTTCAAATATTGGTTTATTGTCAGGCTTAGGTGGATGTTTGGCCGCCGCTGCAGCTTACAATTGTATCCGAAAAATTGGAGTATCTGAAGACCCAAACGTTATTCTGATTCATTTTTCTATTGTTACAATTCCAATATCTATAGCCCTTCTGGTATTTTTTGGAGGATTTCAATGGCCAACCTTACTTGAATGGTTTTATATTTTGTGCATGGGGATTCTAACTCAAGCTGCGCAATATTTTATGACTTTAGCGTATCAAAATGAAAAGGTAGGAACCATAGCTATTTTTACAAACATGGGAATTATTTATGCCATAATAAATGGAATGTTGTTTTTTAAAGAGATTCCAACCCCAATTGCTTGGGTTGGTATATCCGTTGTTTTTATTGGATTATTGATGAACGTTTTTTCTGAACGAATTTTAGCATTTTTTAAAACTAAGCCACAAAACTTTTAAAACTTCGTGAACCATAGTGCACTTGTGTTTTAGTGGGAAGTATAATTTACCTTTGAAATTAATAAATGAACCCATCACGATTAATATGTTTTAGTTTTTTCTGTATCTCAAACGGACTTTTGGCTCAGTCCATCGCTTTGCGAAAAGTAACAACTTTGCCTTCCATTGTTCAGGAAACTTCGGGTATTGAAATTTCTAATCCACTTTGTATCTGGACACACAACGATGGCGGTGGTGAACCTGAACTTTATAAGATTGATACATTTGGAACCCTCATTAAAACCATTGTTATAAAAAATGCTCAAAATACCGATTGGGAGGATATGACGAGTGATGGCAAATCCTATTATATTGGTGATATTGGAAATAATGCCAACAGCCGAAAAGATTTAAAGATTTATAAAATTCCAAATCCTGAGAATATAGCGGGAGATAACGTTGAAGCAGAAATTATAAGCTTTTCCTATTCCAATCAAAATCAGTTTCCTCCCGATAATGCCTATAAAAATTTTGATGCAGAAGCATTGATATCTTTTGATAGCAGCCTTTATATTTTTTCCAAAAACTACACCAATCCGTTTACCGGGTATACTTATTTGTATAAAATTCCTGCCAAACCAGGACAACACTTAGCCACTTTGCTGGATAGTTTTAAAACAGGTATTGGATACAAAGAACAATGGTGGGTTACCGCAGCCGATATGTCGCCAGATGCTAAAAAACTGGTGTTGCTTTCCAGCGACAAACTATTTGTGTTCACGGATTTTACAAGTGATAATTTTTTTAAAGGAAAAATGAAAACAATAGATTTGGGCTCATTTACCCAAAAGGAAGCCATAGCATTTTACACCAATACTGAATTTTATATCACCGACGAATATTTTGATATTCTTGGTGGCCGAAACCTTTATCAGGGAAGTATAAAAGATTTGTATACCGCTAATTTTAAAGAACCTCAAAAGCCTCAGAATTTATTAATAAACTATAAACGCCAGTTTGGTGAACACGTTATCTCGTTAATAGATGAAACCAAAAAAGTAAGTGCTGCAGTAATAGATATGAATGGAAAAGAAGTGAAAAAGTACTTATTAAATGCCACGCAACCCATTATTATCATTGATGTCCCCTTTGGGTATTATACCCTGCTGATTTCAGATGGTAAGGTGAAACAAGAGTTATCAATTTTGATAAATTGAGTTCCACGTCAACTTTCCAAAAGTTCCAAAATTTTAGGTAAAGTTTTACAAATGCCGTGAAATATTCTTCTTTACTTTGCACCTTTTAAATACGAAACAGGTTAATCGGCTGTTTTAACTAAATACAAGTAATGAACATTCTTAAAAAATATTTAAAATACCACTGGAAACTTTTAGTGTTAGCTCTGGTACTGGCAACTATCAATATCGGTTTCTCATTAATGGATCCATACATTACCGGACATGTCGTGGATGAGGTTATCACTAAATATGACAAACTTACTAGGCAACAATACATCAATATTGCTTTGTTTTGGATTGGCTGTTCTATTGGAGTTTCTATGGTGAGCCGTATTGCTAAAAATTTTCAGGATTATTTTACCAATGTTATTATTCAAAAATTGGGAGCCCAAATTTATGCCGATGGATTAAAACACAGTTTGGAATTGCCCTATCAGGTGTTTGAAGACCAACGCAGTGGCGAAACCCTTTCGGTTTTGCAAAAAGTAAGAATTGATATTGAAAAGTTACTTACATCCTTTATTGGCGTTCTTTTTACCAGTATGGTTGGGATCATTTTCGTAATGGTGTATGCCTTTAGTATTACATGGACAGTGGGTGTGGTGTATCTCTTTGCCATATTAGTTATCGGTGTGCTAAGCAGTTATTTTAGCAAACGTATAAAAATAATGCAACAAAAAATTGTGGGTGCTACTACTGCTTTAGCAGGAAGCACAACTGAATCACTTAGGAATATTGAGTTGGTAAAAAGTTTGGGATTGGCCAATCAGGAAATTGAGCGGCTTAACAAAACAACTTTCCAAATATTGGAACTTGAGCTTAAGAAAGTGAAATTCATACGTAGCCTTGGATTCCTGCAGGGAACAACCGTGCAATTTGTTAGGAGTACTATGGTTTTTATTTTATTGATGTTGATTTTTGGTAAAGAGATATCTCAAGGGCAATACTTCATGTTTTTGTTTTTCTCGTTTTTTATCTTCAATCCGCTTCAGGAATTAGGAAATGTCATTTTGATTTACCGTGAAGCGCAGGTATCCTTAGAAAACTTTAGAACCATAATGGAAAAACCCAAAGAAGAAAAACCTTTGCGTCCAAAAGCTCTAACCAAATTGGATAATTTTGAGTTTCAAAATGTAACCTTTAAGCATTTAACCGCAAAATATCCTGCTCTTAAAAATATTGATTTTAA
This sequence comes from Chitinophaga pinensis, assembly GCA_945897885.1. Taxonomy (GTDB): domain Bacteria; phylum Bacteroidota; class Bacteroidia; order NS11-12g; family UBA9320; genus JABWCE01. The sequence goes on from CAMDGU010000003.1 coordinate 104,347, forward strand.
GGTAAATAAAGGCGAGACGATTGCATTTGTTGGTCCAAGTGGTTCAGGAAAAACCACCTTAGTGAAATTGTTAGTAGGCTTGTATCAACCTTTAGAAGGAATCATAAAATATGACGGAATCAATGGCAGAGAAATTGATTTGGATAATTTGCGTGAGCAAATAGGTTTTGTAACCCAAGATACCCAATTATTTGCCGGAACGATAAAGGAAAATCTATTATTTGTAAAACCCAATGCCACCGACGAACAAATATTGGATGTATTACAAAAGGCCAGTTGCCACTCGTTGCTAAACCGAGCGGATAAAGGCATCAACACGATGATTGGTGAAGGAGGGGTAAAAGTATCAGGAGGTGAAAAGCAACGCCTTTCCATAGCCCGTGCCTTATTGCGCAAGCCGAGCCTTTTGGTGTTTGATGAAGCTACTTCATCCCTTGATAGTATTACCGAAGATGAAATAACCCAAACCATTAAAGGGATAAATAACACCCACGATATGGTGACTATTTTGATAGCTCACCGCTTAAGCACCATTATGCATGCCAACCGTATTTTTGTTTTGGAAAAAGGCCAAATAATTGAGCAAGGTAATCATAGTGATTTGTTGGATGCTAAAGGACTTTATTACGCAATGTGGCGTCAGCAAGTAGGTGAGGGTAGAGAGGTTCAGGTTGGTTGATTAAGTTGATTTGAAAATTTGTAAATGGCCTTCGGGTTAGGAGGGTGTTTAATCTCCCAACTCAAAATCTCATATCTCAAAATCTCTTTACTAATAATCTATCTTTGTGCCTTGAAAGGACAAATTTACGATACCACCCCAAAGCCGGAACAAGCCATTTTAGTTGCGGCAGATTTATACAGCTATCGCAAAGGAAAATGCGCTGAATATTTGGAAGAACTGGCTTTTTTGGCTGAAACAGCCGGAGCCGAAACTGTAAAAGTATTTACCCAAAAAACCGACCGACCGCATTCTAAGACCTATTTAGGTCAGGGGAAGTTGGAGGAAGTGGCGTTATACGTTAAAGAAAATGAAATTGACGTTGCCATTTTTGATGATGAACTAAGCCCTTCTCAAACCCGAAATTTGGAAGATGCGTTGATGTGCAAAATCATAGATAGGAGTATGTTAATCCTTGATATTTTTGCTAAAAATGCCCAAACCGCCACAGCAAAAGCACAGGTGGAACTAGCCCGAAACGAATATTTACTACCCCGACTTACACGGATGTGGAGTCACTTGGACAGGCAAAAAGGTGGGATTGGTCAACGTGGAGCAGGGGAAAAAGAAATTGAAACTGACCGACGTGCTATTCGTCATACCATTTCCTTATTAAAGGATAAATTAAAAGATATTGACAGCCAAAATCAGGTTCGCCGCAAAAACCGCGATGCTATGAAAAAAGTAGCCTTAGTGGGATATACCAATGTGGGCAAATCCACAATAATGAATTTAATAACCAAAGCAGGAGTTTATACCGAAAATAAATTGTTTGCCACCTTAGATTCTACGGCTCGCAAAGTGGTTTTTCCAAATCCTGACCCAATGAAGCAACCGATTATTTTTATCTTATCGGATACCGTTGGGTTTATCCGCAAACTACCGCATCAGTTGGTTGAAAGTTTTAAATCTACATTGGATGAAGTAGTGGATGCTGATGTTTTGTTGCACGTGGTAGATGTTTCGCATCAAGGATTTGAGGAGCAAATGGATGTGGTAAAAAGTACATTGGATGAAATTGGAGCCGCTCAAAAACCAACCATTATTGTGTTTAATAAAATAGACCAATATAATCCTAATCCTACAGCCGAGGATATTTTTGAAGATACCACGATTTATGATTTAGATTTATTGAAAAAAAGCTGGATGGCTAAAGAAAACTCACCGGTTGTTTTTATCTCTGCTTTAAAAAATGAAAATATAGATGAACTAAAGGCAAAGATTATTGATTTGCTACCGTTGGCTTAAGTATACAGTAGTAGATAAATTTTTAAGATTTTACATTTCTAAAATAATAAGTTTGCATACTTAGACTAATTAGGCCCATCAGATAGTAATGAGTTTGTTACAGATTTTAGCTTTTTCGTCTATATAAAATATATACTAACAAGGAGGAATGCGATACCGGCTCATACTATTTTTAATGCTTTTTGCATGTTTTAACAGCCATGCGCAACTTGGCTGGGAACCTTGGGAAATCCTCTATGGTGATAGCACCGTAATCGTTGAAGTTCAATTCAGATTATCCGATAACAGTTGCGAACTGGATGGCAAAAAGTATAAATTTAGAACCCGAATACGCGGTGAGTTTAAAACCTACAATTACTTTGTGAACTGGAAAATGGATTATACCGATTGCAACGGGAATCAGTTTTACCAGCAAAATTCTGTTCCAATCTGGAAAAAAGAAGGAGGTTTTTCTAACGAAATTCCAATCGAATCCATTGATGATATTTTTACGGCGAGATCATTAGATAATATGCATTATGACGAAGAGGTTGATATTTACCCCAAAAGTGGAACAGGAAGAAAAGGCGATTTTAAATCCGTTGATCCCAAAGGAATTATTGGGAAAAATAAATTGAATTATGGCGAATCTACGGTTCTGTCAATAAATGGCGGGGAATTAGGGGAGGGAGCCGAATGGGTTTGGTACAAGGATACATGTGGTACTTTCAGATTGGGTTCAGGTTCCACTTTGAAAATTCAACCTAATGAAACATCGGTTTATTTTGTGAGGGCCGAAGGAAGGGATAATATTACTAATTGCGCCCAGCTAACGGTTAGAGTAAACCAAAATAGCAAGGAACCTTCTAATATTGTTTTGAAAACACCACCGTGCAAAGGGGTTTCAAATACCTTGAAGGTTAATGGCGGGTTTTTGGGATTTGATGCTGTTTGGAAATGGTATGAGGATAGTTGCAATGGAAATTTTATAGGAACGGGAAGTTATATCAGTATCAAACCTTTAAAAAAAACAACCTATTTTGTAAGAGCTGAAGGTAAAACCAATGTTACCAAATGTACTAAAATAGTGGTAGACCCATTAGAAAAATCTTTGGACCCTACAGCTTCAATTATTTATAAAGATAAAACCATTTGCCAGGGCGATAGTGTCGAGTTAAGTATTCCGGATATTGGCTTGGCGGCTGATGCTCATTGGAGTTGGAGTAAGCAAGAATGTGGTGATTATTCAATAGGCGTTGGTCCAAAAATTAAGGTTATGGCCGATACCTCAATAACCTATTTTGTGAGGGGAGAAGGCCAGTGTAATTTTACCAGATGTGCTTCGGCTACCATTAATGTGAATACTAAATCGATAACGGCTGAACGGATTGTTTCAGTTCCTGATAGTGCTAAAATTTTTAAACGAAAAAGTGCAGTCTTAACCTTAAACGGAGGAACATTGGGAACCGATGCTGAATGGAATTGGTACAAAGGATCGTGTAAAGGGAAGTTTATAAGCAAAGGGGATTCATTGATAATTCATCCCCGAAAAAAGACAACTTATTATGTAAAAGCCAGTGGACTTTGTAATAGCACAGATTGTAAAGGGCTAGTTATTTCGCCAATTAAGTTTCATTATTTTTATAAGCAGTATAGCGCCAAACTGAGAAATTCATACCACATTGGAGGCGGTTTGGGGTTAGAAAATTTTGAATATTCGGATAGAATGAAGTATACCAAAAAAGATACTTCCGGCACTCTTTTGGAAAGTGACTCTGTAACTAAATACGTTAATGCTTCCGGAATAAAAGTGAATTTGGTTTATCATCCAATAATAAACAGGTACATAAGTTTTGGATTATTTGGTGGCTATTCACAAGGAACAACGACGCTTATTGTGCTTGGTAATAAATCATCAGGATTATTTACCACAACTGAGGTGAAATATTTTTATGAAAGGATAAATTATGGAAGCGAATTGGCCTTGGGTTTAAAAAAAGTAAAAGTTTTGGGAGCTTTTAATCGTTCATCTCAATCGAATGATTATACTAAAACAACTACTTCTGACACGTATGTAAAAGAGTTTTTGTTTAATGAAAAATACACTCAGGAAATGTTGAGTATAGGTTTACGATTAGGAAGCTATACAACCAAATACAAAGACAAAAGGCCACATGCGTTTGATATAGTTTATAGTTTGAGTCGAACTATTCCTGACCAATTTTTAAAGATTTCGTTTAAGGATTACAAAGACCTAAGTGATTGGAAAGTAGGAGCAGGATTTAATTTTTGGGTGCAAAGCTGGGTGAGGATGCGATTGGATATTACTTCCAACAAAAAGCAAAGTAAACTTCATCTAATAAACTTTAATAATATTCAATACATGGCTACTTTAGCTTTTAGTATCGATAGGTTTAAAAATTATAAATAGCCCATTCTGACATTAGAATTATGAAAATCAATACCTCAAAAATTAAGATTTATGGATTGATTTTAGTAGTGCTAATACTTGGTTTTATAAGCTTTAAAATAATTTCAATTGATAATTCATCGGTTATTCCTGAAGAAAAGCAATGTGTTCAAAAACCCTATTTCAACCTTAAAAATCACATTGACAGCCTAAATACAGGTAATCTTAAAGCAGATTTTCCTTACGAGATATATCTTGATTCAGCCAATTATTGTGATATCGCTTCTATTCATAAACACCTTGAAATTTTAAACACTTTAAATCGTGATGCTAAAGAAAATAAAAAGATTCTAGTAAAAGCCTTGACTGAAAAACTGGAAGAAAAAATTGGCTCACGGTTTAATACTTATCAGCCTGACAGCATAATTTTGATGCTTAACTGGGTAAATAAATTTCAATATTACAAAGACATTGATACCAATAATTTAAAGCTTTACAGAATGGTGCACCGGCATTGGTATAATTACTTTGCCAATAAATTAAGTCAATATAATGATAGCGATGCTAACCTTAAATATGAGTTTAAGTTTAAGTATTTGTTAGCTATGTGCCAATCTAAAAACTACCCGCCCGATATTCGAAATTCCAGTATCACTAAAATAATTGACAACGTTGTAAATAATAAATGGGCTTATTTGTTTAAACGATTTTGGAATGGAACCGGATTTTTAGTTAAACTCTTACTTTCGGCTGCCATACTGTTTACATTTTATAGTTATTATTGTGTGTACAAACTTCATTTCAATAAAGGAACTAAGTGAAAAGGGCGGTATTTATACTATTATTTTTAGTTTTAAGCTGCAGTCTTAGATTACTGAGCTTAAATCTGCCTGCCTCCAATTGCTATGATTCTAATTACGTTGAACTATCAAACTCAACTTACAAGAATGAGGAATACACTGTGATTATGCTGAATAAAGCTGGGCAGCGGATTAAAGCAAAGTATTTTGCCGCTCCTGATATTGGCAAAACGGTTTATAAACGCTATCTAGATTGGAGTACCCGAATTAAAAATATTGTTTTGGTTTCAAGCGGCACTTACATGGATGAATGTGATAATGCAGAAACAGCCAAGCCTGTGGGATTAACCATTGATAATGGTGTGCCGGTAACTGAAACATTAATAACAAAAAAAATGGATGCCTTGGTTATTATTTATTCAGGCGGTGGATTGGGAGGAGGAATTATGGTAACTAATTTATTAGATGGTGATTTAACTCTAAAGGGAAATGGTGTAAACGAAAAGCGAAAATTTAACCTTCGAAAATCTGCCGATGATTTGGATGATTTTATGGAATGGGCACAAGAGCAGGAAGCTACGGTTTTTCAAACACATCTTTTGGTTTACAATAATGTATTAAAGGTTTCGGCTGTCAATTCAAGCACTGCCAAACGCGAACGGAGATTTTTGGCACTAGGAAAAGATGCTGATGGGCAATTGTTCAATATTATTTTAAACTGCCCTTCAAGTGCATCCTTGCATGATGCTTCAAAAAAAGCTTTAGAATTTTTAAATAAGTTCAAAGAAATCAACGTTTCATTTATGATAAATCTGGATACCGGATGTCAAAATGTAATAGAATTGCGAAACAGCAATTGTTCAGTAAACAAAGCTGTAACAGGCACGCATACCATTAACAGTGCTGTAAATCTTTTAGCATTTTATTTCCAATAAGATTATGCGTTTTACGGTGAAATTAATTCTGATATTTCTTTTAGTAGCACCGAGAATTTCCTTAAAAGCTCAAACCTTAATTGCTCATTATCCCTTTGATAATACCAGTGCTTTGGATATAAGCGGAAATAGTAACAATGGAACATTAATAGGCGGGGTTAAAACAACAGCGGATAGATTTGGCAATCCGTGTGGTGCTTTGCTTTTTAACGGCGTGGATGGATACATTGAAGTGCCCAATTCATTTACACTAAAATCACCGGCTGCTAGTTTTTCGGCTACCTGTTGGTTCAAAATAAAAACCGGTTCAGGATTAAACTGGTTAACGCTTATCTGCAAAGGAGCTTATCATGAGGAAACTCCAGATAATCCTCAGTACAGAGTACAAGTTCTTCAAACATCTAATCAAAGTACAATATCTATAAATACCGAATTTACGGAGTATGATAATGATTATTCCACGCACCTTTTTCAAAATGAAGTTTGGCATTTTTACGCCCTTGTGTATGATGGGAAATTTGTAAGAACCTATTTGGATGGGACTGAAATATGGAAACATGCTTACGAAAATACTCTTACACCTAATGATGAACCATTATGCATTGCCAAAGATATTCCGGGGGCTACCGAGTATTTTAATGGCAGTTTGGATGATTTAAGGATTTTTAGTTCGGCATTGACTGCTAAAGATATTAAGGAGATTTACAGAGACGATACCTATGCCAAATTTGATTATGATTTTAATTTGGTATGCCCTAATGATATTATTGTAAATGCTGAACCAAACAAATGCCTGGCTACCGTAACCTACGAGCAACCTGTAATTGATATTATTTGCGGAAGCACCACTTTAAAACAAATAAGCGGCTTGCCCAGTGGTTCTCAATTTCCGGTAGGTACACATACCATTGTGTTTGAAGGTAAAAGTAATTACGATGTTCAAAAATCGTGTTATTCAAAAATTTATGTAAAAGATGATGAACCGCCTGTTATATTTCCGGTAAATGATACCACAGTTTACATGGAAGATACCAAGTTAATAGGCAAACTATTTAATTATACAATGCCTATTTTTACGGATAATTGTGGAGCAACCATTGCGCTAAAAAGTGGTTTGCCAAGTGGCTCAAAATTTCCGGAAGGTAAAACGGTACTGACTTTTGTGGCTTCCGATAAATCAGGCAATAAAACCGAGTTATTTTATACTGTAAATGTTTTAAAAAAAGAGAAATCAACTACCACAAAATGCCCGGAGGATATAGTTAAAGAGAACGATTTTAGAAAATGTGGAGCTATTGTAACCTTCGGTATTCCTGACTCCATTAATCAAAAATCTTTAAAATTAGTGGAAGGCAAAACCAGTGGCAGTTTTTTTAAAGTGGGTGAAAATAAAAATAAATTTGAAAATGAAATTTCAAACGAATGTTTATTTAAAGTAACTGTATTGGATAAAGAAAACCCTGAAATAAAATGCCAAACAGATACCGTAATTTATTCAGCCAAAAATAATAAAGGAAGCCGATTTTATTACTCCAAACCCAAAGCTTTGGATAATTGTAAAGTAGATTCATTTAATCAGGTGAAAGGATTAAAAAGTGGTGACGTTTTTCCTGTGGGTGTTACCGAAAATAGTTTTGTCGCAAGAGATATATACGGCAATACGGCGCAATGTTCATTTAAGGTAACCGTAATTGATACATTTGGCGTGGATGAGCCTGTGCTTGTTCCCAAAAAGACGAGGACTGTTAGCACTCACCTCACCGATTCCATACACTACTATAAAAAGGGCATTGATTTTAAGAAGTGTATTTTAACCCTCTCGATGTATGATGACAGTAAGCAGGACGGCGATACCGTTTCTTTATTTTTTAATGGTAATGAGGTAGTAGAAAAGCAACTTATAACCATTAAGAATAACGGAACGATTGATGTATCCCTTGAATTAGTGCCAAATGTAAATAACTATTTTATTTTTAAGGCTTGGAACGAAGGTTCTATTAGTCCCAATACCCTTCGTATTGAATTTTATGAAGGCTATTATATCGATAAAATGCAAAAGTTAAAACGAAAGAAGCCCACAGAAATGATAGTAATGCATGCCAAGGTTGGGGTGGCTTCTGCCATTTCTTTAAAGTGTAAAGAGTAAGAAACGATGAAAAAAACAACGCTAATACGTCTCATTTTTCTGCTGCTCAGTGCCGTTCTTATTTCGTTTGTGGTAATAAAAGATAATAAAAAAACGGTCCCTACTTTTAAGCTAGAAGCAATACCAAAAGTTGATTCATTCCAGATTTTTATTGATGAGTATTGTAAGATTTCAAAGACCATTGACTCGATAAATAAAACCAACGGGGATGGGAAACTGCAGCATGAAAAGGCTCTTAAATCCATCCTTGCCAAATTAAAATTGCATTCGGAGCAAATGAACGGAAGTAAGGCCGTTATTTTTAATGGAGTTAAATACAGCATTTTTGTTGCCAACACGGACAGCGACCAAATTAAATTGCATTTGCTAAGGCCAAAGTATAAATCAAGTTTGGGAGATGTTAAATCCTATTTGGAATCGCAAAATTTTAAACCTTTGATGATAACCAACGCAGGCATGTTTACAGCTACTTATGAACCCGAAGGCTTGTATATTGAAGAGAATCCTTTAAAAAAATACAGTTTGGATGTGGGGGATCAAAAATCAAGTTTCAATTTTTACCTTTATCCAAACGGTGTGTTTTATATGGATGCTAAAAACACGCCGCATATTGATACCACTAAGGAGTTTGCCAGGTTGCAACGGTTAAAAAAAATAAAAGTGAAAGTAGCCACCCAATCCGGGCCTATGTTGGTTATCAACGGGCGAATTCATCAGGCATTTGTGAAGGGTTCTACCAATTACAAAATACGGGGCGGAGTTGGGATTATAAGTTCAAAAAAAGTGGTATTTGCCTGCACCGTGGGGGGGAGCAATTTTTATGATTTTGGCCTATTTATGCGCGATGTTTTTAATTGCAAAAATGCCTTATTTCTGGATGGCGCCATTTCTAAAATGTACCTTCATGATATTTATCCCGAAGAAACCGGAGGGCAATTTGGGCCGGTTATTTCGGTTTCGAGGAAGAAATAATTTCATTTTGTAGCAGCTTCATTTCAACAGACTTAATATTTTAAAAGGATCGGCTAAATAACTTGCCCTTCGTGCAACCGTGCTTAAATTCCTTTTTTTACATCCCGGATGGGATGCATGCATCAAAGGCGCGGGGTGTTTTTTGTAATAAATAAATTAACGGTTGCAGGCAACTTTGGTGCGGCTTTCGGAGCCGATACACTTTCACCTAGCACAAATGTAAGTTGGAAGAACATACTTTCCAAAACTAAAAACCAGCATCACAATTGCCTGCTGTTACCGGCTGCCATATTGATTCCAGCATTTGATCAAATATTTAAGAATATTTTAACCATTTGATAAACTATTTAAACTATTAAAATTTAATTTTAAAGAACATAAATTATCATGTTGAATTACATGATTTGCATGGCAAGCTTTGTCGCAGTGATGTTTTTGAGGGAGTTACCACTATTAATACTGAACAATTAAATAAGGGAGTTTATTTTATAGTTATTAGAGATAATAAAAGTGGTTTTACCTTAGTGAAAAAGATAGTTTTATATTAATAGTGGTTTAAATAAATTCGAATAAATTAAATGATTTCTAAATTTCTATCATTTATCGCATTATTATTACTATCCGTATTAGTAGAAGCTAAAATTAATGCTCTAATTGTAAACCCAAAAATTCCAAATGAATCCGATTCAAAAAGTCTAATAGTAGATATTGGATTTGGTGATGGCCCTTACTTTTCAGTTAAGGATTCTTTAAACATAAATATAAGTGGGAAGATAATTAATATAAGGACTTTTTATGGTAATTACGGGGTAGGCACTCCAACTGCCTATTATCGGCAGGATACTTTTAAATTGCCAAAATTAAAAAAGGGGGATTATAAGTTGATTTTTAGTCTAAATTATATAGCAATTGGTGACATCAAAAAAAAAGTGAGAAATATGACGGATTCAATCAGCTTTTTCGTTTATTCATTTAATTCCTTTTCTTTTAATCAACAAATAGAGTCATTGTTTTTTCCTAATCCTGCTTCAAAAGAATTAAATGTTAGATTAAATCCATATAGTAGAATTTAACTTGAAATTTATAACGAATCTGGGATACTGGTATATAGCGAAGTTTGTATCTCTGAAAAGGTAGTTGATGTTAGAAATTTACCTCGGGGGAATTACATACTCAATATAGGTAATTTAGAAGGTAATCTTGTTACCCGAAGAAAATTTGTTTTATATTGAAGTTTCGATTTCCTTCGCCAAGTCGTTTGTACGATATTCGTATCATCTGAAAACAAGCTTTCACGATGTCAATCGAAACGACTTAATCAGCATTTCTTGCCTCCTTTGCTTTGGGCTGCAAACAGTAAAACTTTGTTACAAAACATCCCTCCGAACTTCAACACGATTACTCCTCAA
>CAMDGU010000004.1 GCA_945897885.1 Chitinophaga pinensis
CAATGATGAAGATGAGCAGTGATTTCTCAAGATTAAATTACTTTACAAAAAACCTGAGAACATTAAAATGAACAGCCATCAATTATATCATACAAACCCAAATTAAAACCTAATTCTGACATTTGGTCGTCTTTTGCAGTTTGATTCAAATATTGTACTTCAGATATCTTTAATTTTTTCTCGCCACACTTTGTGTGAAATGTAACTGATTCTACACCTGGCCAATCCTTCAAAAATTTTCTACTCTCTCTAATAACCTCTTCGGTAAACACAGTAGCAGGAGGGTATGCTTTTTGGCTGTAAAGGTTGACTACACAATTTTTCCCGTCTTCGTCAATCGAAAATTCAGCCCTAAAATCGTGGTATGAATTTTTATAAGTTTTCGAATGCGAATTTGGGACAAAGAAATAGAACAATGCAAAACAAATTACAAATACATATAACATTCTATTATTTGCCATTGAATAATCCATACGGCCAAGCTTGGAATCCCATCCTGATTTTATGTACAACAGCATACTTGCCAAAATACCTAATACCAAAAGGACTAAAATAATTTTCATTAACATGTCATTACGATTTTATATATGAAATATGATTAGAAGTAAACTAAGTTCAAATATTATCAATAATTACTTCAAATTCAAGTTAAACTTTGTAAGTGTGCAGTGATATGAGCAGTGAGTAGTGATTTTACCCATTTAACTACTCAGTTTTCAATACTTAAACCGTTGATTTACAATACATTTAAATAAAGTGATAAGAATAGAAGTTTCCTAAACTTTAGATATGGGTTCGATTCCCGTCGGGGCTACAAAATAAAAAACCAACCTGAGATTCAGGTTGGTTTTTTATTTTGAGTGACTATTTAAAAATTTTTGAACTACTATTCCTGAACGTATATCCAGGGGTAATTGGGCGTATTTAACTTTGATTCCGTAATCTTTGTATGTGCCTCCCACGCCATTTTTTTCTTATCAAATGTTTTTTGATAAACAAAATACCAACCATCAAGGTCTGCAGGTTTCAAAATTTTACAATTTGGAAATTCAAAGGTTTGAGCAGCTAACTTTTGATATTGTTGCGCTTCCTTAACCGTTTTAAATCCAGCCAAAACAAGAACAAATTTAGATGGTTCAACTGTAGTTTCGGTAGATTTTTTTGCAGGTGCATCTTTAGCCTCTTCAAGCACTGCTTTATTGGTTGCTTTAAATGCTTTTAGTTCAATATCGTTTTGATGAACAATTCTGTTAATATCTCTCAATTGTTCGTTTTCTACACGGTCACTTTCAGGAAAGTTTTTTATTTGCTTTTCAAGATCTGCTATTTTCTTTTGATTTTCCATGTTTTGCATTTTTAATGAATCTAACATGGACTTGTCTTTTGCAGTCATTTTATACTCCTTAGGCATTTTAAGCGCTTCTTCCCTGGCCTTTTGAGCTTCCTTGTCCATTCTTTCCTGCACAGCTTGATTAATCTTGTCTGTAAGCTCTTTTCTAAGTTTTTCTTCTACCTCTTTTCTAATTTTTTCCTCGCTTTCTTTTCTCGCCTTCTCTGTGTCTTCCTTACTCTGTTGTGCTTGAGCTTCAGGTGCAGCAGGTTTGCTTTCCGTAGCCTTTTTAATCTTTTCATCCACAAGCTTGGAATAGCTTTCATCCATTTGTTTACGGATTTTTTCCTCGATTTCCTTCTTAATTTTTTCTAGTTCTTCTTTACTTATACTGGCGGCAGTGGCTGGAGTGATTTTCCCGTCGGTTGGAGTTGTGGTAGGTGGCTTGCTTTCGATGGCTTTGGCTATTTTCTCTTCCACAGCCTTGTTTACCCTAAGCTCTAATTCTTGTTTTAGTTTATTCTCAAATTCAATAGAGAGCTTCTCTTGAATTTGCTTTTCCATCGCTGCTCTCATTTTCAATTCATCTTCTTTAGAAATACTACCTTTACCTGGCTCAGGTTTTTCTTCTGATGATCCTCCTCCAAGTGTAATTCCTACAACTATTTCATGACTACCTGAAGAATAGGTACTTATGGTATTTAGGGGTCTATCATAGGTATAACCAAATGTAATACCTTTCGCTAATCGTAATCCTCCTCCAATAGATGCTGCATATCCTGTGCGGTATCCTGCCGTAAAATACGCTTTGCTTTTCCAATCCAATAATCCCACAATATCTATTTGAGGATTTATATCCTTAGCACCTCTTACCACTACCATTGGTTTGATGTTTATATCATTTTTTAAGGCAAGTAAATAGCCTAAATTAACAATATAATGAGGAATTGATGCGTATTTTCCCTTTGAATTATTAAGATAATCACTATAATTAACCTTGCTTGAAACCAACTGTGGTATGGCTATTCCTAATTCAAATTTCTCCGAACTTAACCTCAAACCAAAATCTGAACGAAACGTTGTTGCATTTGTTTTGTAATTTGAAAGAACTGTCTCAGAAGGGTCGTCTACTTTTAATTGATCTAAATTCAAGGTCCATTGAACAGCCCCTGCATTGAGTCCCATGCCTAAATTTAGTTTATCACTCAATTTGATAGTATAAGCATAGGATAATTGAAATCCATTTTGAGCAATCAGGTTATTTCTATCCGAATAAAGAAGCCCCCCTATTCCAAATTTTTTATCTTTAAATCCAGCATCAGCAGTAAACATATATGTAACCGGGGCTCCATCAAATCCGGAATACTGAATTCTGTTTATACCATAAATATTAGTTTTGCCACTAGCACCGGCAAAGGAAGGATTAATTAAAAACTTATTTAATGTGTAAGAATTAAACATTGGGATTTGCTGACCAACCGCAGTTCCTGCAGCTACCAATATTACCATTAAGGTTGATATAAAACTTTTTTTCATGTTGAATAGATTTGAATAAAATGTTGTTTGATTTAGCATCATGTGTGTTAATGAACCTTAATTTCTTAAAATATTAACAATACCTTTATAAAGTCTATCCGTTTCGGGTAGGCTTATAACATAATAGTAGGTTCCATCCGGCAATGGTTTGCCTTTCAATGTCCCGTCCCAAGTGTTTTTATAATTTTCCTCACTGAGTATTATTCTTCCCCATTGATCAAAAACCAATACAGTTGCCTTAGGATAAAATTCTATACCTTTAATTTTCCAAACATCATTTTGGCCGTTGGCGTTTGGCGTAATTAAATTTTGTGGCTCAATGGCAAAATCTGATTTGAGAGTAACATTAACGGATGCTGTATCAAAACAACCAAAAGCATTCATTACTTTAACTGTGTAGCGGGTGTCTTGATCAGGTGTTGCTTTAGGATTTGCACTGTTAGGATTGTCGAGGGTTCCTGCCGTAGACCAAAGGTAATCTGTGCCACCACTTGCAATCAAATTAGCACTGTAACCTTTGCTAATCTCTATATTTTCACTAATTTTAATTATTGGCTTTGTATAAATCAGAATGGTTTTTGAGGTTGAATCCATGCATCCTAAACCTGATGTAAGCTTTAGTTGAATTTTAAAAATACCCGGGTTAATGTAACTATGTGAAGGTGATTTTGAGGTATCATTATAACCATCACCAAAACTCCATTTTTGCGATGTATATGATCCCAAAGAAGCATTAGTTGGTTTAACATCCACACCTGAACACGCATCTTGAACCAAAAATATAGGAACCGGTAATGAGGCAACTGTAATAGTTTTAGCCAAATCTTCCTTGCAATTATCAGAAGATGTTGCCGTAAGTATCACTTTGTAATTTCCAGCGTTAAAATATTGATAAGATGGATTGCTTTGTGTACTGCTTCCACTTCCATCTGCAAAATTCCATGTATAGCTAACCGCTCCGGAGGAAGCATTGGTAAACTGCGTAGTAAGCCCATAACAAACTGTAGGTGCGCTAAATGAAGGAGTAGGTCTTGGAAAAACCTTGATTGACTTTGTCTGTTCTACAGAACAACCCTTGGCAGATACGCCGATTAGTTTAATGCTGTAAGTTCCTGAATTAAGGTAGGTATGGGTCGCCTGTGTTGATTTTGATGAATCACCATCACCAAATCTCCAGGTAAATGAAGCCGCACCGGAACTGAAATTAGTAAACGTTGCTTCCGAGCCAAGACAATGATTACTGGCAGAAAATACCAGTTCAGGGTTGGTCTTAACAGTTACATTTCCTTCGAATACATTAGTGCAATTATTTGCATTTTTTGATGTAAGAATTACCTTGTAAGTACCTGGGGCGGTGTAAGTGCGTGAAGGACTAAATGCACTTCCATTAGAACCGTCACCAAAATTCCAAGTTTGACTTACAGTTCCAGATGAAGTATTAATAAATTGCAAAGCTTTACCATCACAAACATCAGCCGCCGTAAAACTCGGATTAGGTTTGTCAAAAACATTAAGTCCTATAATGGCTGAGTCTTTGCAACCAGCACTAGAAATAGCTACCAAATGAACATCATACACTCCGGATGATCCATATTTATAGGAGGGATTAGCTAAAGTACTTGTTTTTCCATCTCCAAACCTCCAAATATAATCTCCTCCGCCACTTGGCATAGCAGTCTGATTTGAAAAATCGGTTTGAGTTCCAATACAAACATCGTTAGCTGAAAAATAAGCTGTGGGAATAGTAAAAATATTAATAGGTTTAGTTACGGATTGTGTGCAGCCGTTAGCAGACGTTACGGTTAGTTTAATATCAAATGTTCCCGTCTTATTGTATGTTTTTGCTGGGGAAATTGACGTAGATGTAGAGGTTGCATCGCCAAAATTCCACAAATAACTAACAGCTCCGGTCGAAGTGTTGGAAAAAGAAGTAGGAACACCCTTGCAATTATCTTTAACTGTGAAACTTGACACTGGCAAGCTAAAAATAGTTACCGATTTAGATATTTTATCAGTACAACCCTGAGCTGAGGCAACATTTAAAATAATTCCATAACTGCCTGCCACACTATAAATTTTTGCCGGATTAAAGAAACTTGAGGAAGTTCCATCACCTAAATCCCAATTGTAAGTAGCTCCTCCTGAAGATGTATTATTAAAAAAAGAATTGGAACCTTCACAAGCGTTAGAAACGCTAAAATTGGCAACTGGTTTAGCAAAAACGGTTACTGATTTGGTAATCGAATCCCTACAGCCATTTCCATTTGTTGCAACAAGTTTAACTGAATAAGCACCTGAAGCAGCATAAGTACGACTTGGATTTGCAACAGTACTTGTACCTGCATCTCCAAAAGACCATCTGAAAGTATTTGTCCCATAGGAAAAATTGCTAAAATCAATGGCTACTCCTAAGCACTGATTGTTGGCATTAAAATTTGCTTGGGGTTTAGCAAAAACTATAACTTGCCTTGTAATTGAATCTTTGAATCCTGAAGAATAGAAAACTAATAATTTTACGTTATAGGTTCCGGGAGAACTATATGAATGTCTAGGTGAAAATGTTGTAGAACTCTTTCCATTATCAAAATCCCATCGGTAACTAATTACAGCATTGCAAGCATCCTTAGTAGAATTTGTAAACTTAACAGTATCGCACACCGTAGTAAAACTAAAACCAAGGACAACTTTGGTAGAACCTAAAAAACTTCTTACTGTTACATTCGTATCATTTGCTGTAACAGAATCTAGCGGAACATAAGAGGTTGACGATTTTAAAGTGAGGTTTCCTGTATACGATGCCGTGTTAAGGTTACCCATATGAATTGTATCTGTGCTTCCTGCCTTCAACGCTTTATTAAACAATTTGCTAAAAGTCACACTTCCAGCTCCAGAAACTTCAGTTCTTACCGGAATATTTTTCCCGGAAGCAATATCAACAACGCCAGTATTTTTAATCTGAACAAATATTGGATCGGAGGTAACTCCACACGTGTTTGTTAAACCATTTGTTATGCCTATAGTCGACAAATCATTTTGAGAGGCCTTAGTAATATCAAAACCGAAATCCACTAATCCTGTGGCTAAAGTTCCTGCACCTGCGGCAAATCCACCGTAATTTCTTTGGTTTCCACCAATAGTAGTTTGTGCAAGCTGATTACCTATTCCAGCCGAAGATTTTATTTCAAAAATAAGCGATTGGGCAGGATCGTAGTAAAACGGCGTATTTAATGTAATACTATACCAAGATGTGGCAGTTGCTCCTGACATAGTAAAACTTGACTTTGAATAAACAGTAGTCAATCCGGTTACAAAAGTTGTGGAACTCCAAGTTGTTGAAGTACCTTGATTTTGCCCTAGAGAGATTGTGAAGTTTGAGTAAGTATTACTACTATTAACTGTAGTCCCAAGGCGAAAATAAATTTTTGTAATTGTGCCTTTAGGAGAAACATTTCCTGAAGTTCCAGCAGTTTTAAACAAGGAGGGACCGTAAATCCATTGTGCTTTGTTATTGGTATTGTCGTTTAACGGTATAGTATTATAACTGGTTCCGCTGGCATTATTATAAAAAGCCTGAGCCTTGACCAATCCTGAAACATTTAATAGAACTGCAGCCAACAAACTACATTTAACGAGGTGGCGAATACTGAATTGAATTACTTGCATTAACGTTTTTTTTGACATTTGGGTTAAATTATGTTTAATTGTAAATTTTTAAATCAAATTTTAAGGAGGCCCAATAGAACTAAAGCTTTCACAATTAATTGGATGAAAAATACGCAATAATACAAATACTTTAGTATAGTAATTCTTTTCTATAGGCTCGCTTAACTTATAACGACAAAAGTATTAATTATTCCCATTTTTCAAATAAAAATAAATCGTTTCTCACTTATTTATTTATTTTTATTTGAAAAACCTTTAAGATTTTACCTCAGACTTATATTTCATGCAATTGTTTTAAATTGTATAAAATTATTTAAAAGAATATCATTAAATTTTTTTGCTATTTATTTTGCTGATTAACTACTTTCTAATTAACCATTTCATTTTTGAAGGTTTTTAACCTTTTATGAACCAATTTGCGCCACAAAAAAGGAACTGCAGCAATAAAAAACAATCCTGCATAGCCGGATGGCAGTTTAGGCGATTTTTCAAAATTATCGAGTGTATGATAGGGTTTGGCTGCAAAATAGTGATGGTCAGCATGACGAGATAAATCTACCAAAATAAAGCGACTGGCAAATTGATTGCTCTCCCAGCTGTGCTCTTCCGTGGCTCTCTGTTTCTCATCCCTAGTTAACCCATAATGTTGGATATAGTTGACATATTCTAATAAAAAATTGGCAAAAAAACATTGAATTAGCCAAGCCAAAATCCCCCAACCTCCGAACAACTGATATAGAAAAACTATTAAAACTAAATGCAACACTAACTGCCTTATCACATAATTATGGGCTGTAAAAGCATTTTGGGTTCTTTCTTTTAGCCTTTTTGCTTCTTGCCTATATGCTCCTTTAACTTGCCCTATTACAGAACGACCAAAAAAATGGTATAAACTTTCTCCATATTTGGCAGTGGCATTATCTTTATTTGTGCCCACCCACATATGATGAACTACCAAATGCTCAATATAAAAATAAAAATTTCCGGCTGTAAATAATAATAGTTTTCCCATCCATTTCTCCCATGGTTTTCTGCAATGAATAAATTCATGAGCAACAACAATAGCCGAAGTGCCTGAATTAAGACCGGTACTAAGGGCCGCCATGATTATCCAACCACCAACTATAGCATGAGTATATAATCCATAAAATAAACTTATCAGCGAAAACAATTGGAAAGGAATATGCAGCAATAGTATTAACTTGGGAATAAGGTCGTCCTTATTTGTATGTTTATTAGATGTAAGGGCAGGAGTTAACCATTCTAACAACCCTAAAATAATAAGGGAGTAGAAAAAATTAGCAGAAGTATATATGCCGCCCTTTAAATTTCCTGCAATAACTAAAATAGCTGGAGATAAACTAAAAAGGTATAGGCTATTTCTAAATGATTTCTTCATTTTAAACTAATTTGAATATTATTCTTCCCCAACCTTAGATTGTTCCATCTTTTTCTGCCATTTAGTCAAAACAGAATCTTCCTTTTGTTTATCAGTTTTTTCGAAGGTTTCTACCTTTTCCAATTCTGATTTTTCTTCTTTGGTTACTTCTACTGCCTTTGGGTGATTATCACACCCTAATAAAAAGATAATAAGAACTATAAGAAAACTGTACTTTTTCATACCTTCAAAAATAAAAAAGGTCGCCCAAATGGACGACCTTTTTTTTAAAGATTTTTTAGGCTACTAAGATTACTTAGCTGGAGCAGCAGCAGTTGAATCAGCAGGAGCAGCAGTTGAATCAGCAGCAGGAGCTTCTTCTACTTCAGTTGTAGCTTCTACTTGAGTTGAATCTGTAGCTTCTTCAGTTGTTTCAGCAGCATTGTTACAAGCTACGAATCCGAAAGTAGCGATGATAGCGAAAATTGCAATAAATTTTTTCATTTTTGTGTGTTATTTTTCAGTTAAACAGTGCAAAAGTAATGTTAACTTTTACACTTGTCAAGATGTTTTTTATTTTTTTCTAAAAAAGATAAAAATGGGTGTTCCTTTAAAGTCAAAATGCTCACGTAATCTATTCTCTAAAAACCGTTTATAGCTTTCAGAAACATATTGTGGTAAGTTACAAAAAAATGCAAAGCATACTTTTTTGGTAGGTAGCTGTGTAATATATTTTATCTTCACATATTTGCCTTTGGTGGCAGGTGGTGGTGTTTTGTCTATTATAGGTAATAGCAAATCGTTTAGCTTCGAAGTAGATATTCGTTTCGACATGTTTTCATAAACCTCCAAAGCCATTTCCATTGCTTTAAAAATCCGTTGCTTTGTTAAAGCAGAAGTGAAAATAATTGGAACATCTGTAAATGGTGCTATTTTCCGAAGTATCTGTTCTGTGTAGGTTTTAGTAGTGTTGGTTTCTTTATTTTCAACTAAGTCCCATTTATTCACCACAATTACTATTCCCTTGCCATTTTTTTGAGCCAAATGAAACAAATTCACATCTTGACTTTCGAGCCCATCTTTGGCATCAATCAATATCATCACCACATCGGTATCTTCTATAGCCTTTATGCTTCGCATTACGCTATAAAATTCAATGTCTTCGTTTACCTTACCTTTTTTGCGAATACCGGCGGTGTCAATCAACACAAACTCTTTACCAAAATAGTTGTAATGGGTGTTAATGCTGTCTCTTGTGGTTCCGGGTATATCTGTTACAATGTTTCTTTCTACCCCTAACAACGCATTGCATAGCGAACTTTTACCAACATTTGGTCGCCCTACCAAAGCTATTTTAGGCAACGCTGTGGCATCACCTGTTTCCTCTTCTACCGGCAGCACTTTTACCACTTCATCCAGCAACTCTCCTGTACCAAACCCGGAAATAGAGGCTATTGGGAAAATATTTTCAAAACCCATAGAAAAAAACTCCAGCTGGTTATCCATGCGTAAGTTACTATCGGTTTTGTTTACACCAACAAACACAGGCTTATTGGATTTTCTTATAATTAATGCAAATTCTTTGTCGACGTCTGTAACACCTGCTGTTCCATCTACAATAAATATTAAAGCATCTGCTTCTTTTATAGCTATCAAAACCTGATTGGCTATTTCTTTTTCAAAAATATCTTTTGTGTCTGACACGAATCCTCCTGTATCTACAATGGTAAATTCATGACCTGTCCATTCGCATTTACCATAATGTCGGTCGCGGGTTACTCCGCTCATATCATCAACGATGGCTTTTCTATCTCCAACCAATCGGTTAAAGAGTGTTGATTTGCCAACATTTGGCCTGCCTATTATTGCTACTATACTCATCTTTTATTCTTTGTACCCAAAACGTTTTAGTTCCAAGTCATTGTTTCGCCAATTATCTTTTACTTTAACAAACACATCAAGAAAAACAGGTTTATCCAAAAATTTCTCCATGTCTTTGCGGGCTTCGGAAGCTACTTTCTTTAAAGCCAAACCTCCTTTTCCTATTAATATCGCTTTTTGTGAATCTCTTTCCACATATATCAAAGCGCTAATTCTAATTAAGTTTTCTTCTTCTTTGAAATTATCAATTTTCACTTCTACGGAGTAAGGAATTTCTTTTTCATAAAAGAATAATATTTTTTCACGAATAAATTCAGCTAAGAAAAAGCGAGTGCTCCTATCGCTTATTTCATCATCAGGATAATATGCCGGGTGCTCTGGCGAAAGTTCAACCAGAAAATTTACCAGCATACTTTTATTAAAGGGATGAACCGATGAAAATGGAACCACTCCGTAAAAATGACCTGAAGCTTTCCAGTGTTCCGTTTTTTCAACAATTTGTTGTTCGGTTAGTTTGTCAACCTTATTCAGTATTAAAATTTTTTGCCCTTTATAATTAGTTAAGACATCCAATACCTCTTCACTTAATTCACTGTCGGCTTCATCATGAATTAAAAGCAACAAATCCGCATCTTCCAAACTTTCTTTCATAGCCTCCATCATGGCTTCCTGCATCTTGTATTTAGGAACAATTATTCCCGGAGTATCTGAAAAAACCAATTGATACTCATCGGTAGTTATAAAACCTTTAATACGATGGCGTGTGGTTTGGGCTTTGGGAGATACAATGCAAAAATGCTGCCCCATCAATGCGTTGATAAAGGTTGATTTTCCTGCGTTTGGTTTTCCTATGATGGATATAAAGGCGGCTTTATGCATTTAGATATAAAACTAAAAGATACAAATAGATGTAAGACCTGTTTTTTATAAAAAAATCCCAACCCGGGTTTATCGAATTGGGATTTTATTGCTTAGTTGCGGGGACAGGACTCGAACCTGCGACCTTCGGGTTATGAGCCCGACGAGCTACCACTGCTCCACCCCACGATTTTTCGTAGTGCAAAGGTAACTATTTTTTTCACTTTGGCAAATGTTAGTTTTTACTTCTTAAAATTGCGTTTTCCACTTGCTAATGCCGCCAACTAATATCAACTGCAACGCCACAAAATTATAAGCGTAACACTATTTTAAAACGGTAATTTTCTGCAATACATTATACCCTTCTATATGGAATGATAAGTAATAAATTCCGTTGCTTACTGCCTCAACATCCAACTCATAATGAGTATTATCTATTTTAACAAACGGGCAAATAAGGTTTTTACCACATAAATCAAACAGAGTCAAGTGCATATTTTTTGAATTTAATTCACTTTCTAACTGCACGATGATTTTGGAACTAGCCGGATTGGGATAAATGCTTACGTTTGATTTTCCTGTCTTAGAAACTGATGAAAGGGCAATTGTTACACCTATTGAAAATGTATCATTGCCAGAACTATTGGATGCAATAAGCTTAGGTTAAAAAACACCGCCTGATTTAGGGTAATTATACACAGCATCTTTGGTTGTGGCTTTTTCGTTGTTTTGGCCAAATAACCATGTGTAATTGATTAGCCCTGTAGAAAGGTTTTTAAACGTAACTTTATTATCGGTTTGGGTATATGAAAAATAAGCGGTTGGTTTGCAGTTGTATTTTAGTAATGTGAGGGAACGAGCACCTCCGCCAGCATAACTAAATTCATGTTTTCCAAGGCCAAGTTCTGAATGATACTAGATTGTTCCTGCAATATAAATATTGCCACTATTTGCCAATATTGATTTCCCTTCATAAAAGAAAACAGAACTATTAAGGCTAGGGTGTGTATTCAAATACCACAAGTCTTTTAACCTATTGGTAGTAGTATAACTGGCGTAAAAATCAGATGGAAAAGAAAAACTAACCGGCCTGGTTTTTATATGGTCTTTGGTAAATGCATTTTGACCATTAAATCCAAAATTTTGATTACCACCAGTATTACCAATTATAGAATACAAACTGTCGTTATAAATATCCGTAATGTTTAGCTTAAAAACACTACTATCAAAAAAATTAATGAACTTATGCCTTAAGTTTGAAGCATCAAAACCTATAATAAAATTATTACTATAGAGTGAACTAAGCATATAAGAAAACGAATCGCTACCAATTTTAAGTTTGATTAACCCACTTGAAGTTGTATATCTGTTAAGAAGAAGTGTTTTATCATCTCCTTTTAATTCACTATTTGAAAATCCCTTTCCTTCCCCATCATATAAAGTTGTGTATTGCTTTAAGTGGCCTGTTGTAGCAGCAAATTCGGCTATTATAGTCCGATAACTGGGATTGGAATAAAAAACTAAACTATCTGTTTTATTGTATTTAATAACAGCAGCCATATTTTTTTCAACTCCCCCAAGTATGTAAAAAGAATTTCGGGTTTCATTCAAATAAAAGAGATTCCCATTCTCATTAATCCATTGCAAATTGTTGTTATTATCCAATTTCATAATAAAACTTGTACTGTAAATAGACTGGGACTTTGATAATAATTTGCCGTTAAACATAAGGCTATCTTTGTAAGTGCCACCTAAGTATATATTGCCTGCTTTATCTATAGCTTTGATTCCAACCTGACAACCATTGTAAGAAACACAAGGAATATAAGAAACATAATTGAACGAATTATCATAGATTATAATATATGAATTATAAGTATTAGCATTTTTTCTGGTTACTTTTATCCATGGCATAGTGGCAGTAAACCTAATGCTATCGCTAGTGGTAGAAAAACTTGCATAGATAAAATTATCAGATTTATTATGATAAAGACTAGCTAGACCGTCATTTCCATTAGGGGTATATATGATTTGAGAAGTTTCAAGTTGCCCTTTATCATCAAAACTAAGAAAGTAAGCATCAGGAATAATATTACTGGCCGTTAATACCGTAGAACTAGAACCATATAAACTTATACTTTTAGATAATGTGAGGCCTGATAAAATAATTTTATTATTAATGTTGGTTAAAGTACTAGGCGTAATAATTGAATTAGACGGTTGTCCTTTTGGTAATACGGTATTATACCATTCCAATTGCTGGGCTTTTGAAATGCCAGTAATCATGAAACAAAAAACAGTCATTAATACTAATTTTTTCATGTTCTATAATTTTTAGAAAACGAATATACCTTTATTTAATAAACAACCTTAATTTTAGCTAAGATATTAAACTTCGTTTGATATGAAAGCGAAAGATTTAATGGTCTAAACCATTCCTTCAAACATGCTTCCCACCAAATCTTTAAACTGAACACCTGTGTTTATTGAGTTTCGACTAAGTTTGGAATGTTCTGCCAAGCCAAAAAGTATAAATTCCATCCAAAGATATTTTTCAGATTGTGGCGCATCGCGCAAATGGTCATCAAAAAAAGCAGCTAAACTATCTACGTTATTTAATGCTTGCATATAATTCTTGTCACTGCTCAGGCTATTAATTTCTAAATCATTTCCTTTTTCAAACCAATTGGTAATGTGTTTATATAAGTTGGTGGTTTCGTGTCCTTTCTTTTTTGATTTTTCAATAGGTGGACAGTATTTATCAAAAAGCGTTCTTATAGCTTTACCTATTAATGTTTGAGCTACATTATACGGGCCTTCCTGCTCTCCTTCATACACCATTTCCACTTTTCCTGTAATGGCAGGTATCACTCCTTCAAAATCTGAAATTCGGACCATCGTGGTTTTGTCGCCAGATAAAATAGCTCGTCTTTCGGCCGTGCTTATTAAGTTTTCAAAAGCCGAAATACTCAATCGCGCTGAAACGCCGCTTTTAGCATCCACATATTCGCTTTTGCGGGCTTCTACTACTATTTGTTCTACTAAATCAATAACCAAATCAGGGACTCCTATCATTTTCTTTTGGTTGTCGCTAAGTTTGGCCTCTTGTTTTGTTATTGTTCTGGCTATGGCAATTGATTTGGGATAATGGGTTAAAATTTGGCTACCTATTCTATCTTTAAGTGGGGTGATAATACTTCCGCGATTGGTATAATCCTCCGGATTTGCGGTAAATACAAATTGTATATCTAGAGGTAATCTTAGTTTAAAGCCTCTAATTTGTATATCCCCTTCCTGCAAAATATTAAATAAGGAAACTTGTATTCTTGGTTGCAAATCGGGCAATTCATTGATAACAAAAATACAGCGGTTACTTCGTGGTACTATTCCAAAATGAATCACCTGCTCGTCGGAATAGGAAAGCTTTAAATTAAATGCTTTTACTGGGTCAATATCCCCTATCAAATCAGCTACCGACACATCGGGTGTAGCTAGTTTTTCAACAAATCGATCCTTTCTATGAACCCAATCAATCGGCGTTTCGTCGCCCAGTTCTTTTATTTTTTGCTTTGCAAAATGGCTGATTGGATTAAATGGGTCGTCATTAATTTCAGAACCCGCAATTATGGGCAACCATTCATCCAGCAGATTAACCATACTGCGGGCTATGCGGGTTTTAGCCTGCCCCCGTAAACCTAAAAGATTAATATTATGACCTGATAAAATAGCCCTTTCGATATCCGGAATTACTGAATCTTCATAACCATGAATATTTTCAAAAACAGATTTTCCGCTTTTTAACGCTTCAATCAAATTGTCTCTTAATTCGTGTTTAATCGTTTTGGATTTATATCCACTTTGTTTGAGTTCTGCTATAGTTTTTGGTTGTGGCATTTATATTTTGTTATTAGTTTAAAAAATCCCCCTGCCCCCTTTATAAAGGGGGAATTGCTTTCGATGTAGTTTTGTTAAAGTTACAAGTTCCTTGTTTTAAAATTTATCTTCTGAAAGCCATTTTCAAATTTTCAAATTGTCAAATCTTCAAATTTTCTTACTCCTATTCAATTCAAAATCCTTGAAAATAATATCTCCCAATCCCTTTAAGCCGGTATAAAATGCCCGACCGTTATTGGTTTGGGTAAATTCATCTACAAAGCTTTGTAAATAAGGGTCCCGGGCAATCATAAATGTAGTAATCGGGATTTTTAACCTCCTACAAATAGCAGCTTCATTCAGGCATTTATTTACAATCTTTCTGTCCAAACCAAAACTGTTCATATAATAACCGCCCGGTTCTTTCAGGCAAGATGGCTTTCCGTCGGTTATCATAAAAATTTGCTTGTTTTGATTTTTTCTTCGTCTTAATAAATCCTGAGCAAGTTTTAATCCCGCCACTGTATTGGTATGATAAGGACCTACTTTTAAATACGGCAAATCTTTTATTTCTATTTGCCAAGCATCATTTCCAAATACAATAATGTCCAAAGTGTCCTTAGGATATTTGGTTTTTATAAGTTCTGCCAAAGCCATAGCTACTTTTTTGGCCGGTGTTATTCGGTCTTCGCCATAAAGTATCATAGAATGGGAAATATCTATCATCAGCACGGTGCTGGTTTGCGAGGTATGTTCCCTTTCCACCACCATAAAATCATCTTCCGTAATATGGTCGTTGCCACCCATTATTTGGGTATAAGCATTTTTCATGGTTTCGGTAATGGCCATTTGGCTAATACTATCCCCAAACTGAAATGGTCTTATCTCTCCGGTAGTTTCATCGCCTTTGCCTGTATAAACAGTTCGGTGATTTCCATTTTGAGATTTTTTAAGCTTTCCAAAAATTTCTTCTAATGCTTTTTGCCTAATGGATTGCTCGGTTTTACTTGTAATTACTATCTCACCATTTTCAGGATTTTCTTTAATAAATCCCTTTTCTTTCAGGTCTTTAATAAAATCACCCATACCATAATTGCTGTCGGTAATTTTATGCTCCCTATCCAGTTGGTTCATCCAATCCATGGCCTCGGCCAAGTCGCCGGCTGTGTAGTTCAATAATTCTCTTAACAAGTCAAAAAGCCTGTCGAATGGCTCTTGATTATTATTTTTAACAAATTTAGAAAATCGGAAACCTGACATCGTATGCAAAAGTAAACACAGAGAAGGGCTATTTGTTTAGAAAATATATTAAATCCCTTTACTTTTTTTATTGCAATACGGTGGTAATCATGAATATTTGTGGCTGGCATTAATCATACTACTATTCCATGCGCATAATACGTATCATTTTTACTTTCATCCTCATAATAGTTGGCCTTTATTTAGTCGCTTCTTTCTTTATTCCCTCTAATTACAAGGTTGAAAGGACTTTAACCCTGAATGCCCCAACTGATATTGTTTTTGAACAAATAGCTTCTTTTAAAAACTGGGAAAAATGGAGTTCAGGAAGAAATAATGACCCTGAAATGAAAACACTGTTTGGTCCAAATAGTGGAAAAGTAGGCTCATACTGGCTGTGGAGAGGCGATAAAGCCGGTGAAGGCAGAATGACTTGCACCGCTATTGAAGATCAAAAAAAAATATCATTCCACTTAAACCTATCCAAACCTTATGAATCAGAATCGGATGGTTATATTATGCTAGAACCTAATGGAAATGAAACCTCTGTCATTTTGGTTTCGGAAGGAACAAACCCTTTTCATTTGAGAGTTTTGAATCTTATGATGGATAAGTGGATAGGCCCCGATTTTGAAAAAAGTTTGGAATTATTAAAAACTTTGGCTGAAAAAGAGTCCGAAATTTTTCAGAAAGAATATTTTGGATACCGTATTAAAGAAACCCGCTATGACGGAAATAAAATAGGTTATGTAAAAAAGACCGTTGCGTTTGATGAAATGGACGAATTTTTTACAAAAAACTATGCTAAAATAGAGGAAGAAGCTAAAAATTGCGGTTTCAGCATTGAAGGCAAGCCGATGAGATTATATTACCGGTGGGATTATACCAATGCAGTAGCCACAGTAGCTGCCGCCATTCCCGTGATGGGTGATAGCACTTTGGGAGAAGATTATAGTTTAATGCAACTTCAACCTCAAAAAGCCTTGTTGTTAAATTATTACGGTGGCTATAAAAGCAGCAGCAATGCCTACAAAGCCTTGGACAATTATGTGAGGAACAAAAAACTGCGACAAGCAAAACCCGTTATTGAAGAATACGTTATTGGCCCAAAAGAACAACGCGATTCAGCTAAATGGTATACTAAGATTTGGTATTTGTTGGAGTAATATTTTTTCAATCTATTCTTTTGTTTCTATTGGTACTATTAGTTTTAAAGAAAGATAAAGACTAAACGGTTAGTTATTCAGGGCAATGTTCTACTTTTATTTTATAGGATAAATAATTCCAATACCTATGTGCTGTCTGATTGAATTTACTCCTAGAAAATACTCTTTAAATTCCTCCGATACTCCCAAATAATATAAATATTGGGGTTTAATAGTTAATTTTTTGTCAATCTTTATTTCATAGGCAATACATCCTGATAATCCGAAGTTTATATTCCTATTCTCCTTAATTTCTACATCATTAATTAATTCAAATTTACCATTTGGCCATTCCTCATAAAATCCAACAGTTTTGTCAAAAATATAAAACCCCATTTCACACCCGAGTCGAATGTTAAGATTCTTTACTATCTTTATATTAAATGGATAGAAACCCAATTCAAATAGGTTTTTATTAATTTCAGCTTCCGCATCGAATCCTGCAGTTTTAGCGGTACCTCTATTTATAATATGACCTTTATAATTTGTAATTTTTGCACTAAATTTTACGTTAAAGGAATCTAAATAAATATTATCAATATTTACGCCAAAAGAGTATCCAGACCCCTCCTTAAACTTTGGAAAAGATTGTGTATGGTTCAAATCGTAAATAGAATAAAAACGATTTTTTAACACCCCACTATACACTTCTATCCTTTGACTATAAAGCTTTGCCCCAGAAAGAATTAACAAAGCTATAGAAAAAATTATTTTTTTCTTCATTTAATGCCTAAAATAATACTACCCAGCCCAATTTTCCCTATCCAAACTCCGGTATTGAATAGCTTCGGCCAAATGCTCTACTTTTATTTCTTCGCTTTGTGCCAGATCGGCAATGGTTCGGCTTACTTTCAAAATCCTATCATAGGCTCTGGCACTCAAATTAAGGCGCTGCATTGCGGTTTTTAAAAGCGTTTGACCAATGCTGTTAATTACACACAATTCCATTACCATATTGCTTGGCATCATAGCATTGCTATATATCCCCTCGGTATTTTCAAACCGGCTTTTTTGAAAATCTCGGGCTTTTAATACTCTTTCCCGAACCACTTTGCTATTTTCATTGCTTTGTTTGCGGTTTGATAGTTCATCGAAACTAACCGGTGTAACTTCAATATGAATATCTATCCTGTCCAACAACGGACCCGAAATTTTACTTAAATATTTTTGAACCACACCCGGCCCGCAAACACATTCTTTTTCAGGATGATTATAATATCCACACGGACAAGGATTCATACTGGCCACCAACATAAAACTGGCAGGATATTCCACGGCAAACCGAGCTCGGGAAATAGTTACTTTCCGCTCTTCCAATGGCTGACGCATTACCTCTAAAACGGTGCGTTTAAACTCGGGTAATTCATCCAAGAACAAAACCCCATTATGAGCCATTGATATTTCACCGGGTTGCGGAACACCGCCCCCTCCAACCAATGCAACATCGCTTATGGTATGATGCGGGCTTCGAAAAGGACGAGTCCCAACCAAGGAAGCATTATCCCCCAACTTTCCGGCTACCGAATGTATTTTTGTAGTTTCTAAGGCTTCATGAAGTGTCATAGGAGGAAGAATAGTTGGCAATCGCTTGGCCAGCATTGTTTTTCCGGCACCCGGCGGGCCTATCAAAATAATATTATGACCACCAGCTGCGGCTATTTCCATAGCCCGCTTTATATTTTCCTGACCTTGCACATCGGCAAAATCAACAGCAAAAACACCGTTCTGTTCATCATAGTCTTTTCTAGGGTCAGCAAAGGTTCTTGCTACTGATTCATCCCCGTTTAAAAAACCAACTAATTGTGCCAAATTTTCAACCCCGTATACCTCCAAATCTTTTACAATGGCAGCTTCCCGGGCATTTTGTGCCGGAAGTATTATTCCTTTAAAACCATCTTTTATGGCCTGAACGGCGATTGGTAAAGCTCCTTTAATGGGCAAAACACCACCATCTAAAGACAACTCACCCATGATAATAAACTGTTCCAGTTTATCGGCATTCACTTGTCCTGATGCTGCTAAAATTCCTGTGGCAATAGACAAATCGTAGGCAGAGCCTTCTTTACGGATATCAGCCGGAGCCATATTTACGACTACCCGTTCGCGGGGCATTTTAAACCCATTGTTTTTAACCGCTGTTTCTATTCTTAGCTGGCTTTCTTTCACAGCATTGTCGGGTAATCCCACCATAAAGTAATTCAATTGGCCTTGGCCAATATTTACTTCAATGGTTATTTTATGGGCATTTACCCCAAATACGGCACTACCGTAAGTTTTTACCAGCATAGCACAAAAATAAAGGATAAGCCGATAAATCACCAACTCTCAAACTGAGCCAAATAAAATTGAACTATTTTTAGCACAGAACATGAATAATTATATAGCCTTACTTGGGGGGCATTAATGTTAGCGGACAAAAGCCCGTAAAAATGGCTGATTTGAAAAGTCTTTTTGAGGATTTGAATTATAAAAATGTATCTACTTATATCCAAAGCGGAAATGTTCTTTTTGAATCTGAAAATTCAAACACTGACTTATTGTCTAATGAAATTGCTGATAAAATTAAACAACAATACGGATGGGAGGTGCCGGTGATTGTAATTAGCAGCGATTACCTTAAACTTGTGTCCGAAAATAATCCGTTCATAAACGAACGAAATGAAAGTTTAGATAGGTTATACCTTACTTTCTTAAAAAATGAACCAAATGCTGAACTCGCTGAAAAATTTAAAGCTTTTGATTAACTGCGAAACTCTAATATAAAATTTTCCTTCTGCATTTAACAAAATAAAAGATGATGAACTTTGCTATATAGGGTTCTTATAATAACCCGTTGGGTGAAATTAAATAATTTCTTTTTATATTTGACATGGATATTGTTTGTTTGATCGCTATCTAGATACTGAATTTCAGTATCTAGAGAAATATCCAATAGCATTTTTATTCACATTGTAATTTCACCCAACGGGTGTTTTTAAATTTATATGAAGTAATCATAACAGTCCCATATCTTTTTATTTAACAAAATGATCAAGGAAATAGATCATGCCACCATGCTAACCTTGGCATCTAATGTTCCTAACATGCTGATGCAGGATGCCAGCTGGCAAAATCAGGTGGTGTTGCAATGGCTCAGCAATTCGCCAACCGCTACTAATATGGATATGGAAATGGGGAATTTAAAAGGCGATTTTATAGCAGGAAAGCCACAGTTATGCTATCTCCGCTATAATTGTGCCTTAACTCAGGATTCATTAAACGCCATGCAACTCGGCAAAACCTTTAATCAAAAGGATGTGGATGATGTGGTGGAAATGAGCAATGCCGGCAATCGTGAGCTATTGTATACCATAGGTGCCAAAGCTTCTGTTGAAATTAAGGAAGAGCATTTTTCGGATACTTTTAAGTTGGGATAATCTTAGCTACCTATTTTATCAAGTGCCTGATTGATATCGAAAATAATGTCTTCATTATTTTCTAATCTTAAGTTTGGTATTCTATTGCTTTACAAGCTTTATCCTGCTCACCTTTTCGCCGTTAGAAAAGCTTATATAATAAAGCCCTTTTGGGTAATCAAAGGCAAGGGATTCGGAATTAAAAACAGAAGTAGAAATAGGCTGACCTTGATAATTATAAATTGAAATAACACTTCCCGGTTTTACCAAATTGGTATTAATGGATAGTTTATCGGTGGTTAAAGGGTTGGGATATATCAAATTTGTTTGGTTTGCAAGTTCCGGTATATCAGCAGTTTCTTTTACCACAATCACAAAATTATCAATGGTATCTGCTTGTGTTGTTCCAAAGCTACCTATTTTAGCATAAACTTTTAAGATAATTTGAAGTTTAAACGTTCCTCCTTTGGTTGGTATTCCTGATATTGAAGCACAACCGGTTTCAGCAGGTGTGTAGGTTTTTCGAGGTTTGTTTAATTGAAAAGTAAGTCCGTCAGGCATCCCGTTCACTTTTACAATAGTGGCTGAATCAATAGTTACGGCTGCAGGGTTTCCAAAAACAATAATTGTCGTATCTTTTATTATCTTAAAATTAATTACTTCGCTGTAAGCTACCCCCACATTAGCTTCGGGCAGTGAGGATGGATAAAATCCCGGCTTGGTAATGCTGCCATCGGGTGTGCATTGTGCATTAAGTTTTAGTACCGATAAAATAAATAGTGAAAGTATAAGAAGATTTTTGCTCATTTGAATAATATTTTTATGTGGTACAATTTTAAGGTATTTAGCCGTTGGGTCAAAATTATTTTGCTATTCATATTTATTGGAGTTGGAACTGCCTCTGCTCAGATATTGGTAAGAGGGGTTATTACTAACACCGATTCGATAAATAGAATAGGCAATGTGTCGGTTAAAAATTTAACTACCCAACAGGGAACCGTAACCAATGATTCCGGTTTCTATAAGCTTTTGGCTTCATCAGGCAATCAGTTGGAGTATAGCAAAACGGGTTTTGATACCAAAAAAATAGTGTTTGGGGGCGAAACGGTTCTCAATATTTCACTTAGTGTTTCTGAAAACATGCTGGATGAACTAGTGGTTTCAGCTTCCAAAAGCGATCAATCTTTAAAAAACACTTCCGTATCTATGGAGGTTATAAAACCCTATTTGATTGATAATAAAAACCCGGCTACAGCTGAAAATACAGTGGACCAAATACCCGGAGTGCAAGCCTTAAACGGACAAGTGGTGATACGAAGTGGCAGCGGCTGGAGTTATGGAACCGGAAGCCGGGTGATGGTAATGCTGGATGGAATGCCCATGCTATCAGGCGATGCCGGTCAGGTGCAATGGTCGTTTTTGCCGGTTGAAAATATAGAAAATATAGAGGTGATAAAAGGAGCTTCTTCCGTTTTGTTTGGTTCTTCGGCTTTAAACGGAGTTATAAATATTAAAACAATCCAACCCAAGCGAAAGCCAGAAACAAAAATTTCAACCTTTTATGGGTTTTATGGAAAAGCAAAAGACGATGGCTTAAATTGGAACAATGGGAAAATTCAATCCGTATATGGCATACGGGCGTTTCATTCACAAAAAATAGGGGGCTTAAATGCGCTAACCATTTCTTTAAATGGATTTAAGGATGACGGCTACCGAATGAGCGATGGCGACCAAAGAATAAGACTAGGAACCCAATACCGCTGCCTAATTCCAAAAATTAATGGTCACCCTGTAATAGCTCATGCAGGAATTAACGGAAATATTCAATCCGGTAAAAGCAGTTCGTTTTTACTTTGGGAAAATGATAAACTGGCTTATACGGCATTGGATAGCAATGTTACCAAAAGCAATACCTTTCGAATGAATATTGACCCCTATCTTGAAATAAAAAGGCCGGGAGCCAAGCGCTGGAAACATTTATTGCAAGGCCGCTATTTTCGATTATCCAACAAGGTAGAAGACAATGCGGCCGGTAGCAGTAATCAAAGCAATTTTTCGGATGCGTGGTATGGTGAATACCAGATTTCAAGGGCCATAACAAAAAATTTAAAACTTATTGGTGGCCTCACTGCAAATTATGCGGTGTCGCAATCTCCCCTTTATCAGGGAAACCAAACAGCTGCAAACAAAGCTGTATATGCACAAGTTAATCAAAAGTTAGGAAAGTGGAATTTGGATGGGGGAGTAAGGGTTGAAAATTACCGCCTGAATGATTATAAAGAATCCAAACCGGTAGTAAGAGCCGGAATGAGCCGCGAATTAACCAAAGCAACATTTTTAAGAGCATCGTTTGGGCAGGGGTATAGGTTTCCTACCATTGCCGAATCGTATGTGCTGACATCCGTAGGACCAATAAAAATTTACCCCAACCAGGATTTAAAATCAGAAAAGGGATGGAATGCAGAAATAGGAGTGAAGCAAGGATTGAAAATAGGGAAACTAAACGCTTTGCTAGATGTGGCAGCTTTTTGGATGGAATATGAACGGATGATGGAATTTACTTTTGCCCAATGGGAAATGCCCAGTTTGCAAAATCCTTTACCTGTAGGTTTTAAATCGGTGAACGTATCGGATGCTAGAATTCGAGGCATAGATATTTCATTGGCCGGAAACCGAAGATGGAAGCAAGCTGAATTGAAATGGCTTGGAGGTTACACGTTTTCAAAAGCCATAGCTACGCGACCGGATGAAGTATTTTACATAGACTCCCTTGGAAATGAATTAACCTTTAAAAATACCAGCAGCAATCCCGAAGGAAATTATTTGAAATACCGCCCAAAGCATTTAATAAGATTGGATTTACAATTTGAATACAAAACGTGGGAGGCAGGAGTAAGTTTGAGATACAATAGTTATTTGCAAAATATTGATAAAGCCTTTGTATCCTTTCCAATAGCCAACGCCGTTCCCGGGGTGCAAACATGGCGTGATAAAGGAAAACAAGGCGATAATATTATTGATTTAAGAGTAGGGAAAACCTCCAAAACCTTTAAAATTTTGTTGCTTGTTAATAATCTTTTAAATCGTCAATACATGACCCGCCCCTGCGATATGAGACCTCCAAGAAGTATTATGCTTCAGGTAAACCATCAATTTTAAGCTTTTTTCGCTATTGTAACTTGTTATTCATGATTTTAAAAAGCTTTAATAATTTAACTTTACATATTCAAAAAAAAAACACGTGCTTTGATTAATTTTTAAAACCTGTGAAACATTTAAAACAATTCCTAACCATTTTCTTTTTTGTATTTCTTTCTTTTGGGTTTACTTATAATCCGGATAACAAAGAAAAGTCCCCTTTACCTAATGATAGCAAAGAAAAGGTAGATGCCCTTTGCGATAGAGTAGATAAATTTATTGCCAATCCTTCAGAACCGAGTTGTAAAACTGCTAAACTCATAGCTTTGGAAGCTGCAGCCATGGCTGAGCGATTGGATTACCGAATGGGTATGCAGCGCTGCTATAAGCAATTGGAAATTATTTATAATGGAATGGATATTAAAGTACAAGCCATTAAATATAAGGGGAAAGCTGCTATGGTGGATGTGAGTAAGGAAGTAAAAGAAAAGGAAGCCCAATTGGCTAAGCAAAATGCTGAAATAGAAAAGCAGAACCGAGAAATTGTAAAGCAGGAAGCGGAGATGAAGCTTAAAAATGAAAAAATTGAAAAACAAAAAGCAGATGAAGCTAGGATAAAACAAGAACTTGCTTTATTGGATAAGGATAATTCATCAAATAAACAGTTAATACAACAAAAGCAGGCCGAGTTATTGGCAACATCCGGGCAATTAACCGTTATGACGGAGGAGGCTGAAAAGCTGGCTACGGCAAATAAACTATTAGAACAAGACAAGCAGATTAAGCAACTTTTAGTAGAGCAAAGTAAAATGGAAGTTGAAAGCCAGAAAGCTCAAAAAAATTATTTATTACTTTTTGTAGGTGTATTATTATTGTTGGCCGGGGTATTGTTTAATTTATACAAAACCAAACAACGCACTGCCAAAGAATTGGCTTTGAAAACCGAAATTATTATTGCTGAGAAAAAACGCTCTGATGAATTGCTTTTAAATATATTGCCGCTTCAAACGGCCAATGAACTTAAGGCAAATGGCAAAGCCATAGCACGAGATTATGAGATGGTAACGGTACTTTTTACCGATTTTAAAGACTTTACGCTGGTAAGCGAGAAATTATCACCTAAAGACTTGGTGGATGTGATAGACATGTGTTATAGTGAGTTTGATAACATTATAGAAAAATACGAAATCGAAAAAATTAAAACAATTGGAGATGCATACCTATGTGCATCAGGTATTGCTCATGAAACAATTCCAACGATTAAAAATCATAACCCTTCGAACGTAATAAATGCTGCTCTTGAAATTATTGATTATATGAATAGTATGTATCTACAAAGAACTGCAGAAGGAAAACCATTTTTTAGAATACGAATTGGGATTCACAGTGGTCCTTTAGTAGCAGGAGTGGTTGGTCGTAAGAAATTTGCCTATGATATTTGGGGCGATACCGTGAACACAGCCGCCCGTATGGAGCAAAACAGCGAGCCAGGCAAGGTCAATGTGTCATCAAGCACTTACAACATGGTAAAAGATGATTATCATTTTACTCACCGCGGTAAAATAGAAGCCAAAAATAAAGGGCAAATTGATATGTTCTTTGTTGAAAAGAAAGAAATGGCCGGTAAAAATGCTACATCTTAACTTTTAAAATTCATAGCCAAATAAGAATTTGGATCTAAGGTTATATTCATCGGAATATGGCGTAATAACAGGCCCATGGATGAATGTTTCGCCATAGCTTTTTTGCAAGCTGATACCGGCAGCCATTTCAAAAATTAATCCTCGGTTGGTTTTATAATCAAAGCCAAAATAAAATGGTACGGCATATTTTGCATTTGCTTCCATATTACTGCCATTGTCAAAAGGTTGAAAAATTTTATCTTGCCTAAATCCAAAATTAAATTTTTGGTCATAAACAATATTTCTAAACCCTAAACATGGACTAATAAAAGGTCTAAATTTTTTATTAGTTGAATTGGATGCATAAATTTTAAAAGAAATCTCGGCTAAATTTTCATCCACTTTAGTAAAATAATAAAGTGAGTTATTAGATTTACGTTTAAATGCATAAACATTTACGGAAAATCGATTGTTAAATCTATACTCAATTGCCGCCGAAGCTCCATCCAATATAGGAGCAGCATAAATTACTAAAGGAAAATGTTTTGGTTTTTTATAAGACAAAGAATCCTTTGCAATCTGACCGTTGACTTGGCCAAAAATCATAAAACATAGAGCTATAACTAATTTTTTATTCGTCCTCATATTTTTCTGCGGTTAATAGGCATTCCAATTGTGAAACCAAAAGTACCACCAAATTTTTGATTATAGCCCGGCCCGCTAATATCAAAGTTTCCTTTGTTTGTAATTTTATACTGATACTTAATGGCTGCAAAACAATCAAAAATAATACGTTTTGAGAATAATTTGGTAGTGCCAATGGCAAATACTAAAGATTCTCGCTTGGAGCTGAAACTGAAATCAGCTTTTTCAAAGTTTGGTATTTGCACGCCCATTTTAATATTTGTTCGTCGGGCTTCCAAGCCAAATCCTAAGTAGGAACCAAAATATACCCGTGAATTATTTTTGCATTTATATCGCTTTACCATAGCCGAGAGGCATTGTTCATTAAACCGTTCCAGAAATGAAAAATCGGTTACTTCAAGATTTTGAACAGTAATAAAATTAGGATCAATGGTATTCATCATGCTTGGAGTAAGCTTTAAGGTGTAATTTTTATTCAGTCGCATTTCCATAGCTAAGCTGAATCGTAAACTCACTATTTTAAACGGAGGAATGCTTAAAATGACATCGAAACTATCTACTTTTGTCGGGTGGGGTTTGTACTTTAAAAAAGGTTGCTGAGCCTTAGCAGCCGATAAAATATCAAGCAAGATTATGATATAAAGATATTTTAAGTATAAAGGTTTCAAATGTTCTGAAAGGTTTATTCTTTCAATTTTTTAGCCACCGCTTTATTTTTTCGGTAAATATCTTTAACAAATCGGATATTGCCGTCATTCTCAAAAACAATGGTTTTGTAATCAAGGTAAACGGGAATTCTATTTTTTAATTTAATTATCTCTGTAGTTTTTATTGGCTTTAGAAGTGAATCTTTGATTTGCCGCAATGAATCATAAGGCTGTAAACCCATTTTAAGTCTAAAATTATCCACCAAACTACTATCGCCTTGCATGCTTAATAAAAATTCAGCCATTTGCAAAGGATACTGAAGCCTAACGCAACCATGGCTTACAGCGCGGTTGGTTTGACTGAATTTTCCCTTTTCAGGTGTGTCGTGCATGTAAATATTATGCCCATTAGGAAAATTGAATTTCAAAATGCCTAATGAATTGGTAGGGCCGGCTTTTTGTCTGATTTTAACAGGCACGCCATAGGGTTTGTATTTTTTCCAACTGATGCTGTTGGGAGAAACTACCTTGCCATCCAACACTACTTCAAATCCTTTGCGAGTGAGGTAATTTGGGTTGCTCACAATTTGGTGGTACATTTCTTTTCCAATTATACTGTTGGGTACAGTCCATGTGGGGTTCAAAATAACTTCACGAATGAGAGATCCAATTAATGGAGTTTCTGTATTTATTGGTTTGGCTCTTGCATTTTTGGTTTTTAGATATTCTTTATATTTTTCATCATAATTAGCCACTTTGCTTTTTCCGACACATACTCTCATCGTTTTTGTGCTGTCGTTTTGCATGGTTAATAAAGATTCGGTGAGATTAACGTATACATACCTTCCTGTATCTGGCCTTGAAAACCAACGTTCACGTTCCATACTTACTAAAAAATTATCTACAATATCCGATATGGCGCCACAAACGGTTTGAATAAAAACAGAATCTACCTTTCCAAGGGGTAAACTAAATAAAAGTCTGGTTTTGTTTATGTATTCATCACGGTTGGCAATAAGTTTACGTTTTACTTCTTTTATTGAATCGCTTTGGGATAACCAAATTATTTCAAGACGCTGAGTAATTACTTTTTGATTAAACTCGGATAAAATACTTTCGGAAGTATCAATCTCAAGAATCTTAATTTTTTTTAGGTACTCAGAATAGTTTTTATATAAAATTTGAAGTTTGTGATATCGGATAGTATTTGGCGATTTGAACGAAATAGAATCATGAAAAGAGCGGGGATGTCTTAAAACTGAAAACAAATCAAATCCGTTTGCTTTAGTTAGGGGCATTTCAAAAAATGGCTTATAAAATTTATGCGGGTCAATTCTTCCTAAAGCTAAATCCTTGTAAACACTGATAACAGACATTGAAATAAGAAAATCAAGATCTGAAAGAAACTGATACTCTTTATCAGAATTCACGATTTTTATTCGGTCAAATTTTCTAAGAGATTTTAGAATTAATTCACTATTATAAAATTTACTTTGGAGTCCATGAAGTTCGGTTGAAAAAAGAACTTCTTTCAAATGCACCCTTACCATTGAATCCTTTAAGAAACTGAGCCAAACCGGTCTGCCATCTCGTTCTATGTAAAATTTTTTAAGCGTATCATTAAATCTTACATCATAAATACCTTCGGGTTTATACAATGTATCTTTGGATTTTAAGAGAATCAAATCTGAAAGTTTGTTGGGGTCTAAGCCTTTTATTAGTTCTTCTACCGGAATTCCAACATCTTCAGCTGGAATTTTTCTACAAGCATTAAACGTGGCCAGTATAATAACTGACACTAATAGAAGGAAAGATTTAAAATTAATAGTAACGCCCAATTATGTGAGGCAAATTTAATCTATCTTATATATTTTTAAAGACCCCAATAAAGTTTATTTAAGATGGATATTTAAAATTAAGAATTGACTATAAATTACATACGTACAAAATAATTTGTCGGTATGTCAGCATTTATTAGCTCCGATTTTGCAAGGTATTTTTTATCGGGGTAGTAAATGAATAAACAAGATCCACCTTCAATAGTATTTATTAGCCATTTATTTATTTTCTCGGGCACTGCCGGGCAACCTTGACTGCGGCCAAGTCGCTTGTGGTATTTGATATAGCGGCTTGAAACATATTCGGCAGCATGCATTACAATTCCTCTTTCAAAGGCATTATCATTAAATCCTTCTTCGGCTCCGTGCAATCGCAATGAATAATCATTTTTACCCATGTAGTTGGTTCCGGTTACATAAAAACCAAGACTGCTTTTAAAACTTTCTGGCTGATTGGAAAACGAACGTGCGTATTCTTCTCCACTATTTCGGCCATGTGACACCAAATCGTGAACAACTATTTTGTGCTTTTGTAAATCAAGCACCCACATTCTACGTTGATTGGCCGATAATTCAAAATCCATAACGGTAAGATAGCGACTGTTTGAAATCATACCTTCACTCTTCATTACCACATACCCTTTATATGCCTTTGCAAACACATCATAACGCAAAGCATTCCATTTATAAAAACCAAATTGAGAATATAGGTCATTGGCTGATGCTTCAA
The DNA here is from genome assembly GCA_945897885.1 of Chitinophaga pinensis. GTDB lineage: Bacteria > Bacteroidota > Bacteroidia > NS11-12g > UBA9320 > JABWCE01. Next base: position 28,979 of record CAMDGU010000004.1, read on the forward strand.
AAAAGTTTAATAAAGAATCAATATCTCCCTTAACATTGGCAGAGGCTTTGTAAACAATTTCTTTCTCTGAAGTATTTTTATTGGTAGGCTGGTCATTTAAAGAAAATCCTTCAGTACCACTTGATTGAAAAGAAAGAAATATGAGCGATACAAGAACCACTGATACAGCTTTATTTACCAACCATTTTTTACTCATTATTTTCAAGGTATGCGAATAAAAGGTTTTAATATGTAAATTAAAAATTTTAAGCATTCCGTTTTTAAGGCAATATGTGTGCCATTCATTGTTAATAAGTTGAAATAATATTTTAACCGACATATTTTCAGGTGTTTAAAAAAATAATAAAAATTATTAAAAAAAAGTGTTTGGTTTGAAGTATGACTACCGAAAAGAATAATCCCCGTGTGATGCAAGGCTGGGCAATGTATGATTGGGCCAATTCCGTTTACAATCTTGTAATAACTACAGCCATATTCCCCATTTTTTATGCTGCTCAAACTAGTCATATTGATTCACTATCCGGCGAAGTAATTAAAACCGTTTCGTTTTTGGGGTATCAATTCTCTAACACTGAGTTGTATAATTATGTCTTCGCATTAGCTTATTTGATAGTGGTTTTTACAGCACCTTTATTGAGCGGAGTAGCTGATTTTACAGGGAATAAGAAGTTTTTTTTAAAGATATTTTGTTATTTGGGTGCATTGAGTTGTATGTGTCTTTACTTTTTTGATAAAAACCATTTGGAGTGGAGCATGCTTCCTGTATTGCTGGCATGTGTTGGTTTTTGGGGAAGTTTGGTTTTTTATAATGCCTATTTACCAGAGATTGCTGATCCTCACCTGCATGATAAACTGAGTGCCAAGGGGTTTACCTTAGGTTATATTGGCAGCACACTTGTTTTAGTTTTGAGTTTAATCGCTATTAAGATTTTTGAGGTACCGGCCAAATATATTTTTGTAATTGTTGGGATATGGTGGATTGGTTTTGCTCAAATTACTTACCGCCGACTTCCTAAATCACTGGCACGAAAATCAGCTTCTAATCCCCTTTTTAGTGGGTTTAAAGAAATTTTAAAGGTTAATAAAGAAATTATGAAATTAACGGTGCTTAAAAAGTTTCTCGCATCCTATTTCGTATACAACTGTGCGGTTCAAACGGTTTTAATTGTAGCCGTTCCATTTGCAAACAGTGAAATTTTTAAAGGAGAAGATAAATCAGGATTAATAATAGCTGTCATTATAATACAACTGGTAGCTGCGGTTGGAGCAATGGTAATGAGCCGACTTTCCTCACGAATAGGAAACATCAGTGTTATAAAAAGCACTGTTTTTATTTGGATGTTAGGATGTATAATAGGTTACTTAATAAAAACCCCAACGGAGTTTTACTTTTTAGCAGCCTTGATTGGTTTTTTGATGGGGGGTATTCAGAGCATGAGTCGCAGTACTTTTGCCAAGCTATTGCCTGAAACAAACGACCACGCTTCGTTCTTTAGCTTTTATGATGTTTCAGAAAAAATAGGTTTGGTAATAGGAGTTTTCCTTTTTGGCTTTATTGAAGGTATAACTCACGATATGCGCCAAAGTATTTTACTCCTTATTGTCTTATTTGCTCTAGGATTTTTGTTGTTACTAAGAATAAATAAACATGATGCTTTAACCTTGAAGAAAGAGGAATTGGTGGCGTAATTGTCTGAACCGCTGATTAAACTGATTGTTGTGATTTAGTTGATTTTCTTTTTTGATTAACACTATGTATAATCCCCACAATTAATCCTGTCAATCCACCTAGGTAACTAAAATTATGCATGGAACCTACAGAAATAAAGTTTTTGTAATCTTTTAAATTTTCAGGCAGAAACCAATTATCAAAATATTCTTTTGGTTTATATCCAAGAAAAAATTCACCATAAGCAAGTCCAATAAGCCCTGTAATGAAAGCAATGATAACAGTTAAGAGGATAGACTTAAGAGCTATTATAAACATTGTTATTCCATCTTTATGTTAAGTCCAACCAAACCTAATATAATTCCAATAGGTAGTCCCATCCACCATGTTGCTAAAAATCCAATTTGGGAAACAACCAGTCTTGGTCTTGCTAATATTGGGTGGTCTTCTTCATGGATAAAACCAAATTGGATAAACTTAAATTTGGTGTAATACTCTGGAGAGATGGTATAAGTAATTTGGTCATGAATAATTCCGTAAACTCCAGCTATTATTGGTGATATCAGAATTAAAATAAGGAGAGCAACTGTTTTTTTCATTTAATCATACTAATCAACATAATCAGCGGTTCAGACAGTTATTTTATCCTTCAAATATTTCCCCGTATAACTCTCCCCACATTTTACCAATCCTTCTGGAGTTCCTTCATATAATAGGTTTCCTCCATTTTGTCCGCCATCAGGGCCTATGTCAATAACCCAATCGGCACATTTTATAACTTCCACATTGTGCTCAATAATAAGAATGGTATGCCCTTGAGCTATTAGCGCATTAAAGGAGGCTAATAGTTTTTTAATATCATTAAAATGCAGTCCGGTGGTAGGTTCATCAAAAATGAACAGAACGGGCTCGGGATTTTTACCCATGGAAAGGAAGGATGCCAATTTAACCCTTTGGGCTTCGCCGCCGCTTAATGTGGCACTGCTTTGGCCAAGGGTTACATAGCCCAAACCTACATCAAATAATGGTTTTAGTTTATTTATAATATTTGGTTTGCCATCAAAAAATGAAATGGCTTCTTCCACGGTCATGCACAATATATCGTATATGGATTTTGATTTATAGGTTACCTCCAACACTTCGTCTTTAAAACGATGGCCTTTGCACGATTCGCAAGTAAGGTGTAAATCAGCCATAAACTGCATTTCTACCAGTTCTTCTCCTTCGCCTTTGCATTGCTCGCATCGGCCACCTTCCACGTTAAAGGAATAATGTTGTGGCTTAAATCCTTTTTGCTTGCTGTGCGGTTGGTCTGCAAATAAATCACGAATATGGTCCCAAGCTTTTACATAGGTAACCGGGTTGCTTCGGGTGGATTTTCCAATAGGATTTTGGTCTATCAGTTCCACCAGCTTTATTTGTTTAATATCGCCTGAAATACCATCAATATCGCCAGTTCTCAAGGCTGTAAAATTTCCAATAGCTTTTTGCAAAGCGGGGTAGAGGATACCTTTAACCAAGGACGTTTTGCCGCTGCCACTTACTCCGGTAACACACGTAATTATGTTAAGCGGAAACTTAACATCAATATTTTTAAGGTTATTTAATCGGGCCCCTTTTATTTCAATAAAATTGCTCCATTGTCTGCGTTGTGTCGGTACTTCTATTTTAACTTTACCGGTTAGGTATTGCCCTGTAAGGCTTTCACTTGTATAAATGTCTTTAAAATCGCCCTGAAAAACAACGTGCCCTCCGTGAGTTCCGGCCAAAGGACCAATATCAATTAGCTGGTCGCTTGCAGCCATCATTTCTTCATCGTGTTCTACTACAACTACCGAATTGCCCATGTTTCTTAAATTTTGAAGTACACCAATTAATCGTTCGGTATCGCGGGGATGCAAGCCAATACTAGGTTCATCTAAAATATAAGTGCTACCAACCAAACTGCTTCCAAGCGAAGTAGCCAGATTTATACGTTGCGATTCGCCACCACTTAAGGAATTGCTCAATCGGTTAAGCGATAAATAGCCAAGGCCAACATCTTTGAGGTAAAGGAGTCGGTTTTTAATTTCTGTTAAAAGACGAACCGATATTTTTTCGTCGTTGTCTTCTAATTTTAAAGTATCAAAATAATTAAAAGCATTTTCAACCGGTAGTAATAAAATATCACTGATGGAGGCAAATTTATCCCTAAACTTAAATTCAGCACTTAATTTGTTGGTATGTAAAAGTTTGATGTATTCAGCATCTTTTCGCAATCTAACCCCACGGCATTCGGGGCATAGCGTTTTCCCACGATACTTGCTAAGCATCACTCTGTACTGAATTTTATAGGATTGTTCTTCAATAAATTTAAAGAATTGGTTGATACCTAAAATATGGTTTTTGCCTTGCCACAATAAGTCTTTTTCTTCATCGGATAATAAATAATAGGAGCGGTGAATTGGGAAATCAAGTTTGGCGGTGGTTGCAATAAAGGTTGCTTTCCATTCACTCATACCTTCGCTTCGCCACGGAGCTACAGCTCCTTCAAACACCGACATATTTTTATCAGGAATAACCAAATCCTCGTCCACACCTATCACCGTTCCAAAACCTTCGCAGCGTTTGCAAGCTCCGTAAGGATTATTAAAACTCAAAAGATTTACGGAAGGTTTTTCAAATTTTATTCCGTCTTGTTCAAATTTGTTAGAGAAATTGTGCCAGGTATCTTTACCTTCTTTCCTCACCAAAATACTTATTTCGCCCATGCCTTCATAAAAAGCAGTTTGCACAGAATCAGCCATGCGGCTATCCTGACAAGTATCTGTATTGTCTTTTACAAGACGGTCAATGATTAAATACGAATTTTTTAAGGTTATTTTATTTTCTTGTAAAATGTCTTCAATTTTTACTAAGCCGCCGTTTTGCCAAAGCCGTGTAAAGCCATTCAGCATCAAAACCTTTATTTTTTCTTCGGCTTTTTTATCGTCTTGCAGTTTTACACAGATATAAAGTTGGATGCCTTCGGGTTGTTCAATCAAAAAATTAACCACATCTTTTACTTCAAAACATTTTACCTCCTTGCCACTCACCGGGCTAATGGTGTGGCCTGCCCGAGCAAATAAAAGCTTTAAATATTCATAAATTTCGGTACTGGTGGCTACGGTGCTTCGCGGATTTCGGGTATTTACTTTTTGCTCAATAGCAATAGATGGCGACAACCCTTTGATATAATCCACTTCGGGTTTTTCCAATTTACCCAAAAACTGCCGGGCATAAGAAGAAAGACTTTCCACATAACGGCGTTGGCCTTCGGCAAAAAGTGTATCAAAAACCAGTGATGATTTGCCTGAACCTGAAACCCCGGTAACTACTACCAGTTTGTTTCGCGGAATATTAATATCAATATTTTTAAGATTATGAAGCCGGGCTCCTTTTATTTCTATAAATTTTTCTTTTGGGGTCACTAGGATGCAAAGGTAATATATGGTTAATGGTTAATTGTTACTTATTAATCATTAATTCTTAATAAAGGAGTTTGGATTTATTAAGATGCTAAAGCCTATTGCCTTTTCTTTTAAGGGAACTGCAATGGATGGTTTGCAGTTGTATCCATTTCAGAGGCGCTTTAGCCAACGGAATTTTGATATGAGGGAACTTTTTGACTGTTAAATATGCCTCGTTCCTCGGCATGAAAAAGGAAATCTGCAACAAACTGTCATCCCGACGTTAGGAGGGATCTCATTTAAACAATTAGAGATGCCTCGTACCTCGGCATGACAACTATTATATAAAAAAAGCCCCCGAAAATACTTCCGGAGGCTTTGTATTATTTTTTAAATCTTTTTGCTAAGGCGATATTATTCAATACCTCTTCTCAGTATAACGGTTGCTTTTTATAATAGTATTTGTTTATTTAAAATCTGAAACCTACGCCAATACTAATATTGATTGCCCTAAATTTTTGTTGTTGATCAAATTCATTTATTTCAATTGTATCACTAATATGGCCTATCCTAATGCTTTGCACATTTTTCCAATAAGCTTTAGCTGCATTAAAATCAATATTTGACAATAAACATATTTTATCTGATAGATCGAATTTTGCCCCAGCGCCTAACATATATGAAATGTTAAGAGCAGAAGCTTGTTCATCAATGAATGTTGTAAGCTTTGTACCTCCATCATATGTTTCAATAGTGATTTTTGGCCTTGTTGCCGTTGAAAAACCAATAAGAAAACGAGGTTCAAAATTTAGTTTCTTTACAATATTAAATGACCCGAATAGTCCTGCCATCATTCCGCTCAGAGAATAGACGGAAGATTCCACGGCAACAGATGTATTTCCCGAGGGATTGCTTGCACCATAATAATTGGCCAAATCTTGTGCAAAATCTCCAACATTTACTGCATTTGCCTGTCCCTGCGATATTCCTAAAATTCCAATATTAGGATGAAACTTGTAACCGAATGTGATTTGAGAAACAAGCCCTGTAGTTGCATAGCCAGCATTGTTATCAGTAAAATCTTTACTGCCAAAGCTTCCGGTAGGAATGCTAAAGCCTAAGTTAATAGATGCAAAACCTTTTCGGCCATTATTCTGTGAAAAGCAGTTTGTTAGTGCTACTAAATAAACTATTAATAATAAACCTATTTTTTTCATAATGTATATTTTTTATTTGGTAATCATTTTATTAGTCAATTTTATTTATTAAGAGATTTTTCGGCACAATGCACAAAAGTGAGAAAATTTTTTGTAATTTAATACTCGGAGGTTTCGGCACAAAAAAAGCCCCCGAAAATACTTTCGGAGGCTTTGTCATGTTTTTGCTTTATTGCCACCAAGGCACAAAAACACAAAGGCTCACAAAAACTTAGTGAAATTTAGTGCCTTTGTGTTTTAGTGGCTAGTTTTTAATAAAAATAAAACTGGGTCACCGTCTTTTCACCGCCGGGCGAAACGGTTTCGATAATAACCCGGCCTTTGGAGTTTTCTAAAATGCTTATAATTTCCTCAGCAGTTTTATCTTTCTTTTGGTTTACTGAAACAATAATATACCCTTCGCTCAGTCCCATTTGGGCTATTCGTCCCGCTTTTACGGCCACTACTTTTATACCTGTGGTAATTTTATATAAGTCTTTTTCAACTTTGGTTATAGGTTCAAAATCGGCTCCTAAATCTTCTGACTTTAATAATTGACGTTTATAAACGGATGTTCCGCCATCTTCATTCACCAGTTCAATGGTACGTTCCAGTTGTTTTCCATCACGCAATAGAGTAAAGGTGATTTTATCACCCGGGCGGTAGTAAGCCATTTGTTCATCAAACACCGATTTATTTTCAATTTCATGGCCTTCAATTTTTAAAACAATATCACTAGCTTCAATAAACTTTTGCGCATCAGGACAGCTTTCTGATACAGAATTTACATACACACCGGTTTCCTGATCTTTGTACTTATCAGCGAGTTTTCCTTCAATATCTTCTACTGTAAGTCCGCAAAAAGCACGCTGCACAGTTCCATATTCTTTTAGGTCTTTGATAATTTTAGCTACAATTTTTGAAGGAATGGCAAACCCATAGCCAATGTAGGAACCTGTTTTGGAAGCAATGGCCGTATTTATTCCTACCAAATTTCCATCCAAATCCACCAAGGCTCCACCACTGTTTCCGGGGTTAATGGCGGCATCGGTTTGTATAAATGATTCAATAGGAAACTGGTCGCTAACAATGCTAATGTTTCTCCCTTTGGCACTGACAATACCAGCAGTTACGGTTGAAGTAAGGTTGAACGGGTTTCCAACAGCTACCACCCATTCTCCTATTTTCAGTTGGTCGGAATTGGCAAACTGAATAAAAGGCAAATTTTCAGCATCAATTTTTAGCAAAGCCAAATCAGAAGAGGCGTGTGAGCCAATCAATGTTGCTTTGAAACTGCGTTTATTTTTATTTAAAACCACTTCAATGGTTTTGGCACCTTTGATCACGTGATTATTGGTAACAATATACCCATCCTTGGAAATGATAACGCCACTGCCGGTGCTGGCTACTTCACCTATACTGCCAAATGGATCAAAATCAAAAAACCAGCCCCAGCCACTTTGGCGCTGCACTTCGGAGGTCGTTTTAATAAATACCACACAAGGGGTGACTGTTTCACTGGCTTTCACAAAATCCAGACTTGCACCATTGGCCGCCATATAGTTGGCACTTCGGGCTACATTTTGAAATGAATTACTTTCAATAACGCCGTTGTTGGTATTAAATTTTTGAAAAACCCAGGCTCCGCCAATTCCGCTAAAACCTGCCACAAGTGTTACTAAAAACCATTTTTTCATTCGTCGTATTTTTTATAAATTTTACTTTGCAAAGTTAATGCCAATGTGATTTTAAAGGAATTAATTCCGATAAGAAATATTAATATATTGGTCAAAAAATATACCTTCGTTTGATATGAATTACACGATGAACAAAATAATGATTGTTGTATCTTTCTGCCTGTTTTTACTGGTATCATGCGGTGGAAAGACAGAAACAAGTCTTAAAAAAGTTTCGCCAAACGGCAAAGTAAATATAACTATCGAAGCCAAAAGGTCTTCAGCCATTGAGTCGTGGAAAGTAGATTTGAAAGTAAAAGCGTATAGTTTTAAAGAAGGAAAATTGTCATTTGAAATTTATGCCAAAGACCTAACCGATGAGAATGTATCGTTTGACTGGAATGATGATACCCATTGCACCATTATTTTTAAACAACAAGATAATACCGAACGCAAATTTGAACTGATAGCATCCTCTGAACAATTGCAGTTGGCAGAAATGTAACAATGGCCTCCATCTCCATTACCACCACCCAAAACGTCACCATCGATCATACTTTGGCTAATTTTAAGCGAAGAATGGCTGCCTATTTTATTGATGCGCTAATAATAGCTGCCTGGATTATTATTCATTCGGTTATTAATACCGCTATTTTTAAAGGCACATCTATGAGTACGATTTATTTTTATGTGATGGTTATTCCTTTTTTTTCGTTTTACACCTTATTAATGGAATATTTTATGAACGGTCAAACTCCGGGCAAACGGAGCATGAATATTCGTGTGGTGATGCTTAATGGAAAAGAACCTGCGTTTATTGACTACTTTATCAGGTGGAGTTTAAGGTTTGTTGAAATTTACCTTTCGAGTGGTGTATTAGCTGCCATTATGATTAATACTACAAATCTTAAGCAACGCATTGCCGATATTATAGCAGGCACTGTGGTGGTTAAAATTAATGAACAATACGCCGTAACCACGGATGATTTACTTAAAATAAGTTCTCAAAATAATTATGAACCCACTTATCCGGAGGTTGTAATGTTTAAGGAATCGGATATGCTAAATATTAAAAAACTGGTAGACCGTTATTCTACTTTTAATAACGAAGCACACAGGCATTTGGTAATTGATGCATGTAATAAATTGTCGTCAAAAATGGGAGTAACAGTAAAGGAAAAGAAACCTGAATTATTTTTAAAAACCCTAATTAAAGATTATGTAGTGCTTACTCGGTAGGGTTTTACTATAACACTTTTCGTGCAAAATAAATTCCAAAAAGAAGACCTAGATGAGAAAGTAATAATAGTACAACGGTATTGGTAGGAGAGGATAATTTCAAAAAAAATAAATACCCTATTGCCGTAAATACTAAAAACACCAAAAAGAAAACACCAATTACAGCCAATAAATTCTTCACGCTGTTTTTATTATAATTATTGTGCAATCACTGTGCGTTTTGCAAAATGAATTCCGGCTTCATCAAATCTCTTTTTAATTGAATAATTTAGGTCACAATGCATTTCGTAAGCTTTATCGGGGTCCTCCGAACCAACCATAGCGCGTAATGTTATTGCTCCGTTATCAATTTTTATAACTCTAATTATTAATTCATCAGATTCTGAATTTTCGCGTTTTAATTCAAGATAATCGCGATGGTTAATAATTTCTTCCTTCATAATTTTACACGCTTTATCCAAATCACTGTCAATGTCAACAACAAACTCAATTTTCTCTTTTTTTCGCTCGTCGTTCAAGTGGTAATTAACAATAGTTTCAGAGTTTATTTTTGAGTTTGGTACAATAATGCGATTGTTTTGAATATCTCTAATAACGGTATGTCTGAGTGTTATATCTTCCACGGTTCCTCTGTGCAATACACTTAATTCAATATAATCTCCCACGCGAAAAGGTTTGGAAATAACTATAAAAATTCCGCTAATGATATTAGAAAATGCCTGTTGCGAAGCCAAAGCTATAATAGCCGCAAAAATACCTGCACCAGCAAATAAAGTAGCTCCCAAGGCCTTTAAACTAGGGATAGAGTAAAAAACCAAAGCAAATGCAACACTATAAATAACAAAGGAAATGGTGTTTTTTAAAAAAGTATAATTTGTAGGGTCAACTTTTATTTTTGAACTATTAACCTTTGCTGCCCTTTTGATAATCCAACGTAAAACTTCGGAAGTAACAAAAGCACCAATTAGAATAATAATGATGGAAATAACCAATTCAATATTTTTATTTCCCATGGTATTTAATTAAAAGGTGAGTTAAAATCTTTAAATTTTGGCAACAACAAATCTTTTTCAGAAACTATAGGATTACTTACCTGCCAATTTAACCCAAGTAGAGGGTCGTTGTAAAGTAAGCCTCCTTCAGAAGATTTATTGTAATAATTGGTACATTTATATTGAAAAATTGTATTGTTTTCCAATACAGAAAAACCATGAGCAAACCCAGGTGGAACCCACAATTGTTTGAAATTTGAATCTGATAATTCAACCGTGATATTTTGTCCATAAGTAGTGGAGGATTTTCTAATATCAATGATAATATCAATTACTTTTCCTCTTGTAACTCTCACTAATTTTCCCTGATCGAATGGTGGAGCCTGAAAATGTAAACCTCTTAAAGTTCGCATTTGTGAAAGGCTTTGATTATCCTGAACAAATTCAAAATCTATACCATGTTGCTTGAAAAGTTCTTTTGAAAAGCTTTCAAAAAAATGGCCTCGATCATCAATAAATACTCTAGGGGTAATTAATAATGGGCCTTGTATATTGAATGTTTCTACCTGCATTATTTTAATGTTGCAAATTTAATAGATGCAATCTAGACTATATAAATAAGATTGTGTGATTTTTATGCTATATAAAACTGATGTGATAACTCCAAACCACATAAAAAGTTGCAGTTGATTTTTTCTTGAAGGAATTCAATTCCTTCTGATAAAGAAAATATACTTTAGTATATGTTTTCTTAGTTATTTTATATTTAAAATAATTATGTTGCATGAACTGCAAAATTTTAAAACTATTTTTATCGTTTACGAGCAATTTTAAATAAAATTTTGAAGTTGGTTTTGTTGGTGCCCTTTTTTGCTCCTTTTTTGGGCATGCAAAAAAGGAGAGAAAAAAATAAGGAATACATTATCAGTTGAGTAAGTTCTATCTATAATTAATTTAACGTTCTTTTTATTCACGTTTTTATTTTCAATCATAGGCGTTCATGAATCTTCGATTTCCTTAGATGAAAAAGAACCAAAAAATCAAGGCAAAACGATGCTTCCAAGCTTAATCCATCGCACCCCCGCCGTTTTGCCAAGCCCACCGCACCTTAAACCGAAACATGTTTAGCAATACATAGACTTTTTAATATTGTTAAACCTTAATACCCTTTCTCCATATCATACCTATCAAGCCCCGGGGCATAAGCATCCTTTAAAATTTTGGTAACCTTAAAGCCCAATTTTTCAAAAAAGCGATAGGAATGTTGGGTAGTATCTAAGGCTATTCCAATTTCAGGGTTTATCAATCGTATTTGATTAATTCTAAATTCTAAAAATTGGCGGCCAATTCCTTTTTTATGTAAACTGTTTTCAACCATTCCCCATGCCATTCGGGCTTCACCACAATTTTGCGGAATATAAAAGCCTCCGCAAGCTACCACCAAATTGTCTTGTTCCACCACATAATAATATTCTGATTCGTTGCTTTTATAAGCAATTTCTACATGGTCTTTGGCTGTTAACCAATTCTCAAAATCACCCAATTCATGAGGCGCAAAAAAAACAGGCATATTGCTTTTAAAAATTTCAATGCAAGCCTGTCGGTCGGCGGGAGTGTAAGGTCTGATGAGCATAATAACAATTGCCAAAATTACAAATTTAAAAACATCCCCCAACCCCCTTCGCTACTTCACCTGCCGCCGCACAGGGGGGAATGTGGCTTTGACAAAATTTTATCTTAAGTTAAAAGTATTCTGCACCATTTGGTTTATTTGTTAACTCATCTTCAAATCTCCAAATTTCCAAATCAACAAATCTCCAAATCTTCAAATTTCCCCATCTCCAAATTTCCAAATCAAAGTACTATTTTCGCCCTGCCATGAAAAGGCTTACACTTTTAATACTAGTATTAATCACCGCCACAGTTATGCAGGGAGAAGTTATTTACAAGGTTTCGTTTCCAAAACCCGAAACCCACTATGTTCATGTTGAAATGGAAATTGAAAAACCCGCCGGAACCTACACCGATTTTATTATGCCGGTATGGACTCCTGGTTCCTATAAGGTAAGGGAGTTTTCGAGAAACGTAGACCATGTGACCGCCAATTCCGATGGGAAAGACCTTAACGTAGAAAAATTAAATAAAAGTACCTGGCGGGTAAGTTTTAAAAAAGGAATCTCAAAAATTACGTTTAGCTATAAAGTGTATGCATTTGAAATGGGCGTGAGAACCAGTTACGTAGACCAGTTTCAAGGGTTTTTGCACGGGGTTTCCGTATTTATGTATGCCGATGGATATCAAAAGCAAGCCTGTAAAATTAGCTTTGCAAAACCTGATAGCTGGAAAAATATTACTGTGGCTTTGCCGGAGGCGGGTAACAATACCTTTGTGGCTGAAAACTATGATTTATTGGCCGATAGCCCTTTTGCCTTAGGCAACCATGACCTAATACATTTTGAAGTAAAAGGTTTGAAACACCGAGTAGCCATGTTAGGAGAAGGGAATTATGACGCTGAAAAAATTAAAACTGATTTTACCAAAATTATAGAAAAGGAAATTTCGATGTTTGGAGAACATCCATCACCTGAGTATGTAGTATTTATACAAAATGTAGAATCGGGCGGGGGAGGATTAGAACACCTAAACAGCCAAACTTCTGTAATACAGCGCTGGGCTTATAGCAACGAAGCAAAATATAAAAGCTTTTTAGGCTTAATAGCTCACGAGTATTTTCACCTTTGGAATGTGAAACGAATTCGACCCATTGAGTTAGGTCCATTTGACTATACACAGGAAAACTATACCAAAATGCTTTGGGTGGCCGAGGGAATTACCTCGTATTATGATGATTTATTTTTAAAGCGTTGTGATATTTACAAAGAGGAAGAATACTTGGGCATAATAGCCACCGCTATTAATAAAAATGAAAATTTACCCGGTGCTAAAGTTCAGTCCTTGGACATGAGCAGTTTTGACGCTTGGATTAAGTTTTATAACCCGGATGAAAACAGTGATAATATCAGTATAAGCTACTATCAGAAGGGTATGTTGGCTAGTTTTATTCTTGATTTGGAAATTATAAAACGTACCAATGGCAAAAAGAAACTTGACGATGTAATGAAGTATTTGTATACCGAATATTACAAAACAAAAAAGCGTGGTTTTACGGAAGAAGAATTTGCTAAAGCTTTGGAAACCGTTGCCGGTTCATCGTTTGAAACTTTGTTAAAGGACATGATTTATACCACCAAGCCGCTGTTGTATGATACCTATTTAGGGTATGTAGGTTTGACTTTAAAAAATCAAGCCTCTGCAAAAATGCCATTAGGAATAAATACCAAATTGGAGAATGGCAAAACCTTGGTAAAGTTTGTGGAAGTAAATCGCCCGGGTTCAAAAGCTGGACTTAGCGTAAACGATGAAATTATTGCCATAAACGGTTATAGAGTAAATGGTGATATTGATGAATTTACGGCCCGTTTTAAAGAAGGAGTGGAAGCTGAAATGACTGTAAGCCGCATGGGCAAATTAATTACCATAAAAATTACTCCTGAAAAAGACCCAACATTAAATTACAAGTTGGTAAAAATGGAAAATCTTACCGATGAGCAAAAGGCGTTGTTTGATTTTTGGAGTAAATAAATAATTTGAAAATTTGAAAATGATAAAGGCTGCGAATTGTAATTCCGACGATAGGAGGAATCTGGTCAATCTCGGAAATGTCTCGTTCCTCGACAGGACAAACAAAAAATAATAAAACAATTATTACCCTAAATGAAACTCACAGGAAATATTAGAAAAATGAAATCAGCATTGACAGATTTGGTGCAATACCAGTTGCCTTTGTATGATATATTAGAACCAAACCTTTATATCCCGCTTAATGAATTAATAGGACAAAATATTCGGTTAACTTTTGAAAATGCCATCCATTGTGTGGTAACCGGAAAAAAAATAAACAAAGTGTTTGGGGAGGGGATGAGTTACGATGCGTTTATGAATTCACCTGAGGCATCGCCCAGTATTATAAGGCCTGAATTAAGCCGTATTCATGAAGGAATAGCCTTGCGCGATTATGATTGGGAAATGGCTCATCACATGCAACCACATTATGCCTATATAAGCAATACCAGTGGTTTAAAAGTGGGGGTAACCCGAACCACACAAGTTCCTACCCGATGGATTGATCAAGGGGCAAGTCAGGCTATAGTAATAGCTGAAACACCTTATAGGCAAGCGGCAGGATTAATAGAAATAGCCTTAAAAAATCATTTGGCAGATAAAACCAATTGGCAAAAAATGCTGAAAGGCGAAGGGGAGCAATTGGATTTAAGAGAACAAAAAAATCATTTTACAGAGTTTTTGCCTGAGGAATTAAAACAATGGATAAAAGCGGACTCAGAAGAAATGCTAATAAAATACCCGGTTCTTAGTTACCCTGAAAAGGTTAAAAGCTTAAAATTAGACACCATGCCCGAAATAGAAGGCATACTTACCGGAATAAAAGGGCAATATTGGATGATTGACAATGGTTCGGTTATCAATATTCGCAGCCATGCAGGCTATCGGGTCTCGCTGGAGTTTTAAAAATTTATCCTAAAAGCAATTTTGGTCTGTATTTCCATGTGCTTAAAAGTATAACCACTGCTGAAAAGGAAAGAATAGCTGCCATATAAAAGGCCAAAGGGATATTTGAAAATTTATTATTATAAATTTCGGCAGAGATAAAGGAGCCAATCCCAACGCCAATTTCGAGTGAAATAAACAGAGTAGAAATTGCTCTTCCTTTATTTTTAGGGTTTCCCCAATCGGCCACCCAGGCAAATATTGTAGGATTATTCATACCGTTGCCCATTCCTACAATGCAAGTTCCTATGTAAAGGTGAGTTAAATCTTTGGCATTTGCCATAATAATTAAACCTGTTGTTAAGGTTAACAATCCAAACAACATGGCGGTTCTGCGACCAAACCTATCTGAAAATTTTCCGGCAATTACCCTTATAAAAATAGAAGAAAGAGTCATTATCATTAATATGGTTCCCTTGTTTGGAGCCTTTAATTTATCTGCCAAATCAAATCCAACAGTAAGAACAGTTCCGAAAGCAAAAACCATCAGAAACATTATAATAGCAGGTAACCAAACACGTTTTTCAGCTAAATCTTCTTTATCAAGGTTTAATAATTTTAATTTAAACGGTTGCTTATTTTTTAGCGTTTCATCTACTTTCCAAAAAACAAAAGCAGAACCTGATGCCAATACCGAAGCAGTAAGAAACATGGAATTAATGCCAAAGGTTTTAGTCATGAAACTGCCTAATAAGGGAGCTAACCCGGCACCAACATTATTCATTAGCCCAAAAAATCCCATGGCTTCACCACGTTTTTCGCTTGGTACTATATCGCTAATATAAGCAGTAGCTCCGGTTGAATTAAAACCTACTGTTAGCCCGTGTATTAAGCGTAAAATTAAAAACCCTAGCACGCTGGGAACAACAATGTAAAGTGTATTGGTAATTACGGCTATTAGTGTTCCGATTAAAATTACAGGTATTCGACCAATTGTATCTGCCAAGCGGCCACTGTATGGGCGAGAGATACAAGCTGTGAGAGTAAATAATCCAATGATAGCACCTTTGTATTCTTTTCCCCCCATTGAATCCAAATAGGCAGGAAGTTCGGGAAGTACCATATTCATACTTCCAAAGAACAAGAGAGAACCGAATGTTAACTTAAAAAATAAGGGCGTGTATAATGAATTATTCAATATATAAAAAAAGCACCCGAAGGTGCTTTATGATTTTTAATTCAGATTTTCCTTAACGTATGTTTTGCCATTCCAATATCCAAGGTAGTCGCTGCCCTGTGAACTTCTCCTGAGTAAGAATAGAGCTTCATTCTTCGAATCTCTGCTTACCAATACATTACTTACCGTTCCTAAATGAGGGTTTTTAACAACTACATTAACGTAATATGCTTTTTTCTTTTCAACCGGCTTTGTTGAAGGCCTCCCTACTTTTCCTTTTTCATCAATAACTTTTGCCATAATATTTTATTTCTTGTGTTAATTTATTCTAATTCTAAACGTGGTCAAACATAAATTTATAACGTCCCGTATGCAAAATTGTTACCAACTAGTTATTCATAACTTATTCACACCTTCTTTTTTACTTATTTATGATGATATTTCTCGTTTTTAATAATGCTAAAGGCTCTGTAAAGTTGTTCCACAAAAATTAATCTCACCATTTGATGAGAAAACGTCATGAGGGACAGTGCTATTTTGTCATTGCTTTTTTTTAATAATTGCTCTGAGATACCAAAAGCTCCGCCGACCACGAAAGTCAATTGTTTTGTTCCTGCAACCATTTTTTTTTCGATAAAGGTTGAAAAATCCTCTGATGAATATTCTTTACCATTTTCATCAAGGCAAATTAAACAGGTATCTTTATCTAAATACTTTTCTATCTCTAATTGTTCTAATTCTTTTAATTTTTCGAAAGGAATATTAGCCCTGTTTTTTACGTCAGGAATTTCTATCATTTCAAAATTTGTATAATGGGCTAATCGATTTTTGTATTCCGAAATTCCCTTTAAAAGCCAGTCTCCGTTTGTTTTTCCTATAGTTATTAACTTTATCTTCAATAGGATTATTTGTTTAAAATACTCATAATTTCCTTTAAACTAGGGCTAAGTATTATTTCTATTCGTCTGTTTTTTGCTCTGGCTTCCTTTGTATCTGCAGCATCTACAGGGAAATATTCACCTCTTCCGGCAGGTATTATTTTTTTAGAGTCTATTTTCCCCTCTTTGGTCATTATTCGTGTGATGGCGGTTGCTCTTAAAACACTCAAATCCCAGTTGTCTTCAAATCGGGCAGTTTTAATCGGCACATTATCCGTATGTCCTTCAATCATAATGTCAAAGTCATCATTATTTTTAAGGGTTTCACACAATTTTAATAAAGCTTTTTTACCGTTAGGATCTACATCTACTTTGCCCGATTGAAATAATAGCTTCTCATCAACAGACACATAAACTTTACCGTCTTTCGATGTTACATTTAATCCACTTTCCTTATATCCAAGTAGCGCATTTGTAAGTGTTTCTTTGAGTTTTATAACACTTTCGTCTTTCTGTTTTATTAACGCTTCAAGTTCTTTTACTTTCTCTTCACGCTCCTTTAAGCTTTTTTCTATTTCAGAAACATTTGCACTTAGCTTTTTTGTTTCTTCCTCCTTTTTTATTAAATTGGCTTCTTTTTCATTTAACTCCAATTCTTTTTTTACCAATTTGCTCTCTAAATCACGTAAACTCTTTTTTAACTCGTCTTTTGTCAACGATTCGCTTTCCAATCGCTTTTCATAAGTAAGAGTTAGCTCGTTGTATGATTTTTTGATTTTTTCATACATCGCTTCCATTTCAATGTAGTTGATATTGAGTTTCGTAAAATCCTCTTTTGCCAAATCCAAGTCTTTTCTCAAACTTTTAAGATTAATTTCATATAGACTAGAAATTGAATCACAAGCATGTTTGTCTGTTTTTAACGTATTGTATTTGCTTTCCAATTCAGCAAATTTGCGCTGCGGAACACAACTTACCAGAAGGATTAATGATATAAATACGAATGAAAGTTTTACTATTTTGTTCATAATTCAAGAATTAATTTAAAGTTTTATTTCCTCGTCTTGCTCATCAAAGATATGAAATTCGCCATAATGTAGAGCGGGGTCGGGTACAAGATTAACATTTATTTTATAATCGAGTCTCCATTTAAAACGTTTTGAAATAAGTCCCTTTTTGAAATATGCGGCTATAAATGGGTGGGTTACCAATTTTACATGTTTAAAATTTAAACTGTGAGCCAAATATTTAATACTTGCCTCAATATCGTCTTCAATATTTTGTGACGAAGTCACATAACCTGTTCCCTTGCACATCGGGCATTTTTCTTCTGTTACAATATTTGTTTCAGGTCTTACTCTCTCGCGGGTAAGTTGAACCAAGCAAAATTTGCTCATTGGCAAAACATTGTGGCTCGCTTTATCCAATTTCATGGCATCCACCAATTCATTCATTATTTTCTTTTTATTGTTACTATCTTTAGTATCAATAAAATCAATAACGATGATACCACCCATATCGCGCAGTTTTACTTGACGGGCAATTTCTTTGGCTGCTTCCAGATTTATATTGAGCGCATTTTCTTCTTGAGAGTTTTCCCTGTTGTGATTGGAACCGCTGTTTACATCGATAACATGTAAGGCTTCCGTGTGCTCAATAACCAGATAAGCTCCACCGGAAAAAGAAACAACCTTTCCAAAACTAGTTTTTAGTTGTTTATTAATCCCAAAATGCTCGAATAAGGAGACTTGTCCTTTTTGCAGTTTTAAAGCATTGCGGGAAACCGATTCTGAATTTTCGAGATATTTTTCAAGCTGATTATAGTTTTCAGGGTCATTAGTATAAATACCGGAAAGGTCATACGATAAAAAATCTCTTACTATAGAAATAGCAAAAGAGGGCTCTCCCAAAACTTTATCACCCTGTTTCGCATTTTTCAGAAGCTTTACCATCCCATTCCATCGGATGAGTAATTCTTCTAAATCTTTACGCAAAATATCTTCCCCTACATTTTGAGCTGCGGTACGTATTACCACACCAAAATTATCAGGTTTTAAATCGTTAACAATAGCTTTCAAGCGGTTTCTTTCCGCTCTTTCTATTATTTTTTTGGAGATATTAACATGATGATAGAAAGGAATTAAAATGCAATAGGAACCCGCAACCGTTATTTCGGCTGTAACACGAGGGCCCTTGGATGAAATAGGTTCCTTTAATACCTGTACAAGAATCTGTTGGTTTTTCTTAAGAACTTCCGATACGTTACCTGTTTTTAAAGTTTCAGGTTCAAATTGAAAATTTTGTAAACCGTTGCCGGTTAAACCGCCCTGTAGACCTGTTCGAGAAAACTTTGCAAAAGACTTGATATTTGGACCCAAATCTGAATAATGAACAAAAGCATCCTTGTCCAGGCCTATGTTAACAAATGCAGCATTGTTTCCCGGAAGAATTTTTCTTACGGTGCCAACAAAAATATCACCGACTACAACGTTTTTACCTTTTTTTTCCTGGTAAAATTCTGTTAGTCGTTTGTCTTGTAAAAAAGCTATTTTTTCATCCTGCGGCGTTACTTCGATATAAAGTTCGTTAGCCACTATATTGGATTACAAATTACTTTTTCTTATGTCTGTTTTTTCTTAGACGTTTCTTACGTTTGTGGGTTGCAATCTTGTGACGTTTTCTTTTCTTTCCGCTTGGCATATGATATTTTTACTTAATTTGTTGAGTTTCTAACTTTAATAATAAATCAGCATATTGCTGATTTTCGGGCTGCAAATGTAATAATTTTTTTAAACGTTTTTCAGCTTTTTTGTATTGTCCGCTTTGAATATCCAAAATCATTAAATGATGCTGTGCATCAATATAATTTGAATCTATGCTTTCAACCTGTTTTAAAAGCCCTACACCGGTCATTATAGCTCCTCCAAAGTATACTATGGAAGTGGCCTTGCAGGTTAGTGCATCTAAATTTTTAGGTTCAGTTTTTAAAATAATATCACAGGCTCTAATGGCATAAAAACTGTAGGTTGTTTTATCAGCAGTGCTATCTTGGTCCTGGGTACCTGCTTCATAAAATAATTTAGCAGATGCTAAAAGAGTTTTAGTGTCTTTTTCCAAAATTCCTTTTAAATAAAAACCATAGGCATTAAATACATCAATTTTATTTTGAGTTCCTAAAGTTATAAGAGCGTCAATGTTTTTTGCATTTGATGTATCTTCCAAAACATTTTCAATCAATGAATTTATTTCATCATTTGAACCGCTAAACCGATGAAGCAAGTCATGGATATTTGCTTCCTTACTAGGTTCATTAGCTTCCTTGATAGGGTTGTCAAACCTAGCTGTGTTCGAATTTATTCCAAACCAGGTGAGTACAAAAAGCAAAACGGCAATTACCCCTAAGAGAGATAATTGCCATTTAAAATTTTTATTTAAAAACAAGGTTTGTTAAAAATTATGCTGTGGCAGCTTTACTTTTAACCTTTTCGCTTTTTTTGATTTTCTCAACAAAAACTTTTGCAGGTTTAAATTTTGGAATAAAATGCTCAGGAATGGTAAGTTGCGTGTTTTTTGAAATATTACGAGCCACTTTAGTAGCACGTTTTTTCAATATGAAACTTCCAAAACCTCTGAAATATACATTTTCGCCATCGTTCATTGCATTTTTAACAACTTTAAAAAAACTTTCAACAGTTTCCTGAACCGCTATTTTTTCGATTCCGGTTTTTTCTGCTATCTCATTGATTACGTCTGCTTTGGTCATATCGTTTTTGGTTTTTAATAGGGGTGCAAACAAACTCAAAATATTATTAAGAAACAAGCATAGTTCTGACTCTTTGTAGTTTTTTTTTAAATTTTTTTGCAGCCTGAATAATAAGCAGTTAAATATTAGAATGGGCAAAATAGGCATTGATGAGGGTATAAGTGAAAAACTTAGAGCGTGGTATGAAATAAATAAGCGCTCAATGCCTTGGCGATTGACTCAAGAACCTTATAAAATTTGGCTTTCGGAAGTCATACTGCAGCAAACCCAGGTTGTGCAAGGAACACCTTATTTTGAAAAGTTTATTTCTGAGTTTCCAACTTTAAAAGATTTGGCGGAAGCATCAGAGGATAAAGTTTTAAAACTTTGGCAAGGATTGGGTTATTATTCAAGGGCACGAAATTTATTGTACACCGCACGTTTTATTCATTTTGAGCTGATGGGTGTTTTCCCAAAAACGTATTTTGAACTTCTAAAATTAAAAGGGGTTGGAGAATACACTGCCGCCGCCATTGCCTCCATTTCATATAACGAACCTGTGGCTGTTGTAGATGGCAATGTAATCCGGGTTATTTCACGTTTATTTAAAATTGATGAACCTTTTAATTCGGGCAAAGGAAAAAAGTTATTTAATGAAGCTGCCTATCAAATTCTTGATAAAAACCAACCGGCTCAGCATAATCAAGCGATGATGGAACTTGGGTCATTGGTTTGTCGACCTCAAAATCCGGATTGCAATAATTGCCCTTTAGCTGAGCATTGTTTGGCATTAAAGGATAAAGTTGTTCTTAATTATCCTGTAAAATTGAAAAAGACAAGTTCAAAAAAATTGTATTTTAATTTTGTAGTCCCAGTATTGGATGATCGGAAAACTTTGATTACCAAACGAACAGGAAATGATATTTGGAAAAATATGTACACGTTTCCGCTTTACGCTTCAGAAGAAGAAATTAAAGAAATGAAATTTATACCGACGATAAGGGAGGATTTTGGCGATTTTGAAGTTATGAAGGTATCAAAAATTAAGCATATCCTAAGCCATAGGGTTATTCATGCCACTTTTTATATTATAGCTTTAAAAGAAAGTGGACAATCTAAAAAAAATAATATCTTTGAAGTTGAAATTAATAGATTAGTTGAGTTTTATTCGCTACCCCGACTCATCACAAAGTTTATGGAAAGCAAAGATGTAAGTATTTATTTTATTAAATAATGTCAGTTAACAAAGTTATTTTATTAGGTAATTTAGGCAGAGATCCTGATGTACGTTATTTAGACAACAATCGCATTGTTGCTACTTTCCCATTGGCTACCAATGAAGTTTACACCGATAGAAAGAACAACAGGATACGACAAACCGAGTGGCATAACATAGAACTTTGGGATAGCCTTGCAAAAATTGCAGAAAAGTACCTTAAAAAAGGATATACCATTTATTTGGAAGGTAAAATAAGGACCGATAACTGGATTGATAAAGAAGGTGTAAACAGAAGCCAGAAAAAAATCAGGGGAATAAATATTACAATCGTTAATAAAGAAAAAAACAGGTTTGAGAATGAAAATCAGCCATCAGATATTAAAGATGACGAAATACAGGAAGGCCTTAATGAGTCCTTTGCTGATGAAGATTATAATGAAGGGGATTTATCTTAAACTATCAAACAAAACAAATTAAACTTGGACCCGGAGCCGAAAAACTATTTACAAATTCTATTTATTAATCCTGATTGGTCAACGAATATAGGATTAGTTATCATTTTATTTTTAGTAATCCTGATTATGCTAGGTATTTCAACAATTACCTCAGCTGCTGAAAATGCTTACTTTTCATTAACACCTTCTGATATTGCCGACCTTAAGGATGATGAAAAAAAATCGGCACAATTTGCCATTAAGCTTTTGAAGGAACCCGATGAAGAAGCTGCCGGTAAAACCCTTTTGGCAAGTATTTTACTCATCAATAATTTTACAAATATTTTCGTGGTAATAAGTTCATCCTTGCTACTTAGCATGGTGTTTCAGCTGGAATTATACCCTGTAGCGGGATTCTTGTTTGAAGTGGTGCTTATCACGTTTATAATTGTTTTAATTAGTGAAGTAACTCCCAAAATATATGCCACACAAAATGCCCTAAGTGTGGTGCACCGTATGTCGGTTCCCCTTTATTATTCTCAAAAATTATTAAAACCTTTTATTTGGGTATTAACCAAAAGCTCCAATTTTTTGGATAAATATTTTGAAACGAAACAACAAACCGTTTCGCTAGAAGAATTAAATCATGCTATTGAAATAACTTCGGATGAAGACCTTACGGATGAAAAAAACATATTAAAAAGCCTTGTCAATTTTGGCAACATCAGTGTAAAGCAAATAATGAAATCGCGGTTGGATGTGATGGCTGTGGAGCAAAGTACACCATTTGAAGAATTGATGGTGAAAGTGAATGAATGGGGCTATTCGCGAATTCCGGTGTACGAGGAAAATTTTGATAGTATAACAGGCGTACTTTACATAAAAGACTTGCTTCCTTATGTTAATTACTCGGATGGGTTAAATTGGAACACCTTACTTCGCCCGGCCTTTTTTGTCCCCGAATTTAAAAAAATAGATGATTTGCTGAATGAGTTTAAGGAAAAGCAAATTCATATGGCGGTAGTTATTGATGAATACGGAGGTACCTTAGGTATTGTTACCCTGGAAGATATTTTGGAAGAAATATTTGGGGAAATAAAAGATGAGTTTGATGAGGATGAAGTAACGTATTCAAAACTTGATGATTATAATTATGTGTTTGAAGGTAAAATATCCATCAACGATTTTTTAAAGGTTACTGAAACCGAATCGGGTTATTTTGATGATGTAAAAGGGGAATCAGATTCGCTTGCAGGATTGGTAATGGAAATTACCCAAAACATACCATCCATTGGTGATAAAATAGAATATGGCAGCTTTACATTTATTATTGAAAGTGCCAACAAGCGAAAAATCAATCGAATAAAAACCATTATTAACCCTGAAATAGAATAAGAATGAAATTATTTAAACCAGGGCTATTACTTCTTTTTTCTTTAAGCATTTTTTCATGTATGGAGCCCTCCTTGCCCAAACAACATGCCTATCCACGAATTGATTTTCCAATACATACCTATGAAAACTGGCATGTAAGTGGCACACCTTATAGTTTTGAAAAGCCTGTTTACAGCATAATGCAGCTCGATTCAGCGGATGCTCATTGGTATAATCTTACGTATTTGCCATTTAACGCTACTTTGCATTTGAGCTACCATACATTTAGCAACCAGATGCAATTGGATACACTTATTCATGATACCCGAAATTTGGTTTATAAGCACACGGTGAAGGCCAGCGATATCATTGATAACGAATTAAAGGACAGTAATGGACGAAGTGGCATGTTTTACGCCCTTGAAGGTGAAACAGCTACACCGTGTAATTTTTACCTAACCGATAATAAATCTAAATTTTTTAGGGGAGCATTGTATTTCAATAGCTATACCACCATTGATTCTGTAGGCCCTGTGGTTGATTTTATAAAACAGGACATTGGTCAAATGATTAAGAGTTTTAAGTTTGAATAGAATACATTTGTTCAATTCAAATTTAAAAAGTCATTTTCTTTTAAAAATAAATACAGGCCATACTTTGCTATTGATATAGCCGGTGTTCAATCATATTCTGATTATACGCAAGATATTCATGGAATAGTCATCGCAATGAATCATCGGTACATTACTAAAACTAAAAGTATAGGGCTAATGCCAACAATAGGATCTGAATATAAATTTACAAAAGCTATTTCATTATCAATAGAAACCAGAGAAAGATGTTTTTATTCCTGGCAGACTAAGGATATTAAAGATTTATACGACAGTTCAGAACCTAACACCCAAAAGAATCAATTTTTTGATTTCTACTTAAATGTTCTTGGTGGATTAACCTTGAATGTAAATTTCTAAAGATTCTTCTACTCGTCATCTTCTTTTACCCCTTCACTGCTCACTTTTTCCAATGCATTAAGTTCTTCTAATTTGATTTTGGCTATGGCAAGTAAGTCAGCTATTTCTGTATTATCAATAATACTTTGTAAGGTGGCTCTGGCTTGAAAAAAATCTCTTTCATCACGGTATACATCACTTAGTAAAATAAAGCCTTTTACTACCCAGTTTTCGTAGGAAGCAAAATCGTCGTTTAATTTAAATACCAAACTTTTGCATGAATCACGCTTTACAGTGTTATAAGCTATTTCAGCTTTGCTATAAAGCGCTTCGGCACCCAAGGTAGCCTTGTTTTCTTTTTGAACGTAATTGAAATGGAATTGAGCGGTTCGCCAGTTTTTATCCATCATGGCTATGCGGCCAAGGTTCATATTGGTTTCTACCAAAACATCTTTTGGTACATTGGTTTGTGGCAATATTTCAATAGCATACCGTTTGGCTTCGGCATAATTGGCTGTTTGGTAATTACAACGCATTAACCCCAATAAGGACTCTATGGTATTATCTTTGGTAGAGGCGTTTTTGTTTAAAATTTCATAATAGGGCAGGGCTGCTTTATAGTCCTTTTTTATATAATAAATTCGGGCTACACGCAAGGCTGCCTTTTCGGTATACTCATTTCGTCCGGCTTCGGCCACAATCTTAAGATTGGGCAAGGCATCATCGTATTTTTTGTCTTTATATTCGCATTCAGCCTTCATGTAGTTGGCCGGAATATAGAAAAAAGCATTAAGTCCAAATTTGGTTAAATAGGTTTTAAAACCTGAAATAGCCTTGGCGCAATTTCCTTCACGGTAATTGGTAATAGCCGATTCATAAAGCAACGAATCCTGATACGACAAACGAACTTTGGCTCCGGGAATGGTGCTAAGCATATCCAAATATTCTTCGCCTTTTCCACTTTGAACATAGATAATTTCCAAGGCATCTAAGGCCACTTCCGATTCGGTAGTTTTAGGAAATTTTTTGATAACCTCTTTGTAATAGCTTATCGCCTGACTTTCTTTCTTTTGGTTGTAACTTAGCAATCCTAATTTTAGGTAGGCATTTGCTATATGAGGGCTTAAAGGGTGTTCGGTAAGTAATTTTTTAAAGAAACCTTCAGAAGTTGAATAGTTTTCTTGTTCCAAATATTCAGCCCCTAATTCATATAAAGCATCATCAATATAAATGCTCTTGGTATAGTTTTGCGGGATATTTCTAAGGGTAGCAATTTTCAAATCACGCTTATCAAGCAGGCCATAAATTATCCCTTGTTGGAAAGTGGCGTAATCGCTGGAGTTAACTTTTTTACTGCTCACAAAACCATAAGTTTCAGCAGCTTTTTCATATTGTCCTGTTATAAAATAACTATCGGCCAAACGAAGCATATTATCAATATACCGCTCGGCATTGGATGGAACAAAACTGCTTTCGTCTTTATATTTTTTAAAGTAATTAAGCGCTTGAGTGTAGTTTTTATCCATGTAATAACTGTAGCCAATATTATAGAAGGTATTGTTGTATAGATTACTGGCGCTTCCATCGCCAATATTTATAAAACGGTTAAAATTGCTAATGGCATCCGTGTATTTTTCATTTTTATAAGCCAGTTCACCCAACCAATACCAGGCTTCACCTTCCATTTTTTTATCCGAAACGTACTTTAGTGACTTTTTAAAATAGCTTTCGGCTTCGGTATATTCTTTATTGTCATAAAGCATTTCGGCATAATGAAAATGTACCAATTGATAGGCCATTTTGCTTTGAGCATTGTAGGATTTAAGATCCGAAAGAATTTCGCAAGCTTGTTTGTAATTTTTGGTTTGTAAAAGCAGTTCGGCCAAAAGACCTTTGGCATCATCATTAAACTCCGACTTTGGAAAATCTGTAATAAAATCTTGGATGGCTTTTAGTGCCACGCTGGAGTAACCCAATTCAACCGCCAGTTTTGCATAATTAAAATGGGCTGATTCTTTTACTTCTTTATTATGATTCATTCGCTTGCCTTCGCCAAAGGCGTTGTAGGCATTTTGCTTTTTGTTAAGTTTTAAAAATGATTGACCTAAATAAAAATTTGAGATTTGTCCTAATGGTGAATCTAAAGCGGTAAGTTTTATAAACTGCGAATTGGCTTCTTCATATTTTTTTTGAGTATAAGCAGTATAGCCTATTTCATAGCGTTCTTCATCGGTAGGTTTCAGATTGGTAAGATCACATTTGCTAAAATATTTGTATGCTTCATCGTATTTACCCAATTGAAAATTTGATTTACCCTTAATTAAATTCAGGTCGTTGGTGTAGTTCTCTTTTGTTATTTTATTACTGTAATCAATGGCCTTTCGGTATTCGGCTTTGGCATAATACATTTGGGCTATAAAAATGGGGATAGACTCAAACCCCTCATCTTTAATTTTTTCAAAGCTTTTTAGCGCACAATCGTATTGTTTATCGTTGTAACACATATAGCCATAATAATAATTGGCTTTTGCAAAATATTCCCCTTGCTTATTTCTTAGGCTTTCAAAATGTTTTTTAGCTAAATCATACTTTTTGGCCTTGTAAAAGGAATAACCCATTTTAAAATTCATTTCATCGGTTCGTTCCTCACTCATTCCCGAAATATCCGTTTTGGCATAGTAGGCAGCGGCTCGTTTAAATTTATTATTATCAAAATAGTAATTACCAAGTTCAAAATAGACCAAATTATTCAGGGCGTTTTCAGGGTGTTTTTCAACCATTCGTTCTAGAGTTATTTCCGCATTTTCGTGCCCCGATTTTAGGTGGCAAATGGCACTATAAATTTCAGCATCCGATTTTTTTAAAGCATCGGTTGATTGCGAAATATAGGTCTTAAATTGCTGAATGGACGGGCCATACAGCTCTTTTTGAAATAATTCTAAAGCATAATTATAATAGTAATCGGGATTGGCGTAAATCTGGGTTTTTTGTGCCTGAACAATTCCTGCAATTCCAATGGATACCAACAATATTAATTTGCGCATAATATTCATAAAACGGCAAAGTTAGCCGTTAAGTGTACGGCACTTGTTTTTAATTCTAAACAGGAGTGGGGGAGATTCTAATTATTTGTACAATTAGAGAATGGTTTTGGTTATTGAGTTATTCAGTCAATTGAAACTGAAAATCTTTTATTTACTGTTTCAAAACTTTTATTACTTCAGAACCCTTGTCATTACTAAGTTTTAAATAATAAATTCCTTTTGATAAGTTTTCAATATCCAGAGTTTGAGAATGATTAATACTTTTATAAAATATAAAAGAACCGGCTATATCAAAAAGTTCAATCTTCCCTGAAAAATTGTTAATTGTGAGTTGTTCTTTTGCTGGATTTGGATAAATAATCGCTTTCGATTTTTCGATTGGTTCTATCGGCACTTTATGTTGGTATACTGAATCCATGCAAGGAGTTGATTGAAATACTGGAACATTGCTTTTTAATCTAGGTAAATAGGCTGTATCGTTTATACAGATTCGTTCACAATCATAAATATGACCTGCCCAGCTACCGCCATTTGTGAAATCATCAAAATATACAAAACCTTTTGACAGGCAGCCAAATCCTTCAATAAAAATTATACCACCAAGCAGATATTGAACAATTAATTCTCTACCATTAATTGAAAGTTTTGAAACAGAATCAATTTTATAACCGCCAATAAAATCTCCTTTTATAAGATTAAAATCATACACCGGATTTTTGGCATCTCTGTAAATTTTAGTGTCAACAAATACTTTTTTGTTGATTATTGTGTAATTTTCCCTTGTATAATTTTTACCGACATAGTTTTTTAAATGACAGTACTCGATTCCTTTAATAGCGGAATCAAAATTATTTTCAAAGATTTTATAATGACTCGGATCTCCATTGATAGCAGAACCAGTATACCAAACAACCCACTTAGTATTTTCTTGAAAAACACTTTGCGAAAAAAGATTGATAGGGAAATATACTAATATGAAAAATAGAGTACAAACAACTTTCTTCATACTAATTAAACTGTAGAAACAAAATAATATTGTTAATACCCCGCCGCTCCAGTCAAGTTTAAATCTCGGCTGTGGATAGACATTACCGGAACCGGAGAATGATTTACCAATTGCTGGGCAGCAGTTCCCATAAACCAACTGTTGCTTTCAGTTTCAGTCATCATCATTATTAGTCCGGCCTTTTTTTCTACGGCATAATCAATACAAGACTGAGCTATGCTTTTGCCTTCTCTGTGATGGTAGGTGCAAGCAATTTCTCTATCCTCCAAATATTTGATGGTTTGTTTGCCATATATTTCAAGGCGGTTGTGGGTTTCTTCGCTTTTATCTCGGCTCACAGCCAATATATGAATGGTAGCTCCAAAGGCTTTTGCAAACAGGGATGCATAAGGTACTTTTTGGCGTGTTTCCGCGCTATTATCTAAGGGTAAAACAATATTGGTGAAATCATTTTTACCTGAATCGGCCTGCACGGTAATAACCGGGCAGTTTGAGGCAGAAATAACCCGTAAAGCATTACTTCCAATCCAATAAGGTTGAAACCCATTTAATCCATGAGCACCCATAAATATCAAATCAGCTTTTATTTCTTTTTCGGTGGCATGAATTTCACGACTTACGTTACCACGTTTTTCCATGTAGCGTATTTCAACCCCATATTTATTGGCTTCTTGCTGAATATTAATGCCATGATTGGTTTCAATCGTTTTTGGGTCTCTAACATTAATTACATATAAACCTGTGTTAAAAATTTTGCATGTTTCAAGTGCTTTTTGCAAAGCAATAACAGAGGCTGCTGAATTGTCAAAACCGAGAAGGATTTTTGTGAATTTATAGTCCATATGATTCGTTATTTAAGTTCGAAGGTATTAAATAAATAAGCGAATATGAAAGAAGCAGTGGTGAAAAGCAGGCTGATTTTTGTCATTGTTTATTATGGGTTTACCATAGGAAGGATAATTGAGTAAATCTTATTAGGCCAAAGTCCAAATAGCTGTTCGCCCAATCATGCTTACTCCAACATATCCCCTCAGTTCCAAGGTATTCCCTTTCTTCTTAATGGTGCAACTGTAGGTTTTACCATTTTTAGTATCATAAATGGTTCCATCGTTCCATTCTTTATCGCTTTAGTCGTAAACAAAAAGCTTAAGAATTAACATGTCCATCATTAGGTCTTTTCGTTTTTTAGGATCAGGAGTATTCTTATCTCATCTTGGTCCGCCATCATCCTTTTTGTCTTTTTTTAACCAAACTATTTTTCCGCAATATTTTTTCCCACCATCAACACATTTATAAATTCTAATTTTTTGAGCTTTTTTGAGCATTATACCAAGTCCCAACAATATCGTCGGCATTACTTTGCGAATAGGCAAACCACGATACAAATAAGCTAAGAAGTACAAGAAGTTTAAATTTTTTCATAAAGTTTTTTGTTTCGATTTAAGTTTATTTATCCTACATAAACCAAATAAATTATGGTAGAAAAGTTAAAGTATCTTTTTTAAGATGAATTTTAAAAAAATGAGAATGAACTTGCTGCTTTCGGATTACGATTAATTTAGGAAGGCAAACTATAATAAAAGCTTAAAATTAGCAGGACCGAATATAAGGCCAGCCATTTAAAATTTATGCTTTGATGAAAAGCTATATTCTGCCTGTAACAAAAAACAATCAATAAAAATTTTTCGGAAAAAAAGGCTAAAACTAAACCATATGCCGCTCCTCGAATACCATACAACGGCGTTAAAACAACAACCAATATTACACCAATAAAAAATTCAAATACTGAGGAGTAAAAAGCAAAACGGGTTTTACTCTGCCCCATAAGCAAGGATTGCGGAAACAATACTCTGGCAATCAAGGTTAGTAAAAGGATGTTAAAAACAGGATAAGATAAAATAAACTCAAGGGAAAATACCAGTTCAAAAATATACTTTGAACTAAGCATCAAAACACACGCCATGGGAAACAATTGATGCAACAATCGTAAATGGTTTTTTTTCAAATCAGTCCAAAATCCCGGAGTGTTAAATTTTTCAACCGTGAGGCCTCCCAAAACAATGCTGAATGAATTTGCCATTACGATAAATAAGGGAAACTCTCGGCTACCATACCTGAACAAATTGAATTCGGTAAGCAATACATTTGCCTTTATTATAAAGGTAGAAAAATAGATGTAACCTGTGCCAAATATTAAGGAAACAATAATTGGCCAGTTAAATTTCAACAAGGGTTTTATATAATTGAGGTTTTTCCAATAAAAGGGTTTATTAATCAAGCTAAGTGTAAAAATAAACTTCACAATTCCAATACAAGCCAAAGCATATAATGCATAAATAAATTGAAAACCATATAGCAATGGTAGAGTGGGCAAAGCGATAAAAAGGAGGAAATTGAACAAGCCCCAGCCAAGTAACTTATTATAGGACCGATTTAAAAAGTAAATATATTCATTAACCGTGCTGCAAACAGTTCCTATTGTGTAAACAGAAAATAAAACAAGATAATTAAGTGGCATGGCTATTGAATTTGTATACCTTCCGGTTATTATTATTGCAGCAGCAGATACGCTGCCGAAAAAGAATAGCAGAAAAAAAGTATTTCTAAAAACTTCAGGCCAATTGGTTTTTTGATATCCTTTTACAAAACTAACCAATGTATAACCCATGCCCGAAACATAAAAAAAAGTATAGCCTGTACCCATCAACATTAGGGTTTCCCAATTATTAATAAGGAGAGGGGTTTTAATAAATTTGGCAAAAATGATAGAAATAACAACAATACTTGTAGCTTTCAAAAGGTTATAAACCTGTAAATATCCCAACCCTTCACCTTGGGTTAATTTGTTTTTTAAGCTATCTGAAATTCTTTTTATCAATTCTGTGACAAAACTATAAAAAAGAATTTGAGTTAAAGGGTAATATTGCTATTTTTGCAACCCTAAACAAATAAAAGGTTTAATAACCCAACAATTTGTTAAAAAATGGTGATTGTAGCTCAGTTGGTTAGAGTGCCTGATTGTGGTTCAGGAGGTCGCGGGTTCGAGCCCCGTCTTTCACCCCAAATGAAAAATCTTCTTTTAGTTCTTGTTATTGCCGGTTTATTTTCATGTTCTCTGTCAAGTGATAACAGTGCGTCCCAAGCAGATTCAACTGCCACTCTTAATGCAGCTCCTGTTGATGTTTTGGATACCACAGGTGGTAAAGGCGTATTTTTTGTTGAACTAAAAGATAGCCAAGAAGTAAAAAGCCCGGTTATGGTTAAGATGGGTGTAAACGGCATGGAAATAGAACCTGCCGGAGCCATAAATGAACTAAAAGGTCATCACCATATTATTATTGATGGTGAAGCTACCCCTGAAGGTCAGCCAGTATTATTAGATGAAACCCATTTCCACTTTGGACAAGGGCAAACGGAATCAGAAATGAAACTTTCTTCAGGTTTTCATACAATTACATTGCAGTTTGCCAATGGTGTGCATGCTTCCTACGGTTCACGTTGGAGCAAAACCATTACAGTGAAAGTTAAATAAAGGTTTTTTCCTTTTTAGCTTCATTCTGTTTAATTTATTACTTATTTCATTTTCTATATCCATAGGCGAGGAATAGCTAACCAATAATAATAGGTTTTTATCGAAAGCTTTTTGAAGTTTTTGAATCTTTAGGATTTAATTTGCGCAAAATTATAACTATGATAAAGAAAATTAAACCCATTTTAATTCTTGCGTTGTTTGCTGTTACCTCCACAGCCTACGGGCAGTATGAATTATTGGAAAAAGTTGAGCCACAACCCGGCAAACCCGTTATTGCATTTGAAAAGTATAAGTTGCTAAGCAATGACCTTACTTTAATTATTCACGAAGACCATTCAGATCCAATTGTACACGTTGAAGTTGCCTACCATGTAGGTTCGGCTCGAGAAAGTGTTAGAAACAGTGGATTTGCTCATTTCTTTGAACATATGATGTTTCAAGGCTCCAAGAATATAGCTGACGAAGAACATTTTAAGTTGATTTCAAAAGCCGGGGGAACAAACAATGCCTTTACTGCGTTTGATGAAACCGTTTATATAAACACAGCACCAAGCAATTTTACCGAAACCATGCTTTGGATGGAAGCGGATAGAATGTCTACCCTTTTAGATGGTTTTACCCAAGCCAAATTTGAAAGCCAGCGTAATGCTGTAAAAAACGAAAAGAAACAAAGTTATGATAACCAGCCATATGGTATGTTGAGCGAAGTAATGTTTAAAACCATGTTTTCCAACCAGCCATCATATGAGTGGACTCCAATCGGGTTTACAGATGATTTGGATATTGCTACTTATAATGATTTGCGTAAATTCTTTTTGAGATGGTACAAACCAAATAATGCTACTATCGTGGTTTCTGGTGATGTTAATCCTGAAGAAGTAAAAGAATGGGTTAATAAATATTACGGAACTTTTAAAAAAGGTAAGCCTGTACCAAAATCAAGACGTATTAATCCAATTTTAGCCTACGACCAATATGTTGAAATTCCGGATAATATTTATTTGCCGCTTACTTTAATGGCTTGGCCAACAGTTCCCGAATTTCATAAAGACCAAAACGCATTGGATATTTTGGGTTATGTACTTGCAGGAAATAATAGCTCACCATTATACCAACGCTTTGTAAAAACTGAAGACGCTGTTCAGGTTTCAGCGGGTAATAGTGCTTTGGAACTTGCCGGATTAATGGAAATAGATGTTGTAGCTGCTTATGGCGGTATGACTTTAAAGGAAGTTGAAACGAGGATTCGTGAAGTATTGGCTGACTTTGATAAAAAGGGCCTTACCATGGAAGAACTTAACAAAGCTAAAACTGTATTTAAAACCGGTGCCATCAATGTAATGGATGGTGTACAGTCCAAAGCTTTAAAATTAAGTCACTGGAGCATGATGCTTAACAAGCCTTACAATTTAAATAATGAAATAGCCGATATTGAAGCGGTAACTATTGATGATGTAATGCGTGTGTTTAGAACTTACATTAAAGACAAAAAATGCCTTATCGTAAATGTAGTTCCTCAAGGTAAAGAAACTGAAGATACAGCTAAAGGGAAAAGTGTTAACCCGCATGCATTTGAGCAAAAAGTTAATGATCCTCAATATGATGGATTGACTTATGAAGAACCTGTTGATAATTTTGACCGTTCACAAAAACCGAATCAGAAACCGGTTACTGCTGTAACTTTACCTGAATTTTATCAAGCTTCTTTTGATAATGGTTTAAAATTAATAGGTACCCAAACAAGTGAAAGCCCCAAAGTTATTCTTTCGTTTAATATGGAAGGTGGGCAATTGGTTGAGGTTGGAAAATATCCAATTGGTACAGCCTCTATCACCGCCGGTTTGATGACTGAAGGTACATCCGCCCTAACTTCAGAGCAATTTCAATCAGAACTTGATAAACTGGGTAGTAACATTAGTTTTGGTAGTTCTGAAAACGGAACCAATTGCTATGTTAGTTGCCTAAAAGAAAATTTGGATGCTACACTTCGTTTACTGGAAGGAGCCTTAATGACTCCTCGTTTTGATGCAGCAGATTTTAAACGTATGAAAAAACAAATGTTAGAATCTGTTCAAAGCAACAAGAAAAACCCATCGGTTATGTCTGACCTGGCTTTTAACAAAATTTTATACAAAGGAACTTTAATTGAAGAGTCAAGCTCAGGTTCATTTAAATCCATAAATAAAATCAAGTTGGATGATGTGAAAGATTATTACAACAAGTTTTATTCACCATCGGTTACTTCATTAGTAATTTCAGGAGATATTTCTAAAGACGAAGCGTTAGAAAAATTAAGTTTTTTGAAAAAATGGCAAGCCAAAGCTGTTGTTATTCCCTCTATTGGCACATTGCCCAAAATGGATAAAGTTCAGATTTATTTAATTGATAAACCGTATGCTCCTCAATCCGTTGTTACGGTATGTCAAAATCACATTCCTTACGATTATAATGGTGATTATTTTAAAACTAACGTTATGTATTTTCCATTAGGAGGAAACTTTAACAGCCGATTAACCATGAACATTCGTGAAGAGCATGGTTTTGCTTATAGCCCTCAATCAGCATTTTATGGTAATAAGCAGTATGGTTCATTCTTTTGGCAAGCCGATGTACGAACCAATGCTACCGATAGCGCCATCCGCGAGGTAATGAAAGAAATAGTAAATTACAAAGCCAATGGTGTTACTGAAGAAGAATTAAAGTTTGCCAAAAGCTCTTTATTATTAGCTGATGCCTTAAAATATGAATCACCTAATCAAAAGGCCGGTTTCTTAAATAGAATTATTACCTACAATTTGCCAAAAACATACGTTAACGAGCAATTGCAAATAATTGAAGGCATGACAAAAGCCGATGTAGATGCCATAGCTAAAAAAACGCTTCAACCTGAAACTATGACTATCATAGTTGTTGGGCATGCCTATAAAATCCGCGAGTCGCTAAATAAATTAGGCTACGGAAAAGTAAAAGAAATAACATTGGACTAAAAATTTTAAACATTTAATTACTAAAAAGGGAAGCTTCGGTTTCCCTTTTTTTATGGGGGGGTTTTAAAATCAACCTATGAATTTTGTAATTTTTTTAAAGCATTTTGTAACATTGGTAGGAATATAAACCTTAAAGTTTGTTGCATTAAATAGTTCAAATTATGAATAAGCGATTTAATACCAGTTCCAATCTTGGTGGTTCAACAGTTACTCAAATAGCAACTCCAACGATTGATTTTTCGGGCAAAACTAAAACTAAGGTTAACCGAAACACAATGGATGAAAACTTAATTACCGAAGGAGAGTTACTACAGTTTTTTAATTAAGAAATGTAATTCTCTGTCAAAGGAAATTGCATTTTTTGCTTTTCATAATTTGCAAGGTTTGCACCTTCTGTTTAAACAATAAATTAAAATAATTATGTATTATTGCTATATGTTAAGGTTAACTTTAATTATCCTCAGTTTTCTGTGTTTCTTCACGCCTTCAATTGCTCAAGGTGTAGGATTTCAATTTTACCAAGGTATCAACAAGCCGATGATTTCATTTAAAGATAAAACAAATTCACTTTCTTATAAATCAAGCTTAAATAATGATACTAAAGTTGGAATGTGGTTTGGAAATCTGAACCACCTGAGTTTTTCAACTTTAATTTGTGCATCTACAGTTGATGCTATCTATACTAGTCAGGATATTATTTCCTCATTCACTCACTCAAGTTTATTGTTTGACATTCCAGCTAGATATTCATTCTCGAAGTCTCCAATTAGCTCCATTGCCTTCGGCCCATCTTTAGGTATATTAATGGCCTCCTCTCAAACGATAAATGGATCACCCGTAAGATCAGAAAAAATCTTTACAAAAATCAATTACACGATGCTAGCAGAAATTTCATTTAGTGGCTACTCTAAAGATAAATTAAATTTACATCCATATATTTTATACCGTATGATGCTTAATAGCGCTGATTCTGATGGCGATAAGCTTCACATAAACGGACTTTCATTTGGCCTTAGATTGGAACTTTCAAAATGATAAAGTTAACTTTCATCACCACATTATTTCTGCTAACCAATACCCTTTTTGCTCAAAAGGTAATTCGTTCATCCATTGGTCCCTTGGGCTCTAGCAGTAAAGGTAGGATATCAATTGTTGCTGGTAGCCCTATTTCATCCCCCGTATTGCATGATGAAAGCACCTCTTCAGGTATCACAATTCAAACACGTCCATTCATAAACTTGCAACTAAATGGTAAACCAGTGGCAATAGAAATTAATGTCTACCCTAATCCCACCAATGACATGGTTTTTATTAGGACAACTGCCGAATACAAATCGATAATTGTATATGATATGATAGGTAGAAATGTTTATAAGGGCACAAACAAAAACATTTCACTGGGCGACCTGATGTCAGGAGTCTATATCATTGAAATTATACTTATTGACAACAGTAATTACTATCAAAAATTAATTTTAAACAAATGAAACACATAATTGCATTGGCAATTGCATGCCTTACATTTTTCAAAGTTCAAGCCCAAATCCTTCCTCAAGGGATAGCCTACCAAGCAGTGGCGGTAAAAGAAGGTTCAATTTCATTGGCAGGTCAAAATCCACAGGCCATATATTGGGCCAACAAGAACATCAAAGTTCGGTTCACAATCTATGATAAGTACCCTAACGGAAGTTCACAATATAGTGAGTTGTATGAGACAACCACGGATGATTATGGAGTGTTTAATCTTATTATTGGAGATGGAAATGTGATCTCAGGTGATTTTTTAAAAATCCCATGGGAACTAGGGACAGCGCATTTACAAGTGGAGATAGACTTTGATAACAATGGAACATTTAAGCTAACTTCTTTAGAACGTTTTTGGTCTGTGCCCTATGCATTTGTAACTAAAAAAAGTAACTCTTCCGGATATGATAGTGCCCTAAATAGTTTAAATAACAGTTTTAATTACCTTAAAAACAGGGATAAAGATACTGTAATAGGAAATGAAGGTGGGGTGAGTTACAAATCCTTAGATAGCTTAAATAAGGTTCTTTTGGCCAAGTTGGCTGCACTAAAAGCATCTGACAAGGATACTATTATTGGCAATGAGTGGCAGAAACTAACAAAGAATAAAGATACCTTAATTTTGTCGGATGGTGGCGGTAAGGTTGCTCTTCTTGACGAAGATTCAAGCAATGAGTTGCAAAAAATATCTAGGAACGGAGGGCTCCTAATTCTTGACCAAAACGGAGGTACTATATCTTTGCCTGACAGTAGTTCAAATAATGAGTTGCAAACCCTGTCAATTTCAAACGACACATTGAGTATTTCTAATGGTAATTCGATAAAATTACCAAATAGTTCATGTTGTGCTTCTGGTGGTGCAAACATGCTAATATTTTATACCTCTGATACTTTTGTTGTACCATCAGGAGTGACAAGTGTAATTATAGAGATGTGGAGTGGCGGTAATGGTGGGGGACAGTGCAGTGGATCTACAGGTGCGAATGGTATGTACGCAAAATCACCGGTAACAGTAGTTCCTGGAAACAAATATAGTGTTGTTGTTGGAGTTGGTGGTAATGGAGGATGTCCAGCTGGGACGGGTGGAACATCTTCATTTAATGGAATATATGTTAGTCGAAATGCTTCAAATGCTCCATTTAAGTGTAGCCCACAAAATTCAGTCCCATATGATTGTCGTTTTCCACCAGGAATAACTGTAGGAGCAGGCATGGGAGGAAATGCCTTTTCATGCTCTGGTGGCTGTAAAGGAGGTGATGGTTTAGTAGTTATATATTACTAAATGATAATTTTCTAATTATAAAATAATCAAGTTCTTGATTCCAAAGTTACCTAATTTAATACATTGTTTAGTT
Source organism: Chitinophaga pinensis (assembly GCA_945897885.1). Taxonomy (GTDB): domain Bacteria; phylum Bacteroidota; class Bacteroidia; order NS11-12g; family UBA9320; genus JABWCE01. Next base: position 66,967 of record CAMDGU010000004.1, read on the forward strand.
AGCTGCTTAAAAATGAAACTTCATAGAACTTGCCAAAGAAAAATAATAATAATTTTAGTCCACTTTATGCTAATGATTTAAAATTCAGGGCTAATTTTGATCAATGTTGAAATCTTAGTTAATTATCTAAAAAATTGTACCTTATTTATATCTCTGTATTGCAATGTAATGAATATTAGTATTATTCATTTTATTTTGCAATTTTAGTATATTAGTAATCGGTGCGTAAAAGTAATCCATCAAATTTTGTTACGGCTCATGAAGAAGTTTTAATTTCGTATGGTGAAAATTTGCATACGAAAATGAATGTATCCGAAAAGCTTAAAAATATTTGGTATTTGTTAAAGGAATCTTTTAATGAGTTTTTAGATGATGGTTGTCTTAAACTGAGTGCCGCTTTATCCTATTACACTATTTTTTCATTACCCCCTTTATTAATAATTATTATTTCGGTATGTGGTGTTTTTTTTGGTCCTGAAGCCATTAAGGGTGAAATATTTGGACAAATAAATGGCTTGGTAGGAAATGATGCCGCCAATCAAATTCAGGAAGTGATAAAAAATGTGCACCTTTCCAAAAGCAATAAATTTGCTACTACGGTGGGTGTTATTATGCTTTTAATAGGAGCCTCAGGTGTATTTGCCGAGATTCAGGATACCATAAATTATATTTGGGGATTAAAGGCCAAGCCAAATAGGGGATGGATAAAGTTTTTAAAAAACAGGTTAATGTCGTTTTCAATGATTGGGTCAGTTGGTTTTTTGCTTATGGTAGGTTTGATAGTAAATGCATTAATGGATTTGTTAAACCATCGGCTCGTAAATATATTGCCACAGCTCACAGTTTATTTGTTTTATATCATCAATATTCTGGTAGTTTTTGTAATAATAAGTTTACTGTTTGCATTAATTTTTAAAACATTGCCTGATGGCAAGGTGGTTTGGAAAGATGCCTTGGTAGGAGCCGGATTTACTGCCTTTCTGTTTATGGTAGGTAAATTTGCTATTGGTGCTTATTTAGGAAGTTCAACCATTGCTTCGGTTTATGGAGCAGCCGGTTCTATTATCTTAATTTTGGTTTGGGTATATTATTCAGCCATCATTCTTTATTTTGGAGCTGAGTTTACCAAGGTTTACGCTATTACTCATGGCGATAAAATAATACCGCAGAATTATGCAGTTTATATCAAGAAAAATCAACCGGAGGTAGAGCCTAAACAAACGATTTGAATTAATGAGGATAAAAATCTAACATTGAAAACCAATTTACTGTTATGAAACTACTCCTTTCAATGTTTATTTTTCTTGTTTCAGGCTTTACTGTTTTAGCGCAAGATCTAAATCCTAAGGATTGGCCACATCTTAAAGGTTATTGGAAATTTCAAAATGTTAAGGATTTAACAAAAGCAACCGTTGGAAATAAATTGGTATTGGTAGGAACCCACCAGCCTGTAACAGGCTCGGCTTACGGTGACACAGCCATTCGCATTGGCATTGGAAGTTATTACAAGTATGCCCATGGCATAGCTCCTAATGGTGGTGGCGATTCTGTAAACCAATACACCCTAATGTTTGATTTTAAAGTATTGAATTTTAAACGGTGGCATACCTTTTTTCAAACCGATACCACCAATGCCAATGATGGCGAATGTTTTATTAGGCCATTGGGTACAAGGCCGGCCCGAATTGGAACGGCTACAACAGGTTATACCAGCGATTCATTAAATGCCAACCAATGGTATAGGTTGGCTATTTCGGTTAATCTTAATCATTTTTACAGATATTATATCAACGGAAAACTATGGCTCGAAGGTGATACCCAGGAGGTAGATGGCCGTTTTGCCTTATTACCTCAAATTCTTTTTTTTGCTGATAATGACAAAGAAGACGATACCATTGATGTGGCTTCAATGGCAATTTTTGATACGTGTTTATCATCCAAGGATATAGCAAGAATTGGAACGATTGACCCATGCCTAGCAAATCCACCAAAGATTAATTTAGGACGAGATACAACCTTATGTGCCAATTTTAATATGAGCCTAAATGCAGGAGCAGGTTTTGTTAATTATCAATGGTCGACAGGTAATAAACTCCCATTTGAATTAATAGATGCCAATTCTATTGGAACAGGTAAAAAAATAGTTTGGGTAAAAGTAACTGACAGGAATGGGTGTTCAGGAGGTGATTCTATTCTCATTAATTATTTGCCATTACCTAAGGTGGATATTGGTAAAGATACCACTATATGTCAGGGAAGAAATGTGAAACTGACAGCCGGCACGGATTTGAGCAATACTTACCGATGGAAACTAATGCCCAAAGGAACTGCTCTTTCTTCGTCCAATAGTATTACAGTAGATTCATCAGGAAAGTATATGGTTTTGGTAACCAATACCTCTAAATGTGAAAACACAGATACCATAACGCTTTTGGTAATTAAAAACCCAGGAAAGCCAAAGATTAATGTTGTAGGCAAATTGTCAATTTGCAAGGGAGATAGCGTAAAACTGGAAGGTCCCGGCAGCTACAAAGAATATAATTGGACGAACGGATTAAAGGTTCAGCACATTTACATCAAGAAAACAGAAACGCTTAATTTAAAAGTAAAAGATAACAATGGATGTGAAAGTATTTTATCAGATAGTATTAAGGTAGTTGTAAATAGTTTGCCATCACAGCCGGTAATAAAGCTTTCAGGCAATTCTACCTTTTGTGAAGGTGACAGTTTGATTTTGTCAGTTACCGGCGGTTACAAGCAATATATTTGGCAAGATGGAATTGGTACATCAAACCGAATCATAAAAAACGCCACCATTTATAGTGTTTATGTAAAAGATAATAACGATTGCATCAGCCCTGTTTCAAGCCAGGTTTTTGTTGAAGTATTAACAAGTCCACCAAAACCAATTATCACAGTAAATGGTGTTACTGCATTTTGTGAAGGGGGTAAAATAAAATTAGCATCTCCGGCAAATTTTACGGGCTATTTGTGGACGGATAGTATCAAAACCAAAGAAAATACAATTTCAAAAAGTGGAAATTATAGACTTAAAGTAAGTGGTAATAATGGCTGCTTTAGTGAATGGTCAGAAGCAGTTGCCATTTTAGTAAAACCCATACCACCAGTGCCAGCCGTTATTTTGGGTAATAAAGATAGTTTGAAGTGCAATATACCCGCCAGCCGCTACAAATGGTTTAGAAATACATTTGAATTATCAGATACATCGTTATCCATCTTTTCAAAAAACAGTGGATTTTTTCAGGTTCAAATAGCTGAAAAAGGATGCTGGTCGAGACTTTCGGATTCTTTGTACTTTAAAAATTTGAGTATCCCAAAACCTTTAGAATTCCAGTCTAAAATTGTAATAGTTCCCAATCCTGTAAACACTTGGGCATTCATTCGCTTAGAAAATATACATGGCAAGGGCGCTTTTACTCTTTTCAATAGTGAAGGAAAAGTGTTGATGTATGAGGAAATAAATTCAAACGAAGGATTATTGCTAAATTTGGAAAGCTTTAAAAAAGGAATTTACCATATTAAGGTGGTGGTAGATGGAAATACATATAGCGAAATGCTTCATAAATTATAGAAATTAATTAATGCTGCATAATCCCAAATACCAAAGCCTTAAAGCAACCAAATGAAATTAAAATTTCTATTCTTATTAATCATTTTATATGTGATAGGCGGCTTTGGCTGGTGGTCATATTCATTAATTCAATTTAGCAATAACGAATTTAAGTTAAAAAGCCAATTGCTAAAAACCGGACGACAAACCTGTGAACTAAAAGTGGTAGAAGAGGCTCGTTCTAATAAATTTTTAGCCCCCGCAGCGGATACATTTGAACTAAATGAAGTAACGGTGGTAATGGATACCTCTATAGTAAAACAGTTCATAAAAAGTATATTTTCAGGAAGGTATCACATTCAATTTACTTTTATAAATGGGAAAAGAACGGCTTCGGTAGAAGTGGATAAGGCTACCGAGGAACTTTTGGCCAAAGACTTAAGGTCAAAAAAGCGAAGTTTTGCATTTGAAGCCATTTTATTAACCTTGCTGATAGCGGCAGGTATGTTTGGGGTGTACTTTAGTGTGAGTTTTATTTTTGATTTAAATAAACAACAAAATAATTTCTTGTTATCCGTAACCCATGAACTTAAAACGCCCATTGCCGCCATAAAACTAATTGGTGAAACTATGAAGCGAAGGGTTTTGCCTCAGGAAAAGCAAGTGGAATTACTTGAAAATATTTTAGAAAATGCCACCCGATTGCAGGATATGACGGAAAATATGCTAACCGCCATGCAAATGGAAAACAACCGCTATAACATTCGCAAGGAGGAAATAAACCTATCGGAAATAGTATGTGAGGTGAAAAAGAATTTTGAGATAAAAAATGAAATACGCGGTGAAATAGAAAAAGATTTAATGTATTACGGCGACCCAGTTTTACTTAAAATGACCCTGAATAATCTGGTTGAAAATGCCATTAAGTATTCGGATAATCAACCGGTTGAAATTAATTTGTTTCAAAAAAACAGTGACTTAATAATTGAGGTTAAGGATAATGGAATTGGCATCCCCAAAGGGTTGCGAAAAAAAGTGTTTAAGAAATTTTATAGAGTAGAGGATGAAGAAACCAGAGAAACCAAAGGCAGCGGTTTGGGCTTGTTTATTTTGAAGCAAGCGGTAGAGAAACATAAAGGAAAAATTACAATTAGCGATAACCTGCCAACCGGAACAGTCTTTACTTTAAGTTTTCAAGGTTTTTCATAAATAAAGTTTAAGAGATTATTTAGTTGAGTCTCAAAAGTGATTTAAAGGAGTGTTTACTTGTATAGGGATGTCAGCCCCTATAACTCTGACCTTCTTTTTTATCAAGAAAAAAGTAAATAAACATAATTCTAATTTGTAATTACTCTTTGATATTTGACTAGATAGTGCCCAATTTTAATTAGCTTTGAGTGTGAACTTTGGTTTAAACAACATTTCATAGGTCAATTTATTATCATTATAACATTATCCAGTTGTCAGCGAATTATTAAATCCCATATTTGCAATGTCAGATAAAGTCAATTTTTAACCATGAAAAAAAGAATCCTATTACTCGAAGACGAAAAGCATTTGGCTGAAACTCTAAAATTAAATCTTGAATTGGAAGGTTATAATGTTTCTGTTTTAGGGGATGGGCAGGTAGCAATAGCCAGATTTAAAGAAGAAAAATTTGATTTGGCTGTTTTGGATATTATGGTTCCAAGCATTGATGGTATAGGAGTAGCTGAAAGCATCAGACTTACCAATACCAAGGTTCCCATTCTTTTTCTATCAGCCAAGGGAACCGCTGAAGACCGCATATTAGGACTAAAAAAGGGAGGGGATGATTACATTGCCAAACCATTTAACCTCGAAGAATTACTGTTAAGAATAAAAAAATTACTGAGCCGAAATGAGGAAAATCCGGTTAAGACAAATTTTAATGAATATACGTTTGGCAATAACTACATAAATTTTGACAGTTATGAGGCCAAAGGACCAAACGGTGATTTTACGCTAACCAAAAAAGAAGCCCTTTTATTAAAGCTCCTTATCGAAAATAAAAATGAAGTAGTAAGTCGTGAAAAAATATTGCAAACCGTTTGGGGCTATGCCGTTTATCCATCTACCCGTACGATTGACAATTTTGTATTGGCATTTCGTAAATACTTTGAACTTGACCCTAAAAATCCAATTCATTTTAAATCGTTAAGAGGGGTGGGGTATAAGTTTAATGAGTCTTAAAATAAGTTAGTCTCACATTTTTATATTTATTACTTTTGCCACTCTTAATAAAAGATGGTAGAAAAAATTTTAATCCTTGATTTTGGCTCACAGTTTACTCAGTTAATAGCACGCAGAATCAGGGAGTTAAATGTCTATTCCGAAATTCATCCCTTTAATAAAATTCCGGTAATTGATGAATTATACAAAGGTGTAATTTTATCTGGTAGCCCTTGTTCGGTAAATGATAAAGATGCTCCTTTTCCTGATTTGGATGTTTTAGGATTAAAAATCCCTGTTTTGGGATTGTGTTACGGTGCCCAATGGCTAGCCAAAAATTTCGGAGGGGAAGTTTCTGCTTCGGCCCACCGTGAGTATGGTCGTTCGCCATTAGCTAAGCACAGCAATTCGGTTTTATTTAACAATGTATCCCAAACCTCAGTAGTATGGATGAGCCACGGCGATACCATTACCAAATTACCATCCGATTTTGAACCCCATGCCACTACCGAAAATGGAGCTTTAGCAGCGTTTAAAGTAAAAGATAAAACTATTTTCGGATTGCAGTTTCATCCTGAAGTAACACACAGTGAAGAAGGGAAAACTATTATTGAAAACTTTGTGGTGAACGTTTGTGGTTGCTCCCAATCATGGACACCCGATAATTTTATTCATACTACTGTAGATGCTATAAAAGAAAAAGTAGGCAAAGATGTTGTAATCATGGGCTTATCGGGCGGTGTAGATAGCACGGTTGCTGCCAAACTTATTCAGGAAGCTATTGGTGAGCAATTGGTCTGTATTTTTATAGATAACGGTTTACTTCGCAAAAATGAATATGAAGATGTATTGGATGCCTATAAACATTTAGGATTTAATATCGTTCCTATCCGTGCAGGTGATAAATTTTTATCACAATTGGCCGGTATATCTGACCCTGAAACAAAACGTAAAGCTATTGGCCGTGTATTTGTAGAGGTTTTTGAAGAGGAATCACGAAAAGTGGAAGGAGCAAAATGGTTGGGGCAGGGAACAATTTACCCGGATGTAATAGAATCGGTGAGTATTAACGGGCCATCGGCTACTATTAAGTCGCATCACAACGTAGGTGGATTACCTGAAAAAATGCATTTAAAAGTATTGGAACCCATCAATTCATTGTTTAAAGACGAAGTAAGACGGGTTGGAAAAGCGTTGAATTTACCGGATGCTATTTTGCAGCGTCATCCTTTTCCGGGGCCAGGTTTGGCTATCCGAATCATTGATGATATTACTCCTGAAAAGGTGGCTATTTTGCAGGAGGCCGATCATATTTTTACAACAAACCTTAAAGAGTTTGGACAATATGATAAAGTGTGGCAAGCCGGAGCTATATTTTTACCGGTACGTTCGGTAGGAGTTATGGGCGATGAAAGAACCTACCAGCATGTAATTTGCCTTAGAGCGGTTACTTCAGTAGATGGTATGACGGCTGATTGGGCTGATTTACCGAGGGATTTTTTAGTAAAAACTTCAAGCGACATAATAAATAAAGTAAAAGGAATAAACAGAGTTGTATATGATATTAGCTCAAAACCACCGGCCACTATTGAGTGGGAATAAAGGACGTTTAATAAAGGTTCTTTTATTTGTTTTAGGGTTTGTTAATTCAATACCTCAGAGCAGTGCGTCAAAATTAAATCCGGACAGCAGCTATAAGGTAGCAATGATATTGCCGCTTCATCTTAACAATTACAATGGGTCAAATGTGAACCGTGCCAATATTATGCTCGATTATTATCAGGGATTTTATTTAGGTTTAAAGGAATATGAATCGCAAGGACTAAAAATTAAGGTTTATTTGTATGACAACGAACATGATACTTCTAAAACCAAGGAGATATTGAAAAAACCGGAGTTAAAGAAAATGGATTTGATATTAGCTCCCATTTTGCATGAGCATCTTTACATCATCAATCATTTTTCATGCAAGTATCAAATACCTGTTTTTTCCCCGTTTACCGCTGCCGATAGTTTATATCCCAATAATCCTTTGTTTTTTAACGCTGCCCCAGCACAAAAAACAAAAGCAGAAGTGTTTTATGATTATTACCGAAAAACTAATCCCGGCAAAATACTTTTAGTTGTTAAAAACGATCAGGAATGGGAAAAAGGATTGGGGCCCGAATTGCTTAAACTTCTGGAAACCAAAAAAAATATTGACTACAGGATAATTACCGGCGAAGAAATGGCATTGGCTGATAGTAATTTTTTGCCTAAGTGGAAAGAGTATATTGTTTACCATGGTAGCGAAAATTCGAAAGCAGTAAAAACCTTAACTACCTTTTTAGATAAACAAAAGGCTTTTTTTGAAGTTGTTGGCGATTATAAGCCTCAAACTTTAAAAACGATTCCGGAGGCAAAACGTAAAAAATACGATGTGAAAATTATTTCTTCTGATTTCACAAATCCTTTGGATAGTGCTATTTTATTAAGAGATTTTAAATCAAACTATCGTTTAATAAGTAATCTTAATCCAAGCCGTTATTCTGTAATAGGTCATGATCAGGCCAGTTTTATTTCAGAAATATTGATGAAAAATGACCGATTTAGAGCCAATGATTTTACCGGCGATATTCATCAATATTACGCCACTAAATTTTTATTTAAAAAAGACCAGCACTGCAATCAAAATAAAGGATTGTTTATTCTGAAAATTTCGGATGCCGAATTATTGGAAGAAGTGAAATATTGAACATGTAGAGACGCAAAATTTTGCGTCTCTACAACACGTCGTGCGAAACTCCAAAAACCATGAACTCCCGCCAAGCCTTTATTTTCAATCATTTTAAGAACCTCATAACTTCGTATGAAGGAAGTTTGCCATTTCATTATTTCTTTAAGAAATATTGTAAATTTAATACTGCTTTGGGTTCAAAAGACCGAAGGATTTTACGTGAAATAATTTATAGCATTTACCGCCTTGGCCCGGCCTGGAAAGGTAAATTTCCTGAGGACCTATTTTTATTACCCAATACCAAGGATGCCGATGAATTATTAAAAACATTTTATGCCGAATTGGAGCAACCTGAATTGGACATAACTTTCGAATATCCTTTTTCAAAATATTTGATGAGTGATTTACAATCGGAAGATTATTATGAAAGCTTACAAGTGCAGCCGCTGGTTTGGGTAAGGGTAAATCACGTAAATGCTTTAAAATTTAAAGAAAAGTACGCTTCAGGAATTGTTACTGAAGAACAAATTAATGATAAGTTCACAGCGTTTGGGTTAAAGAATAACACGGTTATTGAACCGGATTCTTTTCCTATTGAAGTTCAGGATTTATCGTCTCAGTTAGTAAGTTCAAAAATTGAGGTGAAGGATGGGATGAAAGTTTGGGATTGTTGCAGCGGGGCGGGAGGTAAGTCACTTTTTTTAGCAGAAGCATCTAAAAATTTAAAGCTTTATGTTTCAGATATCAGACCAACCATTCTTGAAAATTTAAAGGCAAGGTTTAAACAAAACAGATTGCCGATTCCAAAAATGGCCACATCTGATTTGAGCAAAAAGCCTGAAAAAATTAATTTTAGTGGTGAAATAGTTGGACGCGATTCGTTTGATGTGATTATAGCCGATGTGCCTTGCAGTGGCTCGGGTACATGGGGCAGAGAACCTGAAAATCTTACCTATTTTAAACCGGATAAAATTGATGAAATGGCTGTTCGTCAGGTAAATATTGTAAAAAGTACCTTGCGATTTTTAAAACATGGTGGTAAATTATATTATATCACCTGTTCGGTTTTTGAAAAAGAAAACTTCGGGGTTTTAAAAGAATTGGAAGATTCAGGACTGGTTAAAGTTGTTTCAGCTGAAATGGTTTACGGCTATAATAAGCAAGCTGATAGTTTATTTATTGCCGAGTTACAATCTACTAGCCGGTTTTAATTCCATTTGTATTTGTAAACCAAAACCTGCTTTCCTTCATAAAGCAATTCCAAACGCTTCGCCATATCAAGTTGGTCTTCATTTAAGCAGGGCTTCCAAGGTAAAGGAATTACTAAATAATTTGGTTTATGAAGATTAAACCAACGGTCAACCAAGGCTCTGTCTTTCATTTTATAATGGTCGAGCACCATTCCTTTTCTATCCAAATAAACCAAAGGGGTATTTAACGGATAATCGTAAAGCACAAATATCTTTTCGGTTTTAGGAATATTGTTTTTATCCAACCAATCTGCTCCTTCGGTCATATAACCGCGATAATCCCAAATTTCACGGCAAGGCAAATTATAAATCTCAGCCTGTCGTTTGTAGGATTGATTAAGACTTAATGGAGCTAAATTATAAACGATATACAAAAGGATTATACCACCAAAACAGCCCTGAGAAAGCAACATCAATCCATCCAAACTAAGCAGTATTATTAAAGGAATAATGGTGCAAATGGCATAGTAATCATGATTAATGAGTTGCTTACCCATGAGCAGAATAAAGCAAACAAACCCAAGGAGCAAAATACCTTTAAAAAGTAAAACACCCCTTTGACGGAATCGAGGATTAAAAGAAACAATAAATGCCACAAGTATCACCCAATATTGGGTTTCACGAAAATATTCACGATGCCAGCAAACCACACTTTCCCAAATATCATTAAAATCAGTCCATTGATTAATATGCCTCGACATACTTAAAAAAACCGAAGATTGATAAACGGCATTAGCCCTAACGGTAAAGTAATAACTGATTCCTATACAAATGCCAAAGCTTAAAATAAATCCTGCTAAAACCTTTAAAATTTGGTTTCGTGTCATTTGCTTTTCAATAAAAATGGCATTAGCTAAAAACCAGGTGACATAAGCTACCGGAAAAATGGCCGAAGTAAGTTTTATCAAAGCGGCGGCACAGCCCCAAATCAGTGCATAGTAAATGGCATTATAACTTAAATTTATTCTAAACTTTTCAAAATAATAATAGCTTACTAAAATTAATGAAAATGCAGGAACATCGGGCAAAAGGTTAAAGCCATAAAAAAGCAAAACCGGTGACAAAATATAAAAAACAGGAATCAGTAATTGTTGAAACCCATTACCACCGTGCATTTTCACTGTCTTTAGCAAGAACAAAGCTCCCATGCTTAAAAATATAAAGCAGAGGGTTCTGTAAATTAAAAAGAGATTGTCTCTGGCGCCAAAAGGCTTTGAAACTAGCGCTGTTAAATATTGCACTGCCGGAAACTCAACCCCGGTTTTCCCCTCGCTAAATTCAAGGTAATTGGTTTGAGGCTTAAAGAAATTCAACCCATTATCATAGTAATTTCCGGCTATGCTAAATCTATCAGCTTGTGCCCAAAAATGAACGCCCTGCGGCCTGAAATCTCCTTCGTAACCGTGATAAAGTTTGGTGAAAATAAAAGCACAAGTAATAAGTAAAAGAAAAGGTATCAAAGTACCCGGAGTTCTTTTTACCTGAGTATTAAACTGATTATTTATATTTTGAAATTGAATGTTAATCATTGATTCTGGTTAATCTCTTTTCTAATTCTAATCGGCAGCGAATTTAGAACTAAATTATAGGAATCATTCGTCCATTCCAGTATTAATTTGTCAGAAATAGAGCCATCACAGCTCACAGTATTCCAGTGTTTTTTGTTCATGTGGTAGCCGGGAATTACTCCCGAATAGTGTTCTCGCAATTGAATAGCTTTTTCAGGGTCACATTTTAGATTTACGGAGCTAAAAGATTCTATATCAAAAAGCACAAAGATTTTTCCACCTACCTTAAATGCCAGAGTGCAGTTATCAAAGGGGAATTCCTCTGACACTCCGGGTTGTGCAAGGCAGTAAATACGGTATTGTTCAATATCCATTATTGGTTTACAAATTAAGTTTGATTTTGATATCAACAAAAAAGAATTGTCAATTTGCCATAATTACGCAAAATAATTTATTCTCAAATGCAACTTTTAAGGGTTCTGGATGTCTATAGAGTATATTTGAATTCAAAATTTAAGATGACTAAACATATACTTAGTTTTTTACTGTTACTTTTTTCTTTTTATACGAATGCTCAAAACGTTTCAAACCCTGTAATAGCAGGTGATGTAAGTTCAAAAATAGTATCAGAAATATGTAAACCCGTATTTAGAAAAAATTCAGGGCAATATAATTCGGACATTTTGTATCGGATGACCAGCGGGCAAACATCTATTGCTTTTTACAAAGATAAAATTCAGTTTGGGTTGCGTAAACCTGGAAAGAATAAATTGAAAAGTCAAACTGAATTAGGAAGTGTGGCCTTTTCAATTTGGGAAATGAGTTTTGAAAACATGAGTCCTGAAATTGCGATAATGGCTTCTGAAAAATTAGAGTCTCGTTTTAATCAGTTCAAGGCAGGTACTGATGAATCAATAGAGTTGGAGGATTACGGGAAATTGACCTATAAGAATATTTATAAAAATATTGACCTTGTATTTTACCTTAATAAAGATAAAACCTTGAAGTATGATTTCATTGTCAATCCAGGTGGTGATTACTCTCAAATTAAACTTAAATACAATGGTTTAAAAAAACTTAAAACAGATACAAAAGGAAATTTAACTCTAATAACTCCATGGGGATATAAAATAAAAGAAGGTAAACCTGTATCGTGGCAATTAACTTCCAATGGTAAAGTGCCTGTAGATATTGATTATAGCGTAAAGAATAATAGTGTAACCTATAAATCAAATTCAAAATTAGCAGCAAATACAACACTTGTGATTGACCCAATGATGTTGGATTGGAGTACCTATTTTTACGGGAAAGTAATAAGCACAAATGGCTGGGGCTGGACCTATTTATTGGATATGGACATTGATAAGGATAATAATGTTTATGTGTGTGGGATGACTACAGAAGCTTTTCCGACAAAAGTTGGAACTTACGATACAACAATGAGTTCCTCTTTTAATTATGAAGGTTTTGTAGCCAAAATGTCTTTGAACGCAGATTCTCTTCTTTTGTTTACCTATATTGGTGGTTCCAGTTATGAGTACATATTATCCATTTCTGTTAATTCACAAAAGCAGCCTGTTATTTCGGGATTCACTTATTCAAATGATTACCCAATTACCTCAGGGGCATATGATAAAATAGGAGGAACAGGTACTGGATACAGAGGATTTATTACTAAATTTTCTGTAGACTTTAAATCCTTAGTTTATTCAACCTATTTTGGTAAATCAAATAGCTGGGGTACTATTATTCAAAGTATGCAGGTGGCCGCCAATGGTGACGTTGTATTTACTGGAAATACAAGTGCTCAAGATTTTCCAACTACTGCAGGATGTTATCAAAGTTCTTATGGTGGTGGACCAAATGATGCTTTCTTAACACGATTAAGTGCTGATGGTTCTAAGTTAATTTACTCTACTTATTTTGGTGGAACAGGAGATGATAAGGCTGCTGATTTAAGTTTAAATTCAATCGAAGATGTTTATTTGGTCGGTTCAACTTCTAATTCTAATTTTCCATTAACAACTGGAGCAAAAGGCCCATTTAAATATACCAATTCAGATGCTATGGATGGATTTGTGGCCAGGATTCAAAACGATGGGAAAAAAATGATTTGGAGCAAAATGATGGGAGGTTCAAATCTTGATTATTTTGAAGGTCTTTACGTAAATTCAAATGACGAACTTTACGTTGGCGGATTTTCTAATTCCGGTGATTTTTACACAACCCCGGGAGTTGTTCAACCCAACAATAATGGAGGGTATGATCATGTTATTGTTAAGATGAATAAATCAGGCACAAGTGTTTATTATTCAACCTACCTTGGAGGTAGTGGTGATGATTACTTTTATACGGGTTGGTTTTGGAATTCAAATATTAGAATTGCTGCCAATGTAAAAGATGAACCTATTATAGGAGGAGCTACCAAATCCAAAGATTATCCAGTAACTGCTGATGCTTTACAAAAAACTAACCGGGCCACTGGTAATACTTGGGCTACTAACTTAGCAATCACAAAACTTAACTATGATGGTACCAAAATATTGTATGGAACCTACTTTGGTGGATCATACTATGAGTACCCGACAGTTTTAAAAGTTAAAAAAATTAGCTGTATGAGCAGTATACTTTATGGAGGTATTACGTTATCTAATGATTACCCAACTACGAAAGGTGTATTTCATGAAAAAGGGAAAACTGGGTCTAGTTGGTATTACCAAGGGTTCATGTCACGGTTTAGAGATACACTTTATACAGAACCAATTGGATTTAAAGATGATTTTATTGAATGTGATAATGTTTATGAAATATTGGATGCAAAAAATAGAGGTGGAAATTATTTATGGAGCGATGGTTCTAAAAAGCAATTACTTATTGTAACAGATACCGGCAAATATTGGGTAAGGGCTACGTATGGTTGTGATACGGTAAGTGATACCATTCGCATCCGTTTGCAGTATTCTCCAAAACTAAATTTAACCAAAGACACAACATTGTGTAATAATTCATCGGGATATACCATTGACGCCAAAAATGATACCATTCTTCGCAAATATTTGTGGAGCACCAAAGATACATCTAGAACTATTTTGGTTACCAAACCCGGATTATATAAAGTCAAAGTTTCAACACCTAATTGCGGGTCATTGGAAGATTCTACCCTGGTCAAATTCTTGAAAAAACCGGATATAAAAGCAATTAAAGATTCCCTGTTTTGTGATAATATTAATTGGGTGGTTAAAACAGATTCATTGGGGCCTGGAACCAAATATTACTGGAGTACAAAAGATACAGGACTAAGCACTAAAATAACGAAAGTTGGTAATTATTACTTGAAGGTAAATAATTACTGTGGTTACGATTCTGTTAATTTTAAAACCACTTTGCTTTATACCCCTAAAGTGAATTTGCCAAAAGATACTACTGTATGTGATATTTTCTCATTGCATTATAAAATTGGTAAACTCAACAATGAAGAGTATTATTTGTGGTTTGACCCTGTAAACAAAGTAGGTTATGGTATAAAAGATACTTTTACCATAAATACCCCCGGGCTTTGGGGCGCATCGGTAAAAAATTCATGCGGCGAGGCAATAGACTCAATTAAAATATCTCAGCTTTTTTCACCAAAACTAAATTTGGGCAATGATTCTGTTTATTGCAATACTATTAGCAAGCTTATAAAAATTGGAATACCCAATAATGGAGAGTCCTATTTATGGAGTTCATCAAATACCTCAAACTCGGAAACGATAACAAATGCAGGAAAATATTGGGCAAGTATTAAGAATATTTGTGGTGAAAAATTCGACACCATTGTGTTTACGCAAAAAAATAGCTTAACCATTGATTTAGGCAATGACTCTGTTTTTTGTAATTCAGTCTCAAAATCATTTGATATAACCCAACCTGATGTGGATGCGGTTTATACATGGAATGATGGATCAGCTGGTAAAACTTATACTTCTTTAAAACCTGAGAAAGTTTGGGCATCTATAACCAATTTGTGCGGTACAGTAAAGGATTCAGTATATTTTACAATGATTACCACACCAACCGTAAATTTGGGAAAAGATTATACATTTTGTGATAATGTAAGTCCTGTTTCACTTAATGTTGGCAAAACTTCAAATGATGAAATCTATTTATGGAGTGATTCAAAAACGACAAACTCCAATACCTTTACTAATGCAGGAAAACACTGGGTAGAACTAAAAAATAAATGTGGAACAGCCAGTGATACCATTCGAATAGTGGTAATCGTTAGTCCAACGGTAAATGTTGGTCCTGATACAGCGTTGTGCGGTTATTTCAGTTTGCCATTAGATGCCGGAAATACAGGTTTAACCTACTATTGGGAACCAACCGGCGAAACCACCCAAACCATAGTAGCAAATAAACAAACGGTTTATAAAGTAACCGTTACAGATGCTAATGGGTGTTTTGGAACCGATGAAATGCAGGTAAAAGATGATTGCAAAAGCAAATGGTATATTCCCACTTCCTTTAGCCCTAACGGCGATTTGGTAAATGATGAATTTGCTCCAATACTTATTAATTGCGAAAATTATTCCTTACATATTTATAGTACATGGGGCGAAAAATTATATGAGTCAACCGATCCTACCGCAAAGTGGGATGGAACTTACAAAGGAAGAATATTGGAGGATGGCAATTACATTTATACCATAAATTTTAAAAGCAGTGAAGATAAAAAATGGTATTTGATTAACGGCGGTCTGTTAATACTTAAGTAAATTTTTTGATTCAAAAATCTTTATCTTTTTAACCCTTCAATAATTTTAAATTGCAGGATTCTATTTTTGCAATTTGAACCCAACTGAACTTCTACAAAAATATTGGGGACATAAGTCCTTCAGGCCTTTGCAGGAGGATATTATCAATGCTGTTATTTCTAAGACAGATACCCTTGCTATATTGCCAACCGGTGGCGGTAAATCTATTTGTTTTCAAATTCCGGGGCTGTATTTTGAGGGAATTACGCTGGTTATTTCACCTCTAATCGCTTTAATGAACGATCAGGTAGAAAACCTTAAAAAAAGAGATATTTCGGCGATAGCATTTCATTCGGGCATTACAAAAAGAGAGTCGGATATTGAATACAGTAACATAAAAAACGGCAAGTATAAGTTTGTATATGTTTCGCCCGAGCGTATAAAAACTGAACGTTTTAAAGAAGTAATAGCCGAAACCCCCATCAAACTAATTGCTATTGATGAAGCACACTGTATCTCACAATGGGGTTATGATTTTAGGCCCGAATATTTACTTATTTCTGAACTTCGTGAAATTTTAAAGGATGTTCCTTGCATTGCACTCACAGCCTCAGCCACACCTCAAGTGGAAAAGGATATTGAACAATATCTTTTGTTTTCAAAAAAATCGAAATCGTTTAAGCAAACCACCATAAGACCCAATCTTAATTATGTGGTACTGGATGACGAAAATAAAAATGAACGGCTACTGAAAATAGCCACCAAACTAAAAGGTACCGGAATTATTTACGCAAAAAATAGAAAGACAACTGTAATTCTAGCGTCGTTGTTAAATAAGAATGCGGTGGTGGCTGATTTTTACCATGCAGGATTAACCTTGGAAGACCGACATCTGAAGCAACAATCATGGCAAAAGGGATTTACGCGGGTAATTGTGTGCACCAATGCTTTTGGCATGGGAATAGATAAAAGCAATGTGCGTTTTGTAACGCATTACGATATTCCCGAAAGTTTGGAAGCATATTATCAAGAGGCCGGCCGTGCAGGTAGAGATGGAGAGGAAAGCTGGTGCATTCTTTTATACTGCAAGCCCGACAAAATGGTGGCTGAAAAACTTTTGAACTCTAAATATTTGGATAAAAAAACGGTACAAACTTTTTTTAATGCTTTATGTAATCAACTTCAAATTGCTTACAACAGCGGCTTTGAAGAAACCATTGAATTAGATACCACCGAACTTGCCAAAAAATATAATTTACAATTGCCCGAAATACAAACGGCTTTAGGGATGTTGCAAAAGGAAGGAGTCATAAAATTATCAGAATCTTATGCCAATCCTTCTAGGTTACGAATTTTGACAAACAACATTGATTTGTATAAGTTTTATTTAACCAATCCCACCTTCGAACTCTTTATAAAAACCATCCTAAGAATGTATGGGGGTATTTTTGATAATTATGTACAAATCTCAGAGTTTGAGATAGCCAAAAACCTTAAAATTCCTATAGATAAAGTAAAGCAAGGCTTGGTGAGATTAACCAACATGCAGATGTTTGATTATTTGCCGCAAAATGAAAAACCGGCAATTACCTTGTTAATGCCCCGCCCTGAAATAATACCCTATGATAGCACCCGTTGGAAATTTTTGAAGCAAGCCGCTAGTGACAGGCTCACAGCTGTATTTAATTATGCAACTGCCAATGAATGCAGACAGCAATTAATTTCAAACTATTTTGGTGAAACCGACAATCACTTGTGCGGAAAATGTGATGTTTGCAGAGCAAAGAAAAAAACAATAGGAAGTGTATTGGAATCGGTTAAAGAGGTTTTATCAAAATATTTTTCACAAAACTATTGTTCCTTTGAAACCATACTGGAACAAGTAGGAAACCAATCAAAAAATTTAGAAGCTTTACGATTTTTAATGGATACCGGACAATTGAAAAAAAACAAAGAAGGAAACTATATATGGCACGAAACGGCAATAAAATAACGGTTACCGTTTCTAATGATATTGTAACTGACCAGCGAATGGAGCGTATTTGTTCGTCATTGGCAGGTATGGGTTTTATGGTGGAAATAGTAGGAAGACGATTACCAAATTCATTATCACTTGGGGTAAAAGAATACCAACAAAGCCGTCTAAAACTTGCATTTAAAAAAGGGCCATTGTTTTATGCCGCGTTAAATATTCGGCTTCTGTTTTATTTGCTGGCTACCAAGCCCGATACAATTTATACAGTGGATGCTGACACCGCATTAGCAGGACTTTTAGCAAAAAAACTTTTAAGGACTAAACTAATTTTTGATGCACATGAATTGTTTTCGGAGGTGCCCGAATTGCACAATAGGGGCGTGATAAAAAGGATTTGGCAATGGATTGAAAAGCAAATCATTTTAAAATCGGATGTTAGGATTACTGTTTCCGAGGGTGTAGCTAATTACTATACAAATAAATACCACAAACCCTTTGAAGTTATCCGAAATATCTCTCGTACTAAAACTCATTTAACGGCAAATACTTCTGAAAAATACATCCTATATCAGGGAGCTCTTAACGAAGGACGAGGTTTGGAGCAATTGATAATGGCTGCGAATAATTTAGATATTAAAGTTAAAATAGCCGGCGATGGCGACATTGCAGAAACCTTAAAAAAACAAGCCATTGCAAATATTGAATTTTTGGGCAAACTTGTTCCTGATGAATTAGAAAAAGTAACTACCAACGCTTGGTTGGGTTATAACTTACTTGAAAAACGCAGCCTTAGTTATTATTTTTCCTTAAGCAATAAAACCTTTGATTATATGCAAGCCGGCATACCTCAGTTAATACCTGATTTTCCTGAATACCAAAAGCTAAATAAAGAATGGAATTTTGGGGTGATTGTGGGTTTAAGTTCGGAAGAAATAGTGAAAACTGTTAGGCAATTATTGGAAGACCAGAACCTTTATAGTTTATTAAAAGTTAATGCTGAAAAGGCTGGGAGGGTTTTGACCTGGGAAAATGAGGAGGGAAAATTGGCTGAAATCTTTGATAATTTTTCGAGGGGTTTATAAGTTTAGATAAGTTTTAAATAGTACAATTTTTTTATGGAATAAAGCTTGAAATGCTATTATTATTATTATTGCCCACATTATGAAAAAAATATTAACCATCTTGTGCTGCACATTCATTTTTTTTACGCAATCAAAAGGTCAATCTGATACAATTACCGGTGATTATATAGTGTTGTATTCGGGCAAGATAATTCAGTCCGAAGTGGTCACTTATAAGAATTCGTATTTTCATGCAGGTGATAAAAAATATAAAGACGATGAAGTTTCTTTATATAGAAATGCCGATGGTTCATTTGCTAATACAAAGCACATGGCAATAAGGAAAAAAAAGGCGAGAACTAATTTTTACAAAGCAGAAAGTTTGGGAAAGGTTAATATATATAGTAATACTTTTAAAGCTGAAATTGATTTGAATTCTATAAATAGTGACAACCGACCTCAAATGGTAAATGTTTCCAAAACTTCTACTTATTACAATAAAGGAATGGAATCGTTAAAGAAAGCGAAATATAGAAATCTAAAAAAGGATATAGGAGATAATCCAAATTGCACAAAAACGCTTCGACAATACAGAATAATAAAGGCTTCTCCTCTTGTTTTATGGCCTATGAGTCTTGGTTCGGCAGCGGTTGCATTTGCAGTTGCAATTAATGAACCTTTTGAGAATAGATTTCTAAATCGTTATGCGCCTTGGGTAGTACCTTTTGCGTTAAACTATATGGCCAACTATGCCGATCGTGTATTATCAGCGGAGAAAGCAAAAAAGGCCTTGGAGATATACAATCAATAATTCTTCTTATAAATGCGATGCCTCGCGTCTTTTATAAAAAGCGATATTTTTTGTTGTATAGACGTAATATTTTGCGTCACTACAACACTGATCACAATTCTCCCCCGCCGTGATTCGTGTCCTCACGAATCACAATTTCCAAAACTCAATCAATAATTCCCCTGTCGTGATTCGTGTCCTCACAAATTACAATTTCCAAAACTCAATCAATAATTCTATTAGTTTTGTGTTTCATAAAATAGTAAGAAACCATGAAATGGATAGGACGCAGACAAAGCGATAATGTGGAGGACCGACGCGGCATGTCGGGAGGTAAAGTTGCCATTGGTGGCGGGGTAATAGGAATTATTGTAATTGTGATAAATCTTCTTATGGGAGGTGACCCAAATGCAGTTTTGAATCAATTGCAGCAGCAAACAATCCAACAGTCAGAAACAGCAATTGACCCGGCAGAAGATGAAATGGCACAGTTTGTTTCTGTGGCTTTGGCTGATAACGAAGATGTTTGGAAAGCTATTTTTAACGAAAATGGTAAAGTATATGAAGAACCGACCTTAGTTCTTTTTCGCGATGCAACCGAATCGGGTTGTGGAAGTGCCAGTTCATCTTCCGGTCCTTTTTATTGCCCGGCTGATCGAAAAATTTATATTGATTTAGCATTTATGGAGGAATTGAAAACACGATTTGGTGCTAAAGGCGGTGATTTTGCTTTAGCATATGTACTGGCTCATGAAGTGGGGCATCATGTTCAAAATTTATTTGGAACATCAGGAAAAGTGCATGAAATGAAATCGCGAATAAGCGAAAAAGAAGCCAATAAACTATCAGTAGCATTAGAACTTCAAGCCGATTTTTATGCAGGAGTTTGGGCACATCATAACCAAAAAATGAACAATGTTTTGGAAGAAGGAGACATTGAAGAAGCTTTAAGCGCAGCAGGTGCTGTAGGGGATGATGCCATTCAGAAAAAAATACAAGGCCGTGTGGTGCCCGATGCCTTTACCCATGGAACATCCAAACAACGTATTGAGTGGTTTACCAAAGGATACAAATCAGGTAAAATAAAGGATGGGGACACTTTCTAATGCTATTTTAAGTAATTTTAACTTTTGGAGTAATTAAAAAAAAAGCATGATTTTCGACTTGTATTAGTTTCTAATAACTTGATTTACAATTGATAAAATATAAAAATCTAAAGATTGATAAATTGTCCATAAAACGCTTGTTTAGAATTATTCTAAATACGAATTTTGAGCCCGTAAAAAAAGCTCAAATATTTTGAAAATGAAAAGCGTATCCCTTCTGTTTTTATTATTAGTTTCAATCACATTTTCACAGGCACAAACTGGTACAATACTAGGAACTGTAACCCAAGCAGATAGTTTTTCAATTGCGTCGGGAGTTAATATTCATATTGAAAAAACAAATTTTATTACCAATACAAACGGAAACGGAAATTATAGTTTTAAAGATGTTCCGGTTGGTAGCTATACTTTAGTAATTTCAACAATTGGTTATCAAACTTTAAAAAGGGAAATTAGTATAAAGCAAAATGAAACAGTTAGTGCTGATTTTAGCATAACAGAATCGCTGTTAAAATTAAATGAAGTTCTTATTATGTCAAATGGAAGTCTTGGTCTCAAGGATATTCCGGGTTCGGTTCAGTATATATCGTCAAAAGAAATTCAAAAATTTAGTTACACAGATATTAACCGCACATTAAGAGCCGTTCCGGGAATTAA
Organism: Chitinophaga pinensis; assembly: GCA_945897885.1. Taxonomy (GTDB): domain Bacteria; phylum Bacteroidota; class Bacteroidia; order NS11-12g; family UBA9320; genus JABWCE01. Next base: position 88,527 of record CAMDGU010000004.1, read on the forward strand.
CATTCAAGAGGAAGATGGTTTTGGTTTAAGACCTAATATTGGTTTAAGAGGAACAGGTGTTGAACGAAGCTCAAAAATAACCATTATGGAAGATGGAATACTAATGGCACCTGCTCCATATGCCGAACCTGCGGCATATTATTTTCCAACAATTGGCAGAATGCAGGGAATAGAAATATTAAAGGGCAGCAGCCAAATTAAATACGGACCATTTACCACCGGTGGGGCAATCAATCTCATATCAACTCAAATTCCAACACAATTTTCAGGCAGATTTAATTTGTTAGGTGGAAGTTATGGTGGCAGAAATCTTCATGCTTTTGTTGGAAATTCGCATAAAAATTTTGGTTATGTAGCTGAAACATTTCAATATGGATCTGACGGCTTTAAACAATTAGATGGGGGAGGAAATACCGGTTTTGATAAAAAGGATTATCTCGTTAAGTTAAGAGTAAATGCAAACCCCGATGCTAAAATTTATCAATCCGTTACCTTCAAAATTGGTGAAACAACTGAAACTTCAAAAGAAACCTATCTGGGTTTAACTGAAACTGATTTTAAGGCTAATCCATACAGAAGATATTTTGCTTCTCAAAAAGATTTAATGCAAACCTCTCAATCGCAAGTGTCAATAACCCATTTAATAAAATTATCGAAAAATTTAAACATTATCACAACCGCTTATCGTTCAGATTTTAAGAGGAATTGGTATAAACTTGACAAAGTAAAAGACAGCACGGGCAAAATTAGTACTATATCTGAATTGCTTCTTAATTCAAGCAACTATAATGATGCCTATAATATTTTGACCGGTTCAACAAGCACTAATCAAAATGCCCTATCTGTGAGAGCCAATAACAGATCATACTCAGCTCAAGGAATTCAAACGGCAGTGAGTTACACTTTTAAAAGCAAAGGAATTGCTCACGATATAAATTTAGGGTTGCGTTTACACAACGATTTTGTTGACCGTTTTCAGTGGGATGATGAATATTCTATGAATAAAGGAGTAATGCAATTAACCAAAACAGGAGTGCAAGGAAGTGAAAGCAATCGAATCAAATCTGCAAATGCCTTTGCTACCTTCCTGCAATATAAAATTAAGTATAAGAAATTTACAGCCGTTCCTGGTATTAGATACGAAAACATAAAGCTCGTAGAAAAGGATTATGGCAAAACTGATCCTCAAAGAACAGAAGCAAATTTGAAGAAAAATGAAAACCAAGTGGATGTTTTTATTCCCGGTATTGGTATTGATTATCAATATTCTCGGTTTCTAAGTGTTTTTGCAGGGGTTCATAAAGGTTTTTCACCTCCTGGGGTAAAAGATGAAACTGAACCTGAAAAAAGCGTTAATTATGAATTTGGAACGCGATACACCAAAAGAGCAATTTCTGGCCAAGCCGTTGTATTTTTTAATGACTACAGCAATCTTCTTGGATCTGATTTAGCAGCATCTGGAGGAGGAGGAACCGGTGATTTGTTTAATGCAGGGGCAGTGCAAGCAAAAGGATTGGAATTTCAGTTAGCTTATGACTTGCTTGCTCATAATAAGCATAGTAATTTCAATTTACCACTTTCCATAGTTTATACTTATACAGATGCTGTTTTTAAAAATTCATTTATAAGCACGTTTGAAGACTGGGGAAAAGTAGCTGCAGGTGATAAATTTCCATATATGGCACAAAATCAGTTTACCGTTGTAATTGGCTTAGAAAACAAAAAATTCAGCTTGAACATGAGCGGAAGATATATGGATGAAATGAGAACGGCACCGGGACATGGCGAAATTCCAAGTAATGGCAAAACAGATTCTTACTTTGTAATAGATGCCAATGCAAGTTATGTGATGCATAAAAATGTTTCTTTTTTTGTAGGGTGTAACAATCTTACAAATGAAGTATATGTGGTATCAAGAAGACCTTCAGGTTTAAGACCGGGTATGCCAAAGGCCTTTAACGTTGGATTAAAAGCTAATTTTTAGCGGTTTAGTTTCAATTGTAAATATCTGCACTTAGTTAAAATTTTTCCCTTCGGTATCAATTCCCAATTGCCTTCAAATAACTACCTTTGCCACCAACATGGGGCAAGAGGTAACATTAACACCTGAAGAGCTTGAAAATAAAGAAATCATCAAACGCTACCGCCATTTATTGAGGGCAGCCAAGCGTGTTAAAACCAAGGAAGACAAGCGTCTTATTCGTGATGCTTTTGAACTTTCGATGGATGCCCATAAGGACATGCGTCGAAAATCAGGCGAACCTTACATTTTTCACCCTTTGGCTGTAGCCCAAATAGCTGCTGAAGAAATAGGACTTGGAGCTACATCAATAGCCTGTGCTTTGTTGCATGATGTGGTAGAGGATACCGAAATAGACCTTGATTACATTAAGAAAAAATTTGGGCCGCAGGTTTCAGCAATAATTGATGGTCTAACTAAAATCTCAGGGGTTTTTGATGAGAAAAAATCACCCCAAGCTGAAAATTTTAGAAAGATGTTGCTCACCTTGAGCGATGACGTTAGGGTTATTTTAATAAAAATATGCGATAGACTGCATAACATGCGAACGTTGGAATTTATGAACCGCAATTCGCAGTTAAAAATAGCTTCAGAAACCTTATATCTTTATGCTCCACTTGCTCATAGGCTAGGAATTTATGCCATAAAAACTGAACTTGAGGATCTTTCTTTAAAATTCACAGAGCCCGAAAAGTTTAAAGAAATTTCGAAGAAACTAAGCCAAACCAAGGAAGATAGAGCAAAATTTATCCGTTCATTTATTAAGCCTTTAAAATTAGAATTAGATAATTTAGGAGTAAAATATGAAATAAAAGGTCGCCCAAAATCTATCTTTTCCATTTATAACAAAATGAAAAAGCAGCAGGTAAGTTTTGAGCAGGTTTATGATTTATTTGCGGTCCGTATTATTCTAGACAGCACACAGGATAATGAGAAAAGGGATTGCTGGAATGCCTACAGTTTAGTTACAAGCATTTATAAGCCCAATACAGAGCGATTAAGGGATTGGATTTCTACACCAAAGTCAAATGGCTATGAATCGTTGCATATTACAGTTATGGGGCCATTTGGTAAGTTTGTGGAAGTGCAAATACGAACTGAAAGAATGGATGAAATAGCCGAGCTTGGCTATGCCGCCCACTGGAAATATAAGGAAAATGCTAAGGAAATAAGTAATTACGATAATTGGTTAAACAATATTCGTGAAATGCTTGAAAATCCTGAAAGTAATGCTTTGGATTTTGTTGAAGAGTTTCATACCAATTTTCTTTCTGAGGAAGTATTTGTTTTTACTCCAACCGGAGAATTGAAGAAGTTACCGATCAATGCCACTGCTTTGGATTTTGCTTTTGATATCCACTCGGATATTGGAGCCAAATGCATTGGAGCCAAAGTAAATAATAAAATTGTACCGCTAAGTCATGTGCTTCAAAACGGAGATCAGGTAGAAATATTAACCTCAGCCAAACAAAAGCCTAATAAAGATTGGTTAAGCTATGTGGTAACCGGCAAAGCCAAGCAAAGAATAAAATATCTTTTAAAAGAAGAAAAGCGACAAATAGCCGAGATTGGTAAGGATTTATTAATCAAGAAATTTAAGAATGAAAAGGTTGAATTTTCGAAAGAGAATATTTTAACTATTACAAATTTTTTTAGAGCCCAGAGTGAATTGGATCTTTATTTTATGATAGCCAAGGAGATAATTGGCAAAGATAAATTAAAGATTAAACAGATTATTACTGAAGGACAGATGCTTCAGCGGGAGCAGTTGGTAGCAAATATTAAAAATACTATTGAGTCTAAACCAAAAGTTGAGCACAAAAAATCGGATACGATTATAATTGGCGATGATAATGTTCAAATGGATTATTCCATGGCAAAGTGTTGCTCGCCATTGCCAGGTGACGAAATTTTAGGATTTATAACAATAGGTGAAGGGATAAAAATTCATCGTACCAATTGTAAAAATGCTATTTCATTAATGAGCCAGTATGGTTATCGTGTGCTTAAAGCACATTGGGCAAGTGATATACTTTTGGTGCCTGAGAGTTATGAAACTATGATAAAAATAACGGGCATTGATGGGGTTGGTATCGTAAGTAAAGTTACCGATATAATTTCAAAAGATTTACAAGTAAATATGAAAAGTATATCCTTTGAATCGAATGATGGAACCTTTGAGGGTAAATTAGTCGTTTATTTAACTGATACCTCGCATTTGCAGGAGTTGATTGATAAAATCAAATCAATAGATAATTACATTCATGTTACTCGCAATAGTGTTGATTAATTGATTAAAACTATTCAGTGAATACATAGTATTTTTGAATCCCGACAAATGGACAGCGCAATAGCTTTGGTTAAAGAGGAAGTAAAGAAATTATTTACTGATTTTCTTGAAAAAAAAGGACAACGAAAAACTCCTGAGCGCTATGCTATACTCGATGAAATATACAGTAAAAAGGCTCACTTTGATGTGGACACCCTTTTTATTCAAATGAAAAACCGCAACTATCAGGTAAGTAGGGCTACGGTTTATAATACTCTTGATTTATTGTTGGAATGTGGTTTGGTAATTAAGCATCAGTTTGGGCAAAATTTAGCGCAGTTTGAACAAGCTTTTGGATACAAACAGCATGACCATATGATTTGCAATATTTGTGGTAAGGTTACAGAATTTTGTGATCCCCGAATATCACAAACCGAAATAATGATGGGCGAATTACTCAATTTTGATATTGAGCATCATTCACTTAATTTGTTTGGAAATCCCAAAGTAGATGAAAATGGAATTTGTCTGAATTGCGATAATGTGGTTTCATCATAATTAGGAATTAGGAATTTGGAAGTACGAAATAGAAAATAGTTAGATATAAAAAACAAAGAAATTTGAAGATTAGTTAGTAGGCCATTCCTAATAATTAATTCCTAATTAAAAAAATAAAAATGGTAGACGTATTACTGGGCCTTCAATGGGGCGACGAAGGAAAAGGTAAAATAGCGGATTATTTAACGCCGAATTATGATATTGTAGCTCGTTTTCAAGGCGGACCGAATGCAGGTCACTCTTTACATTTCAATGGGCAAAAATTTGTTCTTAATACCATTCCATCAGGTATCTTTAGGGATAATTGTATGAATGTGATTGGAAATGGAGTAGTGGCTGACCCTGTGAGGTTGCAAGGTGAAATCGAGAAATTAATAGCTGCCGGTGTCGACGTAAAAAGTCGTTTGCTTATTTCCAAAAAAGCCCACATTATTCTTCCTACACACCGAATACTAGACGCTGCGAATGAAGCCTCAAAGGGGGATAAAAAAATTGGTAGCACATTGCGAGGTATTGGTCCAACATACATGGACAAAACGGGTAGAAATGGTTTACGGATTGGAGATATTATATCTTCAAATTTTAAAAGCCGCTATGACGAGTTAGTTCAAAAACATTTGAAGCTAATTCAAAACCTTAACTATACCGATTTTGATTTGGCTGAATTAGAAATTCCATTTTACCAATCACTTGATTTTTTAAGAGAATACAATTTAATAGATAGCGAATATTATTTAAATAATGCCTTAAAAGCAGGTAAAAAAATATTGGCAGAAGGTGCTCAGGGAAGTTTGCTTGATATTGATTTTGGATCCTATCCGTTTGTTACCAGCAGCAATACAACTGCCGGTGGTGTTTGCACCGGATTGGGAATACCTCCGGGGGCAATTAACAAAGTAATCGGAATTTTTAAAGCTTATTGTACACGAGTTGGAAGTGGCCCTTTTCCATCTGAATTGCATGATGATATGGGCGAACAAATCCGTCAGCAGGGTTTTGAATTTGGAGCTACTACGGGCAGACCAAGACGAACCGGTTGGTTGGATTTACCTGCCTTACATTATTCGGTAATGATAAATGGCGTTAATGAGTTGGTAATGATGAAAAGCGATGTGCTAAGCGGACTGGATGAAGTAAAAGTTTGTACCTCATACAAAGTGGATGGGGTTGAAACCTCTCAAATGCCTTTTGATGTTTGCGATGCAACCATTGAACCTATTTATGAATCTTTTCCAGGATGGCAGGATGATTTAACAAAAATCAGAACATTTGATGATTTGCCTGAATCTTTTAAGAGTTACTGCAACGAAATATCAAAGCGCTCCGATTGTAAAATAAATATTATTTCAGTTGGACCGGATAGGGAGGAAACAATTCCGTGTTAAAATTTTAAATTCGCGGCCTATAAAAATCTAATATCTTAAATCTAAAAATCTCATATCTAAATAATGAACATTCACGAATATCAAGCCAAAGAAATCCTTAAAAAATACGGAGTAGCAGTGCAGGAAGGCCAAGTGGCATCAACACCTGATGAAGCAGTAAAAGCAGCTGAAGCTATGAAAGAATTATATAACTCAGATTGGGTTGTTCTAAAATCGCAGATACATGCCGGTGGCCGAGGTAAAGGCAAAATTGTAGGTACAGAACAGCGTGGTGTAGCCTTGGCTAAAAATCATGGACAGGTTGCCGAAATAGCTAAAAATCTTCTAGGAAATGTTTTGGTAACAATACAAACTGGCCCAAAAGGTAAAAAAGTAAATAAAGTTTTGGTAGCTCAGGATGTTTATTATCCGGGTGCTTCTGAGCCAAAGGAATACTACATGAGTGTTTTGTTAGATCGTTCTACCGCTCAAAATGTAATTATCTATACAACAGAAGGAGGAATGGATATTGAAGAAGTAGCCCATAACTCTCCCGAAAAAATTCATAAAGAATGGATTGACCCATTGGTAGGATTGCAGCCGTTTCAGGCCCGTAAAATTGCTTTTAACCTTGGTTTGTCAGGCAAGGCCAATAAAGAAATGGTTGCTTTTGTAACCTCCCTTTATACAGCTTATAATGCTATAGATGCCTCCATGTTTGAAATAAATCCTGTACTTAAAACCAGTGATGACAAAATATTAGCTGTGGATGGAAAAGTAGGATTAGATGATAATGCCTTATACCGTCATGCTGATTTATTGGCATTGCGCGATTTGGATGAAGAAGACCCGGCTGAAGTGGAAGCCAGTGAATATGACTTAAACTATGTTCAGTTGGATGGAAACGTAGGTTGTATGGTAAATGGAGCCGGTTTGGCCATGGCTACCATGGATATTATAAAATTATCGGGTGGTGAGCCTGCCAACTTCCTTGATGTAGGGGGAACAGCCAATGCTGAACGAGTAGAAAAAGCAATGCGCATTATTTTAAAGGATAGCAACGTAAAAGCAATTCTTATTAATATTTTTGGAGGAATTGTTCGTTGCGACCGTGTAGCTCAAGGGGTAGTAGATGCTTATAAAAACATTTGTGAAATACCTGTTCCAATTATTGTAAGATTACAAGGAACAAATGCCGTGGAAGCCAAAAAACTTATTGACGAAAGTGGTTTGAAAGTAAGATCAGCCATTGCATTAAAAGAAGCTGCTGACTTGGTAGAAGAGGTTTTGAGATAATTGCAAATTAGGAATTAAGAATTGCAAATTTTTGAAACCTAATAACTTATTAACTCAATAACCAACTACCAATGCTAATCGAAATCCGTTCTCAAAACCCTGACACCCGACAAATTAATGAGGTTGTGGATGTAATAAAGAGTGGCGGATTGGCTATTGTTCCTACAGATACTATTTATGCAGCGGTGTGTTTAATTTCTAACTTAAAGGGAATCGAAATATTAGCCCGAAAATTAGGAAAGAAAGTTCATAAGGCAAATTTTTCAATCTTATGCCGCGATTTTACAGACCTATCAGAATATACCTTGCCTGTTTCTAACCCTACCTTTAAATTAATGAAACAAGTATTACCGGGGCCCTTTACTTTCATCTTAAAGGCGAGTCATCAAGTACCGCGATTGTTTCGAGAGAATAAAAAAACAATAGGAATACGAGTGCCTGATAATGACATTTTGCAAGCCATTTTAGAACAATTAGGTCAACCATTGGTTGCTACATCCATAAATTCGGATGATGAGATTATCGAATACCTAACCGATCCGTATGAGATAGAGAAGATATTTGGCAATATGGTTGATATAGTTGTTGATGGTGGATCAGGAGGGAATGTGGCCTCCACCATTATTGATTGCACGGATAATGTACCTCAAATTATTAGACAAGGAAAAGGTATAGTAAACTAAGAATGGTTAATAGAATTGTTAAAATGACCTTTAAGGAGGAAAACGTTGAGAAATTTCAAGAGTTATTTACAACTGTAAAAAGTCATATTGAAAATTTTGACGGGTGCCATGGTGTTAAACTTTTAAGAGACATTAATAATCCGTGTGTATTTTTTACCTACAGTATTTGGGATAATGAAAATGCCTTAAACGCTTACCGAAAATCAGCCTTATTTGATGATACCTGGACTAAAACCAAGGCCCTTTTTGGTAATAAACCAGAGGCTTGGAGTACAGTGGTGCAATAAAAAAAATGAAGAAGCGTTTTGAAGTTTGAAAATTGAAAAATTTCACCCTATGTTTGAAAAATAATAATGCAGAAACTAATAATTATAATTAGCCTTTTTTTTACCGTTGGATTTGTAAATGCCCAACAGGAAAATCTTGATAAGGCAGAGAAGGCAATAGATGATGGCTATTTCGAAAGAGCTTATAAATTAACTTCAGAAGCTATTGAGAATGAGCAAACAAAAAAGAATCCTCTGTCCTATTATTTATGTGCTATAAGTCTTTTTGAATTATCAAAGGATGAATACCATGTGAAAAAAAATCCTGAAACGTTTAAGGATGCCTGCAAAATGATTGTTAAAGCAAAACAGAGAGATAAGGACAAAAAATATGATGGTAAATTTGATGTATTTATAGCAGATGTTGTTGCTGCTAATAATCTTTTGGCAGAGGAGGAATACAAAGTAAACCGTTATCCTAAAGCTATAAAATTATATACCATTTCATATGGTATGAATGGTGATACAACGGCTTATTACATGATAGGAAAATCGTACCAAATGAGTGGTGACACCACAAGTGCCAAATCCTATTATAGAAACTTAATAAACGGTTATGATGAAGCTCAAAAATACGGTAAGAAAATAAGCAAGCCAATTATTGACCCATTAATTTTTATGACCGATGTTTTTTGGAAAAAGAAGAATTACGACTCAGCTAATTATTATTTAGATGTGGCAAGAAATATTTTTGGCGAAAAAAACTCTAAGATTAATTTTTACCAATACTTAATTGCCAAAGACCAAATATCAAGCCAACCTCCGTCTTCACTTATGATGGAAGTGGTAAGAAAAGCATTGATTTATAGCCCGGCTGATACATTTTTAATAAAGAAAGAAAATGCCTTAGCCCTTTATTTAATTAGGAATGCCATTGATGGTCCTGTTCTTTCTGAAGCCGATAGCATGATATTTAGGTTTGCAAGAGCTAAAGCCATAAAAGGAAATGATCCGGCTTATGAAAAGTTAAAATCGGTTGATATTTTTTTACAACCTTTTGCCGAAAATGTACTTTGGAAACTGAGCGATTATTATTACACCAATACGCATGATAAAGCAGCGGCTTATTTGGCCAAAAAGTACATTATTAAAACTTCTGTAAGCAATGATACATTAATTCCTACTGACAAGGAGATAATAGCTCGCTGGATAAAAATTATAAACTTTGCCAAAGAAAATGAATCTTCAGGTTATTTAGCATTGCTTATAAATCAAGCAACTACCGATTATCCCACTTCAAAAGAGTTAGCGGAGCTAAAAAAAAAATTACTAACGAAATAGTAAAAAAGCCGCTTTCTTCCAAAGATAGATTTCATATCAATAAACTTTTTGCAGGTGTTAAACTTCCTGTTCCTGAGTATAAATCTATTTATAAAGAAAATCTTTATGCCCTTTTAAACCTTTACATAACCGAGGGTGAGTTAATTAAAGCTTCTCAAATATTAAAGACAGAAAAATTAAAAGACCTTTCAGATGTTAAACTTGATCAAATAGAATTGGCTCTTGGTAAAGAAAATTTCAGGATAAATTATTACAACACCCGAATTGCCAAACTTCAGGATGGCACCAAAACCATATCAGAATATGATTGGAGTGGTGATGCAAAAACTTGTAAGATGGGAGTGGTGCCAAATTACATTCAACAGAAGGTAGAAGATCGTATCAATTATTTTAGAGTAAGTGCGGGTGTTCCTCCAATTTATCTCGACTCACAATTAAATGACTGGTGCCAAAGGGCTGCTTTGGTTATGGAAAGTAACAACAAATTGAACCATGAAATACCAAAAATTTGGAATTGCTTTAGCCCGGAGGCTGCCGAAGCCGCAAAGTTTAGTTTGCTAACTCAAAATGCCACAACCACTTTGGCTGTTACGTCTTTTGTAGCCGACCAAACCCACCCAACTTTGGGTAATCGTCGCTGGATGCTGTATCCTTTTAGCATGGTTTGGGGGCATGGCAGTACCAAAACTAAAAGTGTAATTTGGGCATTGGATGATTCAAGAACACGAGATACATTATTTTACACTGCCAATTTTATTGCCTGGCCATATAATGGTTACGTTCATAAAATGTTTTTATTTAAAAAATGGTCGTTTAGCATTTATGCCGATATGAAAGATGCTCAGGTAACAATGATGATGAATAAAGTGGCTATTCCATTGAAACTTGAAAATGCCATAGAAGGTTACGGATTACCTACCTTGGTTTGGACCCCGGAATTGGATGTTGCTAAACTAAAGGAGGGAGATAAAATCGATGTAACCATAAAATTGAAGGGAAATAAAACCTACTATTATTCAGTTAAAGTTTTTGATTATAACCCTGAAAAAAAGTAAAATATTTGCCATTCCTAAATTATAAACAACTAATATCGAATTAAAAGCGTCTATTTGTGTAGCAAAGCGAATGGCTCTTAAAATAGTACAAATAAAAAGCCCGTGCTTTAGGTTGTTAACCTTTAGTTTTCTCTTTGCATTTTCTTTTGTATCCAAGGCTCAGTTTATTGAAAACAAAGGGCAATTGGATTCTAAAATCCTTTACAGCAAACCCATTTTTTCGGGCAATGTTCTTATTTCAGAACAAGGTATTTCTTACTTATTTTACGATAATTCAAAGTTTCAGGAACTTTATGAAATAGCCCATCATGTAAATGATGCAAAGCCTGAATTGTTTAAGAAACAAGCAACAGGTCCTTTAAAAATAAAGTACCATAGTGTTGAACAGCAATTTATAGGTGCTAGTTTGAAAAAATCAAACATTGTTGAGCAAAGCGAATTAAGCTACAAATACAATTATTTTTTAGGAAAGGATAAAACCAAATGGGCCACAGATGTTAAATCGTTTAACAAACTCCTGGTTAAAGAAATATATCCGAATATTGATTTGGAACTGATTTCAAACGGTATAGAATTAAAATATAATTTTATTTGCCACCCTGGTAGTAATCCTTCTCAAATTAAAATTAAATACAATGGAGCGGATGATATAAAGCTTGTTGATAATGCTTTAAAAATAAAGACTTCGGTAATTGATTATACGGAAACGATACCGGTAAGCTATTTAATAAGTAATTCAAATGCCAGCCAAACCATTTCTGTAAAGATGAAATTGGATGGTAATGTTTTAACTTTTGCAAATATTCCGAATGATTTTTTTACATCAAACTCAATATTAGTAATTGACCCAATCCTAGTTTTTTCAACCTATTCGGGAACTACCGCTGATAATTTTGGATTTACAGCTACCTACGATGATTTAGGGAATTTGTATGCAGGTGGAATTACAACCGAAGCCTATGCACAAATCCCCGACGGCAAATACCCCACAACCCCGGGTGCATTTGACCAAACCTATAATGGGGGAACTGAGAATAATAGTAATCCTTATTATGTTTTTCCATGTGATATAACTATAAGCAAGTATTCTTCTGATGGTAAAAATTTAATTTACGCTACTTATATTGGAGGTTCTGATAATGATTATCCCCATAGTATTGTTGTAGATAAGGACTATAATCTTGTAATTTTAGGTTCTACATTTTCCTTTGATTATCCTGTGACAGGTAATGCTTATGCTCCTTTAAAAAGTGCCGGTTCGGATATAATTTTAACCAAGCTTAACAGTGATGGAAGTGCTTTAACAGGTTCTACCTATTTTGGTGGTTCAAAAAATGATGGGTTAAATGAATCGTTTACAACCCGTTATTTTTATGCTGATAATTTTAGAGGAGATGTAATTTGTGACGATGATGGCACCATGCTAGGCGTTATTTCTACCTTATCAGATGATGTAGATATAAAGAATGGTTTTAAGCGATATAATGACAATACCGTTCAGCAAGGGTTGATTTTTAAATTTTCACCAAATGCTTCAAGTTTGTTGTGGTCAAGCTATGTTGGAGGGGATCAAAATACCAGTATTTATAGTATTGACTTTGATAAAAATAAAGATATTTATGTGTCGGGAGGTATTGGAGGGGCAGGGTTAGCAAATACATCAGGAACCATAAATCCAAATTTTAAAGGAGGAAGGGCTGATGGCTACATTGCTAAAATTTCTAAGGATGGAAGAACCCTTTTAAAAGCGACTTATTTTGGCTCCGATAGATATGATCAAATCATTTCTTTGGAACTGGATGATCAAGACAGAGTTTATATTGTGGGCCAAACGGAGGGAATTATTCCTGTGAAAGGTTCGGTTTACAATACAGGAAATACGGGGCAGTTTTTAACAATGCTCAATCATGATTTAACGTCTATTATTTACAGCTCAACATTTGGCGCAGGTGATAACAATCCGGATATTACGATCAATGCATTTATGATAGCTGAATGTAACCGGGTATTTATTTCAGGCTGGGGGGGCAAAACAAGTGAACGAGCCACAAGTACCACCAAATATTTGCCGATTACGACGGATGCCTACCAAAAGACAACGGATGGCAGTGATTTTTATATTTTAGTTTATTCCAAAGAACTTAAAAAGTTGCTTTATGCTACTTATTTTGGAGGAAATCAAACAGGAGACCATGTGGATGGAGGTACCAGTAGATTTGACAAAAAAGGTGTTATCTATCAATCGGTGTGTTCCAGCTGCCCTATGGGAAGGCAGGTGGGGCCAATAAGCGATTTCCCTACTACCGCAGATTCTTATGCACCAAGAAATATAAGTCCGAGATGCAGCAATGCTGCTTTTAAGTTTGCTTTGGAAAATTTAAATCTTAGACCTGAGTTAGAAGATACTTTCTACAGTATCCGGGCATTTGATACGTTAAATTTTGAATATACCATTAGCGATCCTGATGACGATACCATAAACACGGTGTTTAAATCTTTACAAAATATGGAGAAGGATTTCTTAAACTTTCCAACAACGGAACATGGCGTTGGAAAATCCATTACAAGTTTTTCTTTTTCGCCACGATGTGTGCATGTGGGGCAGGATACCTTTGTTATTCAGGCGGATGTAAAAGATAGGGGCTGCCCGGATTACAAAACAAACCGAGGCTTTATAAAAATAGTGGTTACACCTCCACCTGTGTTGCCTCCGCTAGAAACGGTGTGTTTGGTTTTCACCAAAAACGAAGAGATTAACCTTTCATGGTCTGCCATTCCCTATTCCAAATTTTATAGTTTTACGGTGTTGTATAAAGTTTTTCCTGATGGAAGAACGATTGTATTAGATACCTTTAGAACCTTTGCTGATGGAAAATACAATGATAAAAATGTAACCGACCCAAGAAATAAAAACTACAGTTATTATTTAAAAGTTGTAAATAAATGCAACGTTGGTGGTGCTTTGTCCTACAGGGTATCTTCCGTTCAGGAAAGTGAATCCCCAATTCCTGCTACAAAAGTAATTACTGCTACAGTAATTCATAATAAGGATGTTTCGGTGCATTGGTTGCAAAGTTTGGAACCTGATTTTGGAACCTATTCCTTATACCGAAGCTTAAATACTCCAACGCTTAATTTTGAATATATCACTGATTTTGGAAATAGAACGGATACGTTTTATGTAGATAATACCTTAGACGTGCAAACCCAATCGTATTGCTATGCGTTGGTGGTGCATGATAAATGCGGGCAATCGAGTGTAAAGTCTAATATTGGGTGCAACATAATTTTAACCGGGGAAAGCAAACCTTTTTTTCACACCTTGGATTGGCAACCTTACAGAGCATGGGATGCCGGAGTGGTGCAGTATACGCTTGAACGCTCGGTAGATACAGGTTCTTTAAGACCAATCGTTTCGGTAGTGGCCAATCAGAGAAACTACGATGACCACGAACTGGATTATGACTGGGGGGGCTATTGGTATAGTGTGGTGGCTCATGAGCATCCAAAAGGATATCAGGCTGAAAGCCGCAGTAACAGTATTTATCTTATTCAGCCTCCTTTATTGCATGTGCCTAATGCCTTTACCAAAAACTATGATAACCTTAACGAAAGCTGGGGATTTGTACCTGTATTTGTAAAAACGTATCACATGCAGGTTTACACCCGCTGGGGTGAAAAGGTTTTTGACTCCGAAAATAAAAAGCAGGACTGGGATGGAAACTACCTGAATGCCAGCAAAGGGCAGGAAGTATTTATATGGCAGGTAACCTACACCGGCTGGGACCGTAGTTCTCATTATCAAAGAGGAACTGTGACGGTGATTAAGTAACTGTATGCAGATTAGAATGAACCTTAAAACAAAACTTTTATTCACCTTAGTTCTTGGTTTTTCCTTTTCAAAATGCTTTGGTCAAATCGAAGAGAAAATCAATAAACCATCCTATTTTGGTTTTCAAACGGGAGCAATTATTGATAGTTATAATTCATTTGGGGTCAGGGCATTTTTTGAATATCAAAAAGACTTAAAGAAAAATTGGCAGTATGGAATATCCTTAGAACATAAAATACATTTATTTCGTGACGCTACAGACCATCCTAACAGCCTTGCAATCAATCTAAGTCTCATAAGTTATAACCATTATTACAAATTAAAACTATATAAGGATAGGGTGTTTTGGACATGCGGTTTAGGTGCAGGAATAGGTTATGTTTATTTTAAGGATTATCACAAAGTTGGAGTTACAGCTAATGCAAGTATTACACTTAACATAAGGGTGACCAAAAAGTTATTTATAGAAACTTCGCCGTTATTGGTTTTACTTCCATTTAATAGAGGTTACTATTCACCTATGAATGTTTCCACTTATCCTAATTTATGGGCAGGTACATTTTTTCCAATAGGTTTTAAAGTAAGATTGTAATTTATTTACTTCAAATCATAACTCACCACAAACGAAACCAAACGATTGTAGAGACCACGGCGATTTACTTTATAAAATTGACTTTGGGCAGGGTTTCCTATAGATAGAAGGCTGTTTTCATGGCGAAGCATAATTCCCAATTGATCATTAAACTTATAATTAATACTCACAAGTCCACTAATTTCATAAGGCTTTATAGAATTATAATTCCAGCCATAACCATAATCTACTTTAGATGCTATTTTAAGATTGGGTGATACGGCTACTCTTAGCGTTACTTTTTTAAGACTTACTCCTAAATTTTTAAACTCGACAAAAAGAGGCATGCAGATATAACTGTAGCGGAGTTTGAAAATGAAAGGGTCGTCTTCGTTTGTTTTTTTATGACTTCCTTTTTGTGAATAGAGCATTTCAAAACCATAATTGTATTTTTCATTGGCTTTGCGAAAAATACCAAAACCACCCACTATTCCCGGTTGATTGTAGCCACCATAACTGTCACCATCCACCTGAGCCACATTCAAACCACCCAATAATTGTGCTTTGAAATTTTGAGCATTCAAAAGATTTCCAAACAGGGTTGAGAAAAGAAGAACGAATATGATTTTTAACCTTGCCATAATTGATATAAGTTTGCAGACGAAATTAATCATTTTGAAATTTAGTCAATTTGAAAATTTGAATGCAATGAGATTTAGGTGATTAATTAGAAACTATTTAAAATTAGACGTGAAAAAAAGCAATAAAGATATTTTAGGTTTTCAAATGTTATCCATGCTGTCGCAGGTAGATGGCGATTTTACAGCAGAAGAAGGAAGAATCATTGTGGATTATATTACCAAAAATTTTCCTTTAGGAAGTAATTTGGATGCAGCTATGGATGAACTTAGCCTTGTAGACATTGAAGATTATATGCCGCATTTTGAAAAGGCTGCCATTGATTTTATGGAAGAATCGAATGAAAAGGAACGCATTGATTTTTTGAGGTTTGCCATGAAATTGATAAATGCTGACGAAATAATTGCCCGCGAAGAAGACAAAATGATAAGTAATTTGTTTACTTGGTGGGGTATCTAATTAAAATTACCATTAAAACTTTAAACAACGTAAAATAGGTGTCAATAGAATTTTATAAATTAAAAGTAAAAGATATTAGGAAAGAAACTCCTGAGTGTGTTTCAGTGGCCTTTGAAATTCCTGAGGAGCATAAGGATATCTTTAAATTTACGCAAGGTCAGTACATAACGTTTCGCAAATATTTTATGGGAGAGGAACTTCGCCGTTCTTATTCTCTTTGCACCAGTCCGTTGGATAGCGACTTTAGGGTTGCGGTTAAAAAAATGTATGACGGAAAGTTTTCAAATTTTGCCAATACTGAATTAAAAGTTGGGGATGAGTTGGAAGTAATGCCTCCTTTAGGGAAATTTAATACCCCGCTTGATGCTTCAAATTCTAAAAACTACATTGGGTTTGCCGCAGGAAGCGGTATTACACCCATAATGTCAATACTAAAAACGGTTTTAAGAACGGAGCCTAACAGCACGTTTACCCTCTTTTATGGAAATAAAACGGTTGAATCGGTGATGTTTCGTGAAGAACTGGAGGCTTTGAAAAATCAGTATATGGGAAGGCTTTCTTTGAACTACATTATGAGCCGTGAGGCAATTGGAAGCCCAATATTTAAAGGGCATATCAATGGTGAAAAGTGCAGAGAATATGCCAAAAACATATTTGACCCCAAAACTACCGATGAGGTATTTATTTGCGGTCCTGAAGATATGCTGATAGATTTAAAGGATACCTTGAAAGATATTGGCGTTCCTGAAAAAAACATTCATTTTGAATTATTTGTTACTTCCGGCATTGCCAAAAAGAAGCACGATGAAGAGGTTATAGAAGAAAATGTATTAAGTGAGGTTACCATTATAATTGATGGTGATGAATTTAATTTTAATCTTGAAACTACTGATGTAAATATTTTAGATGCAGCCTTAAAGAATGGTGCCAATCTACCTTTTGCTTGCAAAGGTGGCGTTTGTTGCACTTGCCGAGCTAAGCTTTTGGAAGGTAAAGTAGATATGGAAGTAAATTATAGCTTAGAACCTGATGAAGTGGATGCTGGATTTATTTTAACTTGCCAATCACATCCTTTAACAAAAAAGGTGGTGGTATCGTTTGATGAACAATAAATCAATTACGAATTAGAAATTACGAATTATTAATTGAAAAAATAAAGTTAAGTCCCCAAAGTTACACAAAAGACAATAAAACAATAACCAACCATGACAATACTAAATCTTGAAGAGCAATTTATGAATCGGATAGCAGCCGATGAGAAAATTGAACCCAAAGACTGGATGCCTGATAAGTACAGGAAAACCTTAATTCGTCAGATTGCACAACATGCACATTCCGAAATAGTAGGTATGCTGCCTGAGGCAAATTACATTTCGAGAGCCCCAAGTTTGCGTCGCAAAGCAGCATTATTAGCTAAAATTCAGGACGAAGCCGGACACGGCTTGTATCTGTATTGTGCCGCCGAAACCCTAGGAGCTGAACGTGATACATTAATGGATGAATTGCATACAGGAAAAGCTAAATATTCAAGCATTTTCAACTACCCAACTCTTACCTGGGCAGATATGGGAGCAATAGGGTGGTTGGTAGATGGTGCAGCTATTCTTAATCAGGTGCCTTTGTGTAAATGTTCATTTGGCCCTTATGCCCGAGCTATGGTAAGGGTTTGTAAAGAGGAAAGTTTTCATCAACGTCAGGGTTTTGAAATTTTATTAACCCTATGTAATGGAACTGCTGAGCAAAAACAAATGGCTCAGGATTCTTTGAACCGTTGGTGGTGGCCATCTATGATGATGTTTGGTCCAAATGATGCGGATTCGCCAAACTCTGAGTATTCCATGAAAACCAAAATAAAACGCTTTTCAAATGATGAATTACGCCAACGTTTTATGGATGCTACCAAACCACAGGCTGATATTTTAGGATTAACAATTCCTGACCCTGATTTAAAATGGAATGAAGTCACCGGTCATTGGGATTATGGTGAAATAAACTGGGAGGAATTTAATAATGTGGTACAAGGGAATGGCCCATGTAATAAACTAAGAGTAAAGGCTCGCAAAGAGGCATGGGATAATGGAAAATGGGTGAGAGAGGCAGCTACAGCTTATGCCGCCAAGCGTGAACAACGGAAATCTGAAACAAAACAAGTAGCCTGATGGATAATAGAAAAAGATGGCCTCTTTGGGAGGTTTTTATACGAGGAAAACATGGTTTAAGCCACAAACATGTTGGAAGTTTACATGCTGCTGATGCCGATATGGCCATTGAAAATGCAAGAGATGTATATACTCGCAGGCAAGAAGGAATTAGTATTTGGGTAGTTGAATCAAAAGATATTGCGGCTTCTGACCCAAAATTAAATGATGCCATGTTTGAACCGGCTGCGGATAAAGTGTACCGTCATCCTACATTTTACGATTTACCGGACGAATTGAAGCATATTTAAATTTGATTTGAAAATTTGAAAATGAGACAATCTGAAAGTTACACCAAAAATTTCGTCGAAGTGAATTCCCCTCTTGAGAGGGGTTAGGGGTGTGTTTTATAATTTAAAAGTATTAAACCATTGAACTCAAAAACAGAATACATACTCCACCTTGCTGATAACGGTCTCATCTTAGCCCAAAGATTGGGTGAATGGTGTGGTCACGGCCCCGTTTTAGAACAAGATATAGCCCTTACCAATATAGCATTAGACGTATTAGGACAAGCCCGTTATTTTTACCAATATGCTGCCGAAGTGGATGGTCAAGGAAAGTCGGAAGATGACTATGCATACTTACGTGGCGAAAGAGAATTTAAAAATTTTCTTTTGTTAGAGCAACCAAATGGGGATTGGGCTCATACGATAATGCGTCAGTTTTTTTATGATAATTTTATGCAATTGGTTTATACCAAATTGCTGTTAAGCACCGATAAACAAATAGCTGCCATTGCTTCCAAAGCTATAAAAGAAGTGAATTATCATTTGAAATTTAGTAGTGAATGGGTAATTCGAATGGGCGATGGAACCGAAGAAAGCCATGAACGAGTGCAAAATGCAGCTAACACGCTATGGGAATTTACAGGGGAATTGTTTGTGCCAACGGATTATGATAATGAAATGGCCTCACAAGGAATTGCACCGGATGTAACCTCATTGAAAAATGAGTGGGAAAATCGGGTGAATGAAATATTTGCGGAAGCTACCTTACAAGTTCCTCAAGCCATATGGTTTCAATCAGGTGGAAAAACCGGAGTGCATTCTGAAAATTTAGGTTTGTTGCTTACCGATTTGCAGTATTTGCAAAGAACCTATCCGGGCGCAAGTTGGTAATCTACAGAAAACTATTCTCCTTTCTTCGATTAATCCGCGAAAAAATCTTTTTACTCAATACCATCTTATCATTTCTAATTATATTTGACAAAAAATAAATCCCTATGGAATTAATATTTCTAGTACCAATCGTCCTTATTGTTTTAGCTTCTATTGTTACCATTCGTCAAGGTATGATTGGTGTTACCACTATTTTTGGAAAATACCACAGGGTACTTCGCCCGGGTTTGAGTTTCCGAATCCCATTTATTGAAATGGTATTTAAGCGAATCAGTATTCAAAACCGTTCTTCGGAATTGGGATTTCAGGCAGTTACACTCGATCAAGCTAATGTTAATTTTACAGCCCTGGTGCTTTATGCTGTTTTAAATCATGAAGAAGAAACTATAAAAAATGTAGCTTTTAAATTTATTGATGAACGCAGTTTTAACCAATCGTTGGTAAGAACAATTGAAGGAAACGTTCGGTCGTTTGTGGCTACTAAAAAACAAAGTGAAATATTAACGCTTCGCAATGAAATAGTACTTTATGTAAAAGACAATTTGGATGATATTTTACAAGAGTGGGGGTATCACTTGATTGATTTGCAGATGAACGACATCACTTTTGATGATGAAGTAATGCGAAGCATGGCTAAAGTAGTGGCAAGTAATAATTTGAAAGCCGCCGCTGAGAATGAAGGCCAAGCCTTATTAATTACAAAAACAAAAGCTGCTGAAGCTGATGGAAATGCAGTTCGTATTTCTGCTGAGGCAGAGCGTCAGGCAGCCATGTTACGTGGTCAGGCTGTTGCTTCTTTCCGTGAGGAGGTAGCAAGAGGTATGAGCCTTGCTGCCAAAGAAATGCAAGCTTCTGAATTAGATAATTCTGTAATTTTATTTACCATGTGGACTGAAACATTGAAACATGTTGCTGAAAACGGAAAAGGAAATGTAATTTTCCTTGACGGTTCAGTGGATGGTATGGAAAAGTCGGTAAAGCAAATGATGGCTATGCAAAAAATGCATAATGATAAAAAATAGAATTAAACGAGTATTTAAAGGCACAGAATGGATTATCTCAATCCTGGAGATTCTAATGTGTTTTTTTATCTGATTTATTCCATATTCAGTTTTTTGAAAAATACGTGGATGGCTGGTCCAAGTAATATGCCGACCGAAGTTAAAAAGGCTACTCCAATATACAATGCGTAGCAGGAGGCAAATAATTTACCTCCAAACGTGGTCATTCTATCTACAGGGCCCATTCCCGTTAGTATCATTGAAGCATTTATAAGTGAATCTATTGGGGTGAGATTACCAAAATAGCTATAACCCAAAATGCCAATTACCAGTGAGAATAGCATGAAAAGAGAGCCGTAAAAAAAATGGCGATATTGGATAGGATGTAAGTATGCTTTCATAAAATGATTTTTTGCCACAAAATTAAATATTCTCATTGCTTAAAATTTTAAACTCCTAAATTTGTTTGGTCAAATACGATGTCGGAACAAAATTTTAAACCATACACTCCTAAGGCTATTTTGGATATTTTATCCTCCGTTTGCGATCCTGAAATACCGGTTTTAACCATTGAAGACTTAGGAATAATTAGAAGTGTTGATATTTTAGAAGATAAACCTATAATTACCATTACTCCAACGTATAGCGGCTGTCCGGCCATGACAATGATTGAAGTAGAAATGCGAACAGCAATGCTTGCAGCAGGTATTGCTGATTTTGAAATAAAAACAACGTTATCTCCACCTTGGACAACAGATTGGATAAGCCAAAATGGTTTAAAAAAGTTAGAAGAATATGGTATTGCCCCACCTGAAAAAAGCGCCACCTCTAAATTGGCACTTTTTGGAAAGGACTCAGAAGTAACATGCCCTCAATGTGGTTCAAAACATACTGAAATGGTAAGTCGATTTGGTTCCACAGCCTGCAAATCCATGTATAAATGTTTGGATTGCAAAGAACCGTTTGATTATTTTAAATGTATTTAATGAGAAATTAGATATTTTGAGTTTTTTTAATTGAATACAGACCTATTTGGATATTTAAAAGTCTAAAATCTAATAATCTAAAATCTAACATCTAAATTTGTCCCAATGCAAATAGGAATTATAGGTTCAGGAGCTATGGGCAGTGGAATAGCTCAAGTGGCCGCAACGGCATCCCACGCTACACTCATTTTTGACAGCAATCCGGCGGCATT
>CAMDGU010000005.1 GCA_945897885.1 Chitinophaga pinensis
AAGGACTCCGATGATGTTGATATATGGACAACTTTCCCAAAACACAACCCCAACCATAGTTGACCACATACCAACATCTGAAAAAAAAGAAAAAAATAGTAATGAGAAAATTCTAATTTAGCGTTGTACTTAAAATGGGAAGCTTACAAGGCCACTTTTATCCGCAATCGTTTTGGACAAATTACCCATTTTAAAAAAACTTTACTTTTGACAATTCTAATATAATTGGAAAATTTATTGGCACTTTTAAGCTAATAAATCGTTAAAATCGCATATTCCCCCCTGTTTTCAGTCTATTAAAGGGGGGTGTCCTGCCGTCAATTTATTTCACGGCAGGGGGGTGGTGTTCTTACCTTTTTTGATATTTTAATCAGGTAAGGTTTAAAACTTATTTATAAAGTCTTGGACTGGTAATAAAAACAGACTTTAATGAGAAAATGCCGAATCCGACTGATTTCTAAATACATGATTTTAATGTAAGTTTGTACTATGAAAAATATAAAAAGTATATTTCTATTAACTTCAAACTCTTTGATTATTCACCAATGATTATTTTAATAAGAATATTTATAATTTTTTGTTGTTTTGATTAATCAAGAAGAGCAATCAATATTTATATTATCAATGCGCCAATTTATAGACCAAACCTCCCATTTTAATAAAATATATCCCTTTGGGTAATTCAGGCAATGGAATATCCGGATTTAAACCATTTAAACTCCCTTCTAAAATTATTTTTCCTAAGTTATTGACAATTGTAAAAGGTAAATTTTCAAATACTACTTCAGATACAATATTTAATTTTGATTCAAAAGGATTAGGAGAGATTAAAGTTTTATTATAAATATTTTTTATAACACCTGCACCAGAGCTACCATATAATCGAAGTGGATTTCTTATGAAAGAATTCCCTTTTAATTGATATCCATACTCAGCTGCGACTAAAATTTTTCCATCATTTTGAATTGCAATTTCAGTACAACGTCCAACAGTTTCAGAATTAAAGGTTTTATCAAGACTCCCATCAGAATTAAATCTAACTAATTTGCCGTATAATTGGGCTTGGTTGGGAACTAAACATTCAATTGAAGTTAGAATCTTATTATCCGGTTGAACAAAAATTTTCGTATTAATGAGTTGGTTCATAGGTTGTTCTGCTTTAAAACTGTTATCTAATGACCCATTAGTATTAATTCTAATAAAATTTTTCACAAGATTCCCATTGTAATAATTAATTCTTTCACCTGTAATTAATATTTTACCATCATTTTGTATGGCAATAGAATTTACCCATGAATTTGGCCCTAACCCAACATCAAAAGATTTATCTAATGAGCCATCTGTGTTAATCCTACATAGTCTATTAGCAAGAGCTCCATTATACTGACTGAAGTCCCCACCGATAATTAGTTTACCATCTTTTTGCACAGCTCCGCAATACACATCAGTATTTGGACCAGTTCCGGTGTTGAAAGTGGTGTCAATTAACCCATTGCTTAAAAGGCGACAAATGTTTGATGGCGATGAATTATTGATTTTAAAATTGCCCCAAAAAAGTATTTTATCATCAGACATAACTTTACCTCCATTTACAATACTTTTGCCCCAGATGCCAATATAGCGTCCTTTATTTGCGAAAGTAGAATCAATTCGACCGTTACTGAGAATGCGATAAATATAATCTCCGAATAATACTATTCTTCCGTTTTTTTGAAAGTCAATATCAGTAAAGTAAGCACTTCCTCCTCCAGGTTCTTTAAAATTAAAACTAACATCTATCAGCCCATTAGGCAATAGACGAACTAAACCATCATTTGATACACCATCAAAAGAACCGACTTCACCACCTAATAAGATTTTATTATCTGACAAAGGTTTAATAATATAAGAGCCATAGCCAATATGAGAACCTGAACCAACTGATTGACTAAAAGTAAAGTCATAAGTCCCTGCTTGTTGCGAAAAAAGGTTACTATTAAAAATAGATAAACAAACCAATAAAAACGTGAATTTAATTTTAGTTGAAGATTTCATGTTAAGAATTTTATGAAGAATTTACACAAAGTTATATTTTAGAATATTTACCTCAAAGATTATTATATTTTTATTATAAATCTACATGTATATAATTAAATATTAATAACTGTAAACTTATTTTAGGATTAAAGAAATCAATCAAACAGTAAACTTTTTTTAGGACGAGTCAGTCTTTTAAAGGGGGGTGTCCTGCCGTGATTTCATTTTACGGCAGGGGGGTGGTGTAGTTGCTATTTTTATCGGTCTTTCCTTTGTGCCAGAATGATAATCTGCCAGAATGAAGGATGCCATAATCCTGTAAGTTCAAAAGGGAATTCAAAGTTTTGCAGCCCGGAATGTATGGGCGAGGCTGACCGCAATTTGGCAGATCGTAAGGTTTTCAATGAAAACCAATCTTCGAAACAAGACAATCCAAATACCCCAAAAAAGACTATGAATGATACACCGGCTGCTGTCAATAACATTTTGGTGGAGTTTCTTAAAACACAACTTGCAGAGCAAAAACAAAATTTCGAAGCCCGAATTAGAGATTTATCATCCCTCTATGATAACTGCAAATTGCAGTATCAAAGTGAAGTGGATGCTAACCGTGATTTAAGGGTAAATCTTTCTGTATTGGTTGAAAAACATAGTAATGCGCTGGAACATGAAAAACGATCAGCGGCTTTGACTGTAAAAGAAGGCCAAAAAGAAGGTTTGAGTGGGTTAAGTAAAATGTTGGAAGGTGTTTCTGCTAAAGATATTTTGGGGCCTAACGGACTTCCAGGTATGCTTCTCGCTTGGAAAGGTATTAATCCAAATAGTTCGCAACCAACAGAAGTAATTTTTGGAGATTTGCAAAATTTTAAGTGAAGAAACGGATGAATACCATAAAATGGATACTTACTCTTCACTTTTAAAACAAAGTATTAGTTCAATCCTGCAAACAGAAGAAGAAAAAGAAGTCTTGAGTTTATTTAAAGCAGGTGGTACTACTGCTCTAAAAGATAAAATAAAGGGAATTGAAGATTTTAAACTTATTTCATTTTTAATAGTACGATAATTGGAGTTTTTTAGTTTACCAAATACTGCAAGAGTTAATAAGGTGATTCCAAAAAATGCTTTTGATGCTTATACAAACTCTAAGCAGAAGAAAATGTTTTCGGATCTAATACTTCGGATTACATGGTTACAAAAACTTTCTCAAGATACTGTTAATCTTGAAGGAAAAGAAATTAAAGAAATACAAATATTTAAGATAGAACTTAAGGTAAGAGAAGAAATACAGCCACTTCTTGAAATAATAGATAAGGCAATTCCATACAATATCATTTTCATAATTCAAGAATTAGATTCTAGTTATTTATCAACTTCAACAAAGCATCCCCATCCATTAAATGCAAACAATTCAGTAATAGACTGGACTTTCAAAACACCATGGTTTTTGAATAATGAAAACAAATTTGCAATGCATTTGAAAAAAAATCTTGATGCAGTCTATCATGACTTCTGTATCCAGATATCAGGTAAAAAAAATATGGCAAGAAAGTCATTGCAAGATTTAGTTCATTACAACAAACAGATTTATTTACTAGAAAAAGAAATACAGCAACTACAAACAAATATTAAGAATAGTAAACAGTATAAATATAAAGTAGAATTGAATTTATTATTGAAACAGCGTTCAAAAGAACTTCAATCACTAATAAGCTAATATTACTGCACTTCAGGCTTTCCTGATTTTCCTTTATTAACCTGATGCCCTATAACTTCAATATCTTTAGAGTATAAATCTTTGATTCTATTTCGAAATTTAATCAATGCCCAATAGGATGAAGCGTATATTTTCTTTTGGTGCTTATTTATTCCACGCTTCATAATTATGCCGGTAACAGCATTCATCATGTATAAGTTGCCTATTTGCTGAAGATTAAATGGACAATCGAAATCCAAAGGTTCTAAATCATCTAGTTCAGCCCCAAAACGGATTTGATTTATAAAATATAGGGTATCCCCCTCCTCTTCTAGTTGGGGGGCCATGTTTGCCTGATCTTCGCAAAACTCACAAAACTCCCGAAATGCATGAATATGATAATACCATTGGGCATCTTCTTTTGAATTATATGCCGGAAACAACTTGCAAATTCTGGCCGTTGCCAAATATTGATTGTTATACACTTTAAAATCTTCTCCCAACAATTCAGGGACAATTTCGGTTGCAGGTAAATAGTTATTTGCCATTTTTTGTTTTTTAAATTTTATTTTCTAAAACTTTCGCCATGAACAAGAATGATGTTAAACATATCATGGATTCTATCAGCCAATCGGTTTCCATACTTTTCGGTAATTTCATCCATACTTAAATTGGTACTTAAAATAGTAAAACCAGTGGCAGAGTTTTGATGGAAGTGCCTCAAATTATAACGTTGCTCAAGTATTTTCGCCATCACAGGTAAAGCATCTTTTTTGGCATATTTACTTTCGGCCTCATGGCCAAATTCATCAAAAAACCAATTATTGATAAAGTATTGCCGGTCGCTGTAATCCCAATTTTCGGCCAGTGAAGGGCATGTTTTGCATTTGAATTTTCTATCTGGAAACTTCACCCGCTGAAAGGCATTGATGATGGTAGATTTACCAACACCAAAGCCTCCTATTAATAAAAGCCCTTTTTTTAGGGACGTGTTATTTATGAATATTTCACGGTTCCGTATTGTAAAATCAATGAACTCCGGATTATCCGTAAAATAGTACATCAATGCCCGGAGTATCGGTTTGTTGTTGGTGGTGTAAACAAATGGTCGCTCGGATATTTGAGTGATAGCATTGAGATGATAATGGATTATTTGGGGAATATTTTTGAAGTCAAAACTATCCCTTTCAAGCTGGTTAATTTTCCGGGCATACTCCACCATCTTTGGATCAATGACAGTTTCAGGAGTATATTCAACATCGTATTTATTCGCATTGACAATGCCGGACAGAATGGTTTGAAAATTACTCATCTCCTATTCTCAAATTGGGTTACCATTTTTTTATATTTTTCATCCTGATTTTTCCCGACATCTTCGAATTTTGTTTTTTCGGGTTTCTTAGAAACCTTCATTTCCCAATTTTCAGCATTCCAAGCTCCGTCTTCATAAAACTTTTCAGCCGATCCAATAAAATTTTTGAAGTTGTGTTTAAAACCGGATTCCGTTTTAACGAGCTTGTAATATTTGAACTGGTTGTAGAAATGAGTTATGAGCTTTCGATTTGTAAGGCACTCGACAAAATGCGAGGTTTCAAAATAGTTTTGAGCATGAAGTAATTCTGAAAAACCGAAAAATTCGCAAATCGCACCAATTTTTATTTTTTCATCTTTAATTTCAATTACATCTTCATTTTCATTTACATCTTCCATAAGGTTATTGGTAGGATAACCTAATGGATCAGCTAGTGGTTTATGGATGGATTTATCTTTTTCCTTTTTTAAAGTAGGTCTCCCGCCCCTAGCACCATTCTTCCGGCGACTTTCCGCAAATAACTCGCGTTTTTCAATTTCAACTTTTAGTCGCTCATTAAAATAATTGCCAATTTCATTTTTAGTAAATTTTTGCAAAACATCAACCGAAACGGAACCTATACATAACCTAATGGTTTTTTCAGTTAGCTCACCTTTTTGGTGTTGCAAACAGAGTAAGGTGATATACTGGCCCCGTTCTTCCATAGTAAGGTCAGACACTCCATTGAGAAAATCACTGGAGTAAAATAGAAAGGCGGGATCCTTCATGTTTTTAGATTTTGATTAAAATAAAATTGGCAAAGATTTGTCAGCATCGCATATAGCGAAGCATTTTTACTTCGAATTAATTACCTCTTATTAAGGCAGAAAAATGAAATTTTATCGTTTACTAAGCTTGGTTCAATCCAGGCATTTAGAGCTTGCACCAGTGCTTTAAAGGCAATGGTTTTAGTTGTCGGGATAATTGCAACAAACCTGCCATTTATACTAACTCGATCAGCATTTTTGGTAAGTTCCTTAATTAATTCCGGGCCAGATGAACCACTTAAATCGGCAACTAGATGAGCAAATTTATTGGCTGTATCGTCTGAAATTATTTCACACTTAATTTCACCATCCAATGCCTTTTTTTTGATTACTAATATAGCTTCAGGATCGTTTTCAATAACGAAAGGAAATAGGCCATTTAATTTTCGTTCCATGGCAGTAATTAGTTCCGCATTTGCACTTCCATAAATGAGTAATGGATCATAGGTAAAAACTTGAAGCAGATTAATAGCTTCATCAGCCACTGGTGGCACAATCAGTAAGTTGTTTTGCATATTTTATTTATATTTTAAATTGATTGAAATGAAATTTAAGTCGTTATCCGGTACAACGATATTTTTTTCACGCATGAACGTCCAAGTTTCCTCCGTGAATTGATAGATTGGTTGCTTTTTATTGATCAAAGGAGCCAGATTGTCAAAAAACATAACCGTTCTGTTTGAACATGCTTTCTTTTCCTTATATTTTAAATGAACTCTATGGCCAATTAGAAAGAAAATAGTTTCCAAATCGATTTTGTCTTCTGTATTTTTACTCATTTTAAGAATTTTATTAATGAAATGGTTGTTTGAATTTCTCGTTAAGTTGTTTAATGATAGCATTTGATTTCTCATATGAAGTAAGCCATTCATCATAATCTAAGGGAGTTGTTAAAAGGTCATCATAATTCAGAACTAAAAATTTATGGATAAGAATTCCATTTCTAAAAGTCAAATCCCTTGTAATTCCTGAATAGTATGCATTAATATTGCCTCTTTTGATGGGAACATTTTCAACTAGATTGTCAAATATTTCTGTTTTATTTCTTGGGATACGATCTATAATGGATTTAAACTCAGATGTAAATTTGTTCATATTGTAACTATTTATATATTTTATTGAAATGTTGATTTATAATGTATTAATATGTAATTTTGATTTTATATTTCAACTTCAAAAGTAAATATAATTTCAATATGAGAAATAAAAGTACTCAAAGTGAGAATAATAATAGCTCAAAAAGTGTTTATAACTCTGATGGGAAGTATAGTAAACAGGCGTTTTACGACCGAGTTTTAGTGTTAAGAAATAAATTGCACATCACTACTTATAACAATTTTGGAGGTCGTGCAATGTTTAATATGTTCCATCGTGAAACCGATCCTAACTTAAATCTGCTTCTGGAGATATGTAATAAGTGTAAAGAAGAAGGTATTGATTTGAATTTAAATTGGTTATTATTCGGAACTGGAGAAATAGAAATGAAAAATTCTATAAATTTGTCGACTGAGCAGGAAGTGAAACATTTGCGTGAATTGAATGATGCACTAAAGCAAATAAATGAGCTTCAAACACAACTTAATGCCCTACAACGTGCTAAATAACAACTACTTAAAGCAAAGTGGAAAAAGTGGAGAGTTATTTAGCTTATTTATAATTAAAATTAACATTTAAACAATTTAAAATCAAATGGTTAAGAAAGAAAGGAAAGTGCTAAAACACCGGTTCGACTCCGGTCCTGGGCACTTTTTTTTAGCGGTTAATTATTAATTGTATATGATTAATTAACCTTTATCATATACAATTAATCATTTCTTAGTAACCAATTCTCTCCTAAACCGTACTATTTTTGAAACCATCATTATGAAGTATTTTTTTAGTCTTTTTGTAGTATTTTTAACTGTATTTTCTTTTGCTCAAAGAGAGCATCACGCTGATATAGCTTATAGTTTTGGTGAAAATTCCAACACATTTTCGGGTAATGTGGTAAAAAATTTTAAAGTACTTAAAAGCGAGAAACTTCATTTGGGAGTTGGGGCCAGAGCAGGTTATTTTCAAGGAAAGGATGTTTCATATTTAACGGCTCCTGCTAAGCACAAGAAAAGCAAGGATGGAATTGATACTGTAATGGTTTCTAAGCCAATGTTTATTAGTGTTGGCCTAACGCTTAATGCCTCCTATCATTTTACCCCGCAATGGTCGGTAGGATGTAATGTAGATGCTATTGGTTTTACATTTGGTAAGAAAAAAGATTCAGATTTTTATCCAAGTTTAGCCTCTCAAAACGAAGACCCTGCCCGCAAAAAACTGACGAATGAGCAAGTAAAACCAAGTCAAAATAATTTTTTATTGCTAGGTAACAATAAAGGAACGCTTTATTCTGAAGTATTTGCAAGATACCGGTATCAGGAAAGGTATAGTTTAAAAGTAGGTTATAGCTTTATCACGACTGAATATTCATCCAAAAACAGAATAGGCCATGATAATAACTATAGGTTTAGAAACACCTCTGGTCAGATTATGATTGGGTTTGGGTATAGTTTTATCTAAATCTATTTATCACTTAAAAAAGTTTATTAGGTTAGCATACTTCGGTATACAGCGCAAGCATACAAAGCTGCAGTTTCTGTTCTAAGTCGCGAAGCACCTAATGAAACAGGTTTATAGCCCGCTGCCAAAGCCAACTCAATTTCTGATTCTGAAAAATCACCTTCCGGGCCTATTAATATTCTACAAAAATCTTTGGTAAGGTTTGCTCCAAATTCTGTTTTCTCTCCATCTTCACAATGCGCAATAAAGCTGTTTTCATCGGCAGGAAACTGTTCCAGGTAATTTTTAAAAGGAATTGGTATAGTAATTTTTGGCAACCAATATTGTTGACTTTGTTTCAAGGCTGCAATAGCAATTTTTTCAATTCTATCCAGTCTTAAATTTGTTCGTTCGCTGTGTTCGCAATGCACAAAGGTTATAGACGCAATGCCCATTTCCACAGCTTTTTCAACCATCCACTCCATGCGGTCGGCATTTTTTGTAGGAGCTATTACCAAATGAAATCTGGATTGAAATTTTGAAGCTTCAAAATGGGTTTTGGAAAGAATGTGAACTTTTACGGGTTTGTTTTTATTTTCAATTTCAATAGGGCCCTCGTATAGGTTTCCTTTGCCATCAATCACTTTTATTACATCTCCGTTTGTTTTTCGAAGCACTTTTATACAATGACCACTTTCCTCTATCTTTAGAAAAAGGTGGGTTTCAAAAATTTCGTTACTGAAAAAGAGTTCCATTTTTTATTTGATTAGGAATTAGGGGTCTGGAATTAGGAATTTATGAGGTGATTATATTTATAATTCAATTATTCCTTCCAATACATTTTCCATCGCCATTCCACGGCTACCTTTTATAAAAATGGCCGTGTCCTTCAAATCTAAGTCTTTTAAAAGTAAATTGATTTCTTTAGCTGTTTCAAAACCATCATTTCCATTTGCCAAAGCTTGTTTTTTAAAGTGTTCACCAGCTACAAACAAATGATTAAAATTTAAAGAGTTTGCATAGTTATAGATTAATTCATGTTCATGTTCTGCATGGTCTCCCATTTCAAACATATCGCCCATTATGGCTATTTTCTTTGGAAAATTAAAACGTGCAAAATTTTCTAAAGCCTTTTCCATACTGCTTGGGTTGGCGTTGTAAGCATCCAAAAAAATCATGGTACTTCCACTGGTAATTATTTGCGAACGCTTGTTTTTAGGTACATAGCTTTCAATTCCCTTTTTTATTAATTCTACAGGAACGCCAGAATATTTCCCAATAGCAACCGCTGCCATTATATTTTCAAAATTATAGGAACCGCTTAGTTGGCTGCTTATAGAAATCGATTGAAACGAAAACTCAATGGTAGGAAAATCTTGAATCAACTCACAATAAGTTTCTGCCAATTTATCCTTACACGAATAGCCATGAACCTTGGTTAATCGGGATGACATGCGGGAAAGCCAATCATCGTCTTTGTTAACAAATGCTAAGCCATCAGATTTTAATAAATGGTAATACAATTCACTTTCAGCTTTCGCTACTCCTTCAAGGCTTCCAAATCCTTCCAAATGTTCCTTCCCAATGTTTGTTATTAACCCAAAGTCAGGTTCGGCTATTTGACATAATTCTTCAATATCTCCTATTCTATTGGCTCCTAATTCTATCACAGCCATTTCAGTTCCCGGTTTTATACCCAAAATAGTTAATGGAACTCCAATATGGTTATTGAAATTTCCGGGAGTACTTATGGTTTTAAATTTTTGTGAAAGCACACTATGAACTAGTTCTTTAGTAGTGGTTTTTCCATTGCTCCCTCCTATTCCTATAAACGGTATTTTTAATTGATGCCTATGGTAGTTGGCTAAATTTTGAAGGGTTTTTAAACCATCTTCTACCAATATAGTTCCTGAAGGTTTAGTAAATTCAGGATTATCAATTACTGCCCATTTAGCCCCTTTTTCTAAAGCTTGTGCAGCAAATGTATTGGCATCAAAGTTTTCACCCTTTAGGGCAAAGAACATGCTGCCCGGTTCAATTTTTCGGGTGTCGGTGCTTACTGAGTAGTTGCTTTCGGTATAGTATTGGTAAAGTTGTTGGATTGATAGCATGGTTGGGCAAACTTACATATTTGTTTTTATGATTTACTTTAATGCTATGCTATTAATTATTTTTGTTTAGGTTTGCTTTGCTTGAAAAATCTTTTCCTTATTTGTTTGTTTTTTATTATGTGTTCTTCTGAATGCCCTGAGCCAGATCCAGGGTTTGACGAAGAACCGGCAATTCAAATTGTTTTCCATGATGGTAATCAAAATTTTATAACTTCATCATTAAGTGTAAATATTTCTAAACATTTAGTGATACAAAGTGATTTACCTGGGGTAGATATGAATTCTAACTCAACTAAATATTGGATTTCAAGAGGAACAGAAATAGATTCTTTTGTGATAAATTACAAGTTATCGGCTTATCCAACCAATAGAGGAAGAACTTTAATTTCATTTGATTCTTTATACATAAAAGAATCTTCTTTTATCAATGCAGAATTTGTAAAGGATTTTTGGCCAAGAGATTCATTTATTAATTTTAATAATTACTCTTCATCTACAAATTCTCATTTTCCTGTTTTTTATATTAGAAAATGAAAATTAAATTATTTTTTATTTTATTTCTTCTTCCAGTTTTGGTTTTTAGCCAGAAGAAAAATTCATCAGATATAAAAATTTGGACTTTTGCTGGTCTTATGCCACTTCAAAAGGGTACGATGTTCTACGGAAAAACATCCATTATTTTGCATGATTTTACAGGTTTTAACCTCCATTTTGGTTCTGGCTTTGCAAATCCTAATGCAAACTATTACAACGTTACAAATTACAATGCTCAATCTTCTTTTATTTCAGGTGGAATGTTTTTTAAAACACCCGATAAAAAAGGAAACAAACAACGTAAATTGGGTTTTATAATGACGGGTTCAATTGTTTTAGGTCAAGGAAAAGAATCAGCCAATTACTATTTTAAAGGAAATGATTTTAATTATTATACTTCAAAAGAAAGATATTCTCAAAAATATGATTTTTCGTATTTGCAACTTACATTAGGATTTACCTATTTTATAAAAGAAAAATGGAAATTAGAAATTGGTTCATACATTGGATTGGGCGATGCAAAGAATCGCGTTGGTAAGCAATATTTTAGTGTAGAACCTAATTATGTATATGCGTATCATGGAATTGGAGGCAATATAGGTGTAGGTTATTTACTTTGGAAACCAAAATCAATTTAGATATTTTTTTTTCTTTAATTTCACGGCATGCATAAACAGTGCCTTCTCGCAGTCTTTTCGTTTATTTTTTATACTTCTCAAGCACAGGTTTTTGAACCTGAAAGTGCTTTAGCGGCCTACCAAAGTGAAGATAATAATTTGTATTGGAAAAATCGCAAACCTTTTCCGGGCTACTGGCAGCAGGACGTTTCCTACCATATCAAGGCAAGATTAAACGATACTACAGAGGTAATAACCGGAAGTGAAACCTTGGAATATGCCAACAATTCGCCCGATACCATTTACAAATTGTATTTCCGTTTAACCCAAAATGCGTTTCAACCGGGAAGCTATAAGGATGAGATGGAAAAAGGCGGAAAAGTGTTTAATAAATTTGGGAAATATGAACAAGAAAAATTAGGAACCAAAGTTTCAAAAGTAATAATTGCAGGTACGGAAGTACCTTTTGTTGTGGATAACACCATTATGATAATTGATTTACCAACCCCATTGTTTCCCGGTAAAACCATGAAACTGGAGGTGGATTTTAAAACCTATTTTGATCAGGGAACGATGGGCCGCCGCATGAAACGGTTTGAACACAATAATTTTAAGCATTTTGACGGCGTGCATTGGTATCCTAGGCTTTCCGTTTATGATAGAAAATTTAAATGGACTACAGACCAGCATTTAGGGAAAGAATTTTATGGCGATTACGGCATTTTTTATGTAGAGTTAGAATTGCCAAACCACTATATCTGCGAAGCTACAGGGGTTTTAACCAATAGCGGTGAAGTTTATGCCAATGGCCTTCGAGAAAAAATAGATATAAAAAATTTTACTACCCCATCAAAATATATAACTCAACCTGTAAATCCTGATGGAACTTACAAACGCTGGGTGTGGATGGCCAATAATGTTCATGATTTTGCATTTACTACCGACCCTACTTACCGAATTGGTGAAGTAGAATGGAATGGTATAAAATGCATTGCTTTAGCACAAGAGCAAAACGCACATGCCTGGCAACCTACAGCTAAGTTTGTGGCCAATGTGGTAAAAACCTATTCACAGGATTTTGGGATGTATGCTTACCCAAAAATGGTAGCTGCCGATGCCCGTGATGGCATGGAATACCCAATGCTTACGCTTGATGGCGGCAATTGGCCAGGACATCAATATGTGATAGCGCATGAGGTTGGTCATAACTGGTTTTTTGGAATGGTAGGTAATAATGAAACCTACCGGGCTTGCATGGATGAAGGATTTACACAGTTTCTTACAGCCTGGAGCATTAAAAAATTGGCAAATAAAGATTACACACCCAATACTGTAGATGGGGCTTATGTGTATGCCGGTTATATCAACCACGCCATTAATGAAAATACCGCAAGGTTAAATACCCACTCCGACCATTTTAATTCAGCCGAAAGGCATGGTGGAGGCTATGGGCAAGTGTATTATAAAACAGCTACCATGTTGTATAATTTGCAATATGTTTTGGGTGATAAACTGTTTTTGGATGCCATGAAAAACTATTTTAACCAATGGAAATTTTGCCATCCTTATGAAGAAGATTTTCGCCAATCTATTATTGACTATACCAAGGTAGATTTGAACTGGTTTTTTGATCAATGGTTCACCACTACAAAAACCATAGACTACAAAGTAACAAGTGTGAAAAAAGTTGGGAATTCAAAATACGATTATTTAGTAACCTTTAAGCGAAAAGGTGATATGCAAATGCCATTAGATATTACCGTTATTGATAAAAAAGGAAAACGACTGAATTATATAATACCAAACACATACTTTAATAAAAAGGCGGGCAATGCAATGGTATGGAGCCCTTGGATATCGTGGGATTTAATGAATAAAAAATATACTTTGGAGGTTCAGTCCATTAATGGAATAAAAGATGTAATAATTGACACAAGCGGCCGATTGGCTGATATTAATCGTTTAAACAATAGCTTAAAGTTGCCTAAAAGTTTTGAGCGGGAAAAATTAACCATTCCTGCTGCAGATTTTAATAAACTTAAGAACTATTGGCGGCCTGAACTTTGGTGGAATGAAGTAGATGGAATTAAACTTGGGTTAAATTTCTCTGGAAACTATTATAACTTCAAACATATTTATAGTGGTACGGTTTGGTACAATTCTAATTTAGGAAATGAAAGCACAAGGAAAATATACAAAAAATATACTCCAATAAATTTTGCCTTAAATTATAAAAATCGAGTTGGCAAAATGTTAGATTTTTCTGCAAGAACAAAATATTTGGAAGGAATTAGTTTAATTGAAACAGGTTTAGAAAAGGCTATTAGAAACGACAAATGGTCTATTTCTTATAAATTATTTGGCAATACAGCACCATTTTTTACCAAATTAAATAATGAATTGCCGTCTGTTGCTAATAATTATTTTCTTTACCAACAATATTTTGATTACAATAAACTAAATGCCACCTTAAACCTCTCCTATCAGCATCCTTTCCGCTACAAACTTGGAAACGGTTTATTAAATATTGGATTAAGAAACACAGCACTTTTTAGTGATTTTAACTATTCTGGCTTAACTTTTAAAATTAATAATACGAACCCAATTGGTAAAAAGCTGATTTTAAAAAGTAGACTATTCACTCAATACCTTCATGGCGATGTGCCCAAAGAAAGCAGTTTATTTGCCGCCGGAGCCAACAATGAAGAACTGATTGAAAATAAATTTACCCGTTCAAGAGGGTTTGTTCATCAAGATTGGGTAGGTTATGGCAATACAGGTCAATATGCATTTCAAATGGGTGGAGGGTTAAATATTAGAGGCATGGCAGGTTATGCAGCTACTAATAGCAAAGGCGTTGACAGTTTTTATATTTATAATGGAAACAAAGGAGCTGCTATAAATTTGGAGTTGGAATTTGGAAAACTCTTTAAAATTAATACTCCAAAAATTTTAAATAACTTTCGTTTCAATCCTTATGTATTTGCCGATGCCGGTATTTTAGGAAATGGCAGACAATACAGCGGATTGCGTGCTGATGCCGGTTTAGGAACAACGTTGGCTATTAATTTTGGAAAGTACAACAAACTGCAACCATTGGTTTTGCGTTTTGATGTTCCATTCTTTTTAAACAGAGTAGAAACCGGAGCCAATTATGTGGCGTTTAGGTATGTCGTTGGGATTAATAGGGCGTTTTAATGCAATTTTGAAATTTGAAGATTTGGAGATTTAAAATGGGCTACGACTTGTCATTCCGAGGAATAAGGAATCTCTGCTCTGAATAAGATGCTTCGTGCCTCAGCATGAAAAAAATGAATAATAAACGAAAGTGGAAATAATTAAAGCATTAGATATAAAGAAAAACTATGGAACTATCCAAGTTCTTAAAGGAATCAATCTGCAAATAAATGCAGGTGAAATAGTAGCTATTGTTGGCTCATCCGGAGCAGGGAAAACAACATTGTTGCAGCTATTAGGAACCTTAGACCAACCCACCAGCGGCCAAATCTTTTTTGAAGGAAAAGATATTTCAAATTTAAAAGGAAATACTTTATCCGATTTTAGAAATCATCATATTGGTTTTGTATTTCAGTTTCACCATTTACTGCCTGAATTTTCGGCTTTGGAAAACGTGTGCATCCCAGCATGGATTGGTAAAGCCGATAGAAAAGCAACGGAAGAAAGAGCTTTGGAATTATTAACCTTTTTGGGAGTTGACCATCGCAAGGATAATAAACCCTCTCAACTCTCGGGTGGTGAAGCCCAACGGGTGGCTGTAGCCCGTTCTTTAATCAATTCCCCCAAAGTGGTTTTTGCGGATGAACCCACCGGAAATTTAGATTCGGCTAACGCCAAAGAACTACATAAACTCTTTTTTGAACTCCGTGAAAAATACGGACAAACCTTTGTCATCGTTACCCATAATGAAGAACTTGCTAATTCTGCCGATAGGATAATTCATATTGCGGATGGGGTGATTGTGCAAAATTAATTGATGTTGCTTTAAAGCAACGGCAATAATTTGGATAAATTTGCATCATGCAATTTGCCACCAAAGTATTACATGCCGGAGTGCATCCCGACCCGGAAACAGGAGCTATCATGACCCCTATTTATCAAACTTCCACTTATGTTCAAAGAAGTCCGGGTGACCATGACGGTTACGAATATTCAAGAACTCATAACCCTACTAGAACCCAGTTACAAGATAATTTAGCTGCCCTTGAAAACGGAAATTGGGGCCTATGTTTCAGCAGCGGAATGGGCGCTATTGATACAATTGCAAAGCTATTAAAACCTGGTGATGAAGTTATTTCTACCAATGATTTGTATGGTGGTTCCTACCGCATTTTTACAAAGGTTTTTGAAAATTATGGTATAAAATTTCATTTCACTGATTTGGGCAACGCAGAGAATTTTGCGAAGCTTATAAATCCAAATACTAAAATGGTTTGGATGGAAACTCCAACTAACCCAATGCTTACGATTATTGATATTGAAGCCATAACCAAGGTAGCTAAAGCCAACAATATTCTTTCAGTGGTTGACAATACCTTTGCTTCGCCTTATTTGCAAAACCCTTTGGATTTGGGAGCAGATTTGGTAATGCATAGCGTTACAAAATATATCAACGGACACTCAGATGTGGTAATGGGTGCTGTAGTTGTAAGAGATGAATTACTGTATGAAAAATTGGCGTTTTTGCAAAATTCATGCGGGGCTGTTCCCGGGCCACAAGATTGTTTTTTAGTGTTAAGAGGAATCAAAACCCTGCATTTGAGAATGGAACGCCATTGTGAAAATGGGCGAAAAATAGCCGAATTTTTAAGAAGCCACCCTAAGGTAGATAAAGTGTATTGGCCAGGTT
Source organism: Chitinophaga pinensis (assembly GCA_945897885.1). Classification (GTDB taxonomy): domain Bacteria; phylum Bacteroidota; class Bacteroidia; order NS11-12g; family UBA9320; genus JABWCE01. The sequence goes on from CAMDGU010000005.1 coordinate 16,486, forward strand.
TTACAGATCACGCCAACCATGACATTGCAAAAAAACAAATGAAAGATTTTGGGGGTATGATGTCGTTTACGCTAAAAAGTGATTCGATTGCTGATGCACATAAATTTTTATCCAATACTCACCTATTTTCGTTAGCCGAATCGTTAGGCGGTGTTGAATCGCTTTGCGGCCACCCTGCCAGTATGACCCATGCTTCTATCCCTCGTGAAGAACGTTTAAAATCCGGACTTGTAGATTCTCTAATCCGTTTAAGTGTTGGTATTGAAGATGTGAATGATTTAATTGAGGATATAAACAACGCGCTTTAACCATCCATTGCCGTCACTTTAAAGTGACGGCAAGAAATATTCATAAATAGTGGTATTATTAGCCATAGCTGCAGCCCCTGTTCTTTATCTCATCTTTTGGTTTTACCACAAGGATAAATTTGATAAGGAACCTTTAAGAATGTTGTTTTTTGCATTTTTTGGAGGCTGTGTCAGTATTTTTCCGGCTATTCTATTTGAAGGATTATGGCAACATTATGGGTTTACTCAAGAAGGTAGCAATTTATATTTGGCGTTTTATGCCTATATCGTGGTTGGCTTTAGTGAGGAAATAGGTAAGTTCTTTTTTGTAAGGCGAATCATGAAAAAATCCTATGTGGATGAACCTTATGATGGGATTCTTTACAGTGTGATGGTTTCGCTAGGTTTTGCCTTTATTGAAAATATTTTTTATGTATTTGAGCATGGTTCGGGTGTTGGAATAATGAGAGCTTTTACTGCCGTTCCGGCTCATACCACCTTTGCAGCTGTTATGGGATATTTTTTGGCAAAAGCCAAATTTAATGGCAATCACACGTTTAATACATGGCTAGGTATTGGTGGCGCTGTTGTTTTGCACGGTTCTTATGACTATTTTTTATTTATAAATAATATTCCCTTAATTCAATTAGGAGCTATTGTTTCCTTAATTTTAGGAGTTTGGTTAACCCGAAAGGCTATTAAAATTCATAATGATAGTTCGCCGTTTCGAAATCTATGAAAACGACCGAATTGAAAGAATTGTTGGATGAAAAGGTAGCAAAATATAATCATCCATCGTTTTTGCAAAATGACCCTTTAGGCATACCGCATAGGTTTTCATTAAAACAAGATATTGAAATATCAGGATTCTTTGCAGCCATTTTGGCTTGGGGAAATAGGAAATCTATTATTAATAATTGCAACAGGTTGATGCATTTAATGGACGAAAAACCTTATGATTTTATAACCAACCACTCTCCTATTGAACTTAAAAAGTTTGAAACTTTTGTTCATAGAACATTTAATAGCACCGATTTACTTTTTATTATTGAAGCTTTTAAGGGGTTTTATAAAGAACATAATTCCTTGGAATGCTTATTTATTCCGAAATTGGGTGATAAAACCGTTAAATCAGGGTTAGAAAATTTTCATACGTCGTGTTTTAATTTGTCGTATGCACCTTTACGCAGCAAAAAGCATATTGCCACGCCAATCAAAAAATCTGCTTGTAAGCGTTTGAATATGTATTTGCGCTGGATGGTGAGGGACGATGCTAAGGGTGTTGATTTTGGAATTTGGAAATCCATAAAGCCTTCCCAATTAATTTGCCCTTTGGATGTGCACGTGCTTAGAGTGGCCAACAGTTTGGAATTGCTACAGTCTGAGAAAAGCAATTGGGAAACAGCTGAACTGTTAACCTCAGAACTTCGTAAATTTGATAAAAGTGATCCTGTTAAGTATGACTTTGCCTTATTCGGAATGGGCTTGGAGGGATTTGGCAAATAAGGAAAACAAGGTGGCACTGAGAAAACAGAGTTTCACGGAGGAAATAGTTTCAATTTTAGAAAATTAATTAACTCAATTTTTCTCTGTGTTCTCTGTGCCTCCGTGGTAAAACATTTACTTTTGCAATATGAATACAGCCGCCATAATCCCTGCTCGTTTTGCCTCTACTCGTTTTCCGGGTAAACCATTAGCCCTAATTAACGGCGTAAGTATGATTCAACGGGTTTATGACCAAGCCTGTTCTAGTGGATTAGATTATGTAGCTGTGGCAACGGATGACAGCCGTATTTACGACCATGTGAAATCATTTGGTGGCGAAGTAATTATGACTTCTGAAAATTGCATAAACGGCACTGAACGAATAGCCGAAGCCTTGGCCCATTTGGATTCCAAGCCGGATATCATTATTAACATACAAGGGGATGAACCGTTTATTTTACCCCAACAAATTAACTTAGTAATAAAAGCCTTGCAAGATCCGGGAACGGGAATAGCTACTTTAAAAAAACAAATTGATTCAGCTCTAGAATTAAATGACCCAAATGTTGTTAAAGTAGTTTCAGACAGGGATGATTTTGCACTATACTTTAGTCGAAGCCCTATTCCTTACAAGCGTGATTATAAAGAAACATGGCCCGATTTTCCGGTTTATTTTAAGCATTTGGGTGTGTATGGTTACAAAACAAATATTCTGATGGATATAGTTAGACTTCCTGAAACACCTTTACAAAAAATGGAAAGTTTGGAACAATTATGCTGGCTTGAGAATGGATTTTTGATAAAAGTTTTAGAAACCGATTTTCAGAGCATTGCTATTGATACACCTGAAGACCTGGATAAAGCAAAACAATGGTTGACAAAAAAATAACAATTAGTATGAAACAATTTTTTGTTAAGGCCGTTAAATTTGCAAAATATAAAATTTATGCAATCAAAAAATTCAATGTTAGTTTTATTATTAGCTCTGTTGATTTTTAGCTCTTGCGCTAAAGATATAGTAGTAAACTATGGAAATCCTTCTCCAAATTCAGGAAATATAGTTGTTAGGCCAACATCTTCAGTTTATTCTAATTTAACTTTCAATGACTCGCTGCTTGTAAAATATAAGTATGTTAAAAGTATCACTATCAAAAATGTTCCTGAAGGAGTAAATACAATTCATTTTTCTGGTGAATCGAATAATCTTAAAAAAGAATTAGATATAAACAAAGAAGTAAAGGTTACAGCCGGTAAAACAAATACTCAACTTGTAACTGTTCCGCCTAAAAGCAATGGATATTGGGTAAGTGAGGCTTTTACAATTATAGGATTGTATTCTTTGCTGTTTATAGCTTATTAAATTATTTCCAATTCCTAAACCAGCTATTTATTTTTAGTTGAATTACCCCTAAAAAAGCTTCCCGAATAATTCCTTTACTCATTTTGCTCTCCCCTGCAGTGCGGTCGGTAAAGATGATGGCAACTTCTTTTAAGTTAAAACCATATTTTATAGCAGTAAACTTCATTTCAATTTGAAATGCATACCCTTTGAAATGAATTTTATCAAGTTCTATTTTTTCTAAAACTTTGCGCTTGTAGCAAACAAAACCTGCTGTGGTATCCATAACATCCATTCCTGTAATAATCCTTACGTACATGCTCGCAAAGTAGCTTAATAGCACTCTTCCCATCGGCCAGTTTACTACATTTACCAAATTATTCACATAACGTGAACCAACCGATAAATCAGCGCCATCATCATCACAGGCTTTTTGCAGTTTTAATAAATCATCAGGATTATGGCTAAAATCGCAATCCATTTCACAGATGTAATCATAACCTTTTTCTAAGCACCACTTAAAACCGGCGATATAGGCCGTTCCTAAACCTAATTTACCCGAGCGTTCCAGTAAGTGAAGCTTCCCGCTAAATTCGGTTTGCAATTGCTTTACAATGGCTCCGGTTCCATCGGGTGAACCATCATCAATAACCAACAAATCAAAAGGCATTGCTAATGAAAATACCTTTCTAATCATGAGTTCTATATTCTCACGTTCGTTGTAAGTTGGTATGATGACGATGTTTCTCATTTAAAATAAAATGTTCAATATTCAACGCTCAATTTTCAATAACCAATGTCTTACGGATAGAAAACGCCCAATTGAACATTGAGTATTGAAAATTGATTATTGAGCATTCTTTATTATTATGAATTTGCTTTTTTATGATCTGCTAAAAATTGAGCCAACCCAATATCAGTTAACGGGTGTTTTAACAATCCTAGTATGGCAGACAAAGGACAAGTAACCACATCCGCTCCTGCTTCAGCACATTTTACAATATGCAATGAGTTGCGAACGCTGGCTGCTAAAATTTGAGTATCATACCCCTGAATACCGTAAATAGAGGAAATTTGGTGGATTAATTCCATTCCATCCCAGCTCATATCATCAATACGGCCTATAAATGGAGAAAGAAATGTAGCTCCTGCTTTAGCGGCCAAAATAGCTTGTCCGGCTGAAAATACCAATGTACAATTGGTGCGGATTCCTTTGTTTGAAAAGTATTTTATAGCTTTAATACCTTCTTTTATCATCGGTATTTTAACCACAATTTTAGGGTCAATCTTGGCCAACTCCTCTCCTTCTCTAATCATTCCTTCATAATCGGTTGCAATTACTTCTGCACTTACATTGTCATCTACGATGTTGCAAATTGCTTTGTAATGATTTTTAACATTTTCGGCACCGGTAATTCCTTCTTTAGCCATTAATGATGGATTGGTAGTTACACCATCTAAAACTCCTAAATCCTGAGCTTCACGTATTTGGTCAAGATTGGCTGTGTCTATAAAAAATTTCATGTAATAAGATTTTTGTAAGCTGCGAATTTAGGAAACTAAAAACTATGATTTATGGTTGTGAATTATAAATTATAAGTTTTGATTGCCTAATTCGTAATTTTTAATTCCCAATTCGTAATTGAACTATTGAAACCTCCCAATCACTCCCAATGGCAAGTCCAATCCCGATTTTGCAGGAAGCACCAATTCACCAATTTCCAGATTTTTAATATTTTTAAAATTACTTTCTAATAAATTTTTAACTATCAAACTGCTAAACCCAAGGGAATAAGAGTTTAAAACCAAAAAGCGATGTTCGGGATGAAGAATATTACTAAGCACTTTTAGTAATTTGTCAATCATTTCTTCCAGTTTCCAGCGTTCGCCATTGGCACCAATGCCATATGCCGGCGGGTCAAGTATAATTCCGTTGTATAAATTTCCACGTTTGGCTTCCCGCTCCGCAAATTTCATTGCATCTTCCACTACCCAACGTATGTCTTTTAGTTTGGATAAATTTTGATTGTCATTGGCCCAGTTTATAACCTGTTTTACCGAATCCACATGGGTAACATCGGCTCCGGCGGCTTTGGCGGCAAGACTTGCTCCTCCGGTATAGGCAAAAAGGTTTAAAATTTTTGGTAGTCTTACATCTGCTTTGAAACCATTAATAGTTTTAAAAATATACTCCCAATTTTCCGCCTGTTCCGGAAATATACCTACGTGCTTAAAGGCCGTCAAATGAAGTTTAAATTTTAGCTCGGCATCGGGCAAATAATACGAAATATTCCAGGGCTCTTTAAATCCGGGTTTGGTTACCCATTCGCCTTTATGGCTGCTGCTTGCTTTAAAAACTAAATCCGCTTTTTTTTGCCAGTCTTGTTCGCCTAGCCCTTTTTTCCAAACGGCCTGTGGTTCAGGCCTGCGGAGGGTGTATGACCCAAACTGTTCCAGTTTTTCAAAATCACCACAGTCAATTAAACTGTATTCTTTCCATAGTTTTGGGGTAAATATTTTTATCATGTTTATCTTCAATTACTTCAATATCACCACATCCTCATCCCCAAAACTTCCTTTACCGGTAAACTTTAATAAAACCCTTGCCAGTGTAACAATGTCCTTTTCGCAATAGGTTTTAATGCGCTCCAGTCCATCGGTTTCGTTGTAGTAAACTCCATAAACCTGACTTCCATCGATATCATCTTTTGGTGAAGAAATATCAAATGAAGCCGCTAATAAATCCAGAGATGTAAAGCTTTTAAAATCTCCAAACTTCCATAAATCCATGGTATCAATATGGCCCACCTCCCAAGGCTTTTTACCCGCTAAATCTAAAATATAAGGTAAAGGCAATTCTTTTATTAAAAACCTGCGGCCGAGGTATGGAAAGTCAAACTCCTTGCCGTTATGGGCACATAGCGCTTTTCCTGTATCCGAAAACCTACTGTTAAGTAATTCCGAAAATTCTTTTAAAACTAATTTTTCATCATGGCCATAAAACGATTTTACCCTAAATGACCAACCGTTTCCGTTCCGGCTCAAAAAACCTGCTGAAATACAAATGATTTTACCAAACTCAGCATATATGCCGGCTCGGTTATACATTTCTTCCGGTGTTTCCTGGTTGCGGGCAAGGTATCCGGCTTTTTTGTCCCATAAAGCTTTCCAACGGTCGTTCAGTTCATCATACTTACTGTATTGCGGAACGGTTTCAATATCTATGAAAAGGATATTATCCAATTTTAATTGATCGAGCATTGTTGTTAATGAGAATTAGGAATTAAAAATTACGAAATTAAACTTAAATCATTAACCTCAAAAGAAATCTAAAATCTTAGATTTTAAGTGAAAAAATCATTTACCAACCTCCACCAGCACCACCGCCGCCTGAAGACCCCCCCCCAAAGCCACCACTAAATCCTCCTCCGCCACTGCCGCCGCCGCCAAATCCACCTCCAAAACCACCCCACATAGTTGGGCCTAATAAGCCACCACCTCCATAGGTTCGTGAACCAGGGACTGAATTGCGGCCCATAAAACTGATGATTAGGATAACAATCATTATAATAAGCCAAATTGGAAATTTTCCTTTGGGCCCCTTTTCGGTATTTTTATATTCTCCAGATGATCTTAATATTATTTCATCAATAGCGTCATTAACTCCTTTTCCATAAAGCTTTTGCTTAAAGGCCGGAGCCATTTTGGTTCGGATAATTTCACCGGCTGCTCCATCAGGCAAAAAACCTTCGGCTCCCTTTCCTGTTGTAATCCATATTTTTCGTTTGGCAGGATCGTCATTTTCATGAGCAATCAGGATAAGAATTCCATTATCTTTTGATGCAGTGCCTATTCCCCAGGTGTTATAAATTTTTAATCCAACATCAAAAGGTTCTTCACCATTGAGGGTTTCTAGGGTTACAATAACTAAATCCGTAGAAGTGCTATCCCAGTATTTTTGAAGCTTTTGATTCAGAAAATTCTCCTCATCTAAGCTGATTAGCTTTGCATAATCATTTATATAACGCGTATTGCCTTCAGGTTTCTTGGGGACATCAAATGCTGAAACTTGGCCTACAAGTATGAAAAGCAGAAAGGAAGTAAGAATTTTAACTATAACTGATTTCATTTGATAGTTCATTTGTATCATTATCTGCTTTTGGAAAATGTTCTTTTAATCGCAATCCGGCTTCTTGCAAACCAGCAGCTATTCCTTCCACCATTTTTTCATTCTTAAATTGTTCAGTCATTTTTGCCAAAGTGGTATCCCAGAAATCGGATTCTACTTTTTCATTAATTCCCTTGTCGCCATATATAGCTACTTGCTTATCATCAATGGAAATATAAAGGATAACACCGTTGCGCAATTCTGTCTCATCCATTTTAAGGTGGTGAAATAAATTTTGAGCTTTTAATAAAGGATCGGATTTGCAATAGCGGTCAATATGAACACGTATTTCTCCCGAAGTGCCGTCTTCAGCCCTTGCTACAGCATTTGTGATTTTAAGTTCTTCCTCTTTGGAAAATGGACGCCAAGCCATTAGAATTCTACACTTGGTGCTTTTTCTGCTCCGGCTTCCGCTTCAAAATATGGCTTAGTTTTAAACCCTAATAATTTAGCAAAAATTACCGCAGGAAATTTTTGGGCAGCATTATTATATATTTTAACAACTTCGTTAAAATTATCACGGGCCACGGCTATTCTATTTTCGGTACCTGCCAATTCATCCTGAAGTTTAAGAAAACTTTGGTTGGCTTTTAAATCAGGATAATTCTCAACTACAGCCAATAATCGGCTTAAAGAACTATTTACGGCTCCCATTTGAGCGTTTATTTTAGCAATTGTAGCTTCATCTAAATTATCTGCTGTTACATTTATGCTGGTAGCTTTTGATCTGGCTTCAACCACAGCTTGCAAGGTGCTTTTTTCAAAGTCGGCATACCCTTTTACAGTTTTTACAAGGTTTGGAATTAGATCTAAACGACGCTGATATTGTGACTGAACATCAGCCCATTTGTTGTCAACATCATTTCTTTTACCAACCAATCCATTGTAGGTATTGCAACCACCTAAAAATAGAATTCCTAAAACTACTAATACGATAATCCAAGTACGATTCATGTTTTTTGTTTATTTAATTTGTTGTGCAAAGGAATAGCAAACACAATTGATTTTACAAACATTTAGTTAAATGATTTAAAATTTCGGCTGAATTATAGCCACCATTGCCTGATGGTTCCAAGTTCAAATAGATTCTTCTATTTAACTAAGTGTTTTTGTGCCTTGGTGGCTATATTAAACTTACTTTAAACTAATTTTGCCGCCATTGTTACGCCGAAGAAAGCAGCATCTATTTTCTAATTAGATTCCTCCTATCGTCGGAATGACAAAACCCTGTAGAAAAGAATGAAACCCTCATTAGTAAAAGGAACCCGCGATTTTGGGCCGGCAGTTATGCAGCGGCGGAAACATATATTTAATACCATTGAAACCGTTTTTAAAAAGTACGGGTTTATGCCTTTGGAAACTCCGGCTATGGAGCAATTGGAAACCCTTACAGGTAAATATGGAGATGAAGGAGATAAACTATTGTTTAAAATTTTAAACTCCGGCGATTTTGCGGCCAATGCCAATGATGAAATATGGCAATCGAAAGCTTCCAATAAATTAACCTCACATATTTCTGAAAAAGGATTGCGCTATGATTTAACGGTTCCGTTGGCTCGTTATGTAGCCATGAACCGCAATGAAATTACCTTTCCTTTTAAACGCTATCAAATGCAACCGGTTTGGCGTGCTGACAGACCGCAACGAGGCCGTTACCGGGAGTTTTGGCAATGCGACGCCGATATTATTGGTTCGGATAGTTTAATGAATGAGGCAGATTTGTTGTGTATAGCTGCAGAGGTTTTTGAAAAATTGGGGGTTGGTATTTCAATTCATTTAAATAACAGAAAAATTCTCGAAGCAATAGCTTCTAAATTTGAAATCGAAGCTAAATTCAATCAATTTGTTATAATTATTGACAAGCTGGACAAAGTTGGTTTTGAAACCCTTATACCTGAATTTGAGGCATTGGGGTTAAGTCAGAGTAATTGCTTTGAATTGGAAGGATTCCTCACTAAAATGCCTTTTAGCATGAATTCTATCTATTTAATTCAAGATAAATTGAATGGAATTGATAAATCAGAAAAAGGGTGTTTGGAATTAAGTGATATTTTTAATTTTATTGAGCATACTGGAGGATCTAACTTTATAAAAATTGATCTTTCCCTAGCCCGTGGTTTAGAGTATTATACTGGAACTATCATTGAAATAAAAGCCAACGATATAAAAATGGGCAGCATTTCCGGTGGTGGCCGATACGATAATTTAACCGGTGTGTTTGGTTTGCCGGGCGTTTCAGGGGTTGGTATTTCATTTGGTATTGATCGGATTTATGACGTGATGGAAGAATTAAATTTGTTTACCAATGTGGCTCAAACGGAAGTAAAAGCAATGCTTTGCCATTTGGATGAAAATGGAAGAAACTTTAATTATGCTTTGGCAAATGAACTACGAAAGGAAGGTATTTCTATCGAGGTATTTCCAGACATTAAAAAATTGCCTAAACAATTCGAATATGCTGAAAAGAAAGGAATTCCAATAGTTATAATTACTGGTGATGATGAAATTTCATCCGGAAAATTATCGTATAAAAATTTAATAACCAAAGAACAAGGGAAAATTGGAAGGAATGAATTGGGAGGGTTTTTAAAGTAATTAAGAAATCCCCCAGCATCCTTAATAAGGTGGAATTGGACAAGCCAATCTAAAAATAAAACTATTCGTAAGAACATATCTCTGTACTCATAATCTCAAAATCTACCTACTAATTGAATCTTAAATTTCCACATATAACCGAACTAATAGTTGCCGAAGACGAACACATCGTGGCGATTAACAAACCTGCGTTTCTTTCAACCTTAGACGAGCGGGATGAAACCAAGAAATCTTTATTGGGTTTGGCTCGAAAACAATGGCCTGATATTCAGGTTTGCCACAGACTGGATAAGGAAACCACAGGCATTATTTTGTTTGCCAAAAACAATGATGTTTACCGACAAATGGCCATTCAGTTTGAACACCGTAAAGTAACCAAATGGTATCATGCCATAGCCGAGGGGTGTCATAATTTTGACCATTTAGAAATTAATAAACCCTTGAAAGTAAATAGTAAAGGCTATGCCAAAATCGATTTTAGAGAAGGCAAAGAATCCTTAACAATTGTTAATACCCTTGAAATTTTCAGGCATTTTACGTTGCTGCAATGCTATCCTTTTACCGGCAGATTGCATCAAATACGAGTGCATTTAAAATCGCAGAATGCCCCGCTAGCAGCCGATGTTCAGTATGGTGGAACTATGCCGATGCTTTCAAAAATTAAACGCAAATTTTCATTAAGTAAAGATACAGAAGAACAACCTATGATGAACCGAGTGGCTTTGCATGCAAGAAGTCTTCACTTTGAATTGTATGATAAAAAATATGAGCTGGAAGCTGAGTATCCAAAGGATTTTGGAACGTTTTTAAAATTGCTTCAAAAATATGATGCAGTTTAAATGGTGAATTATTAATGATTAATGAAAAGCTTTAAATGTGTAATTTGGATAATTTTTATAAGCTCTCATTTTTGCGAAGCGCAGGAATACAAGCATCAGGAAACGGCTATAAAATTTTTAAAGCATCGTGATTACAGAAAACTTCATAAGCAATTTGATGAAAATCTAAAAAAATCGGTTTCAGTTCATTTTCTTAAAGCTTCTTGGCAAGGTTTGGAAAAAGAGTTTGGAAAGTATAAATCACACGGGATTACAAACTTAGTTAAAGGTAAAACAGTAGATAAATATGTCACTCTTGTTTGTTTTAACAAAGGAAGTTTGGTTTTAGAAACATCCTTAGGGGATAAAGGTAAAATAAGTAGTATTTTTTTAAGACCTAAAACCTATACCATTCCTGAATACGGCCAAAACTTAGTTTATAATAAAGAAAACATCACAATAACTTCAGGAAAGTACAGTTTACCGGGCGAAATTGTTTACCCAAAAGAGCTTTCTAAAAAAGTACCTCTTGTAATTTTTGTTCATGGTTCGGGTGCCAATAACCGTGAGGAAGGTATTGGTCCTGTTAAGGTTTTTAAAGATATGTATTTAGGTTTATTAACCAAAGGCATTGCCTGTATGGTTTATGATAAACGCACTTTGGTTTATAAAAAGGAATTTGATACCTCTCAATTTACTCTATGGGATGAAACCATAGAAGATGCCGCAAATGCTTTTAAACTGGCTAAAACACGTCCCGATGTGGACACCAATCAAATTTACATAATTGGCCACAGTCAAGGTGGTTATGCACTGCCACTTATTTTAAAAAATTGTAATGGTGTAAAAGGAGGAATTTCATTGGCCGGTTGCTCCCGCCCCATTGATGCGCTAATTGAATACCAATATCATTATTTAACTGAACTGGATGGAAAAGTAAGTTTGCCTGAAAAAATCTTTCTAAAAAAAGAAATGAAAAAGGTTCAATTTGTGAGAAGTGATAAATTACTTACGGCAAAACCAAAATTAAAACTGCTTGGTTATTGGCCAACGGCATTTTGGATAGATGTAAAAAATTACAAACCTGTAGAAGTGTTGAAAACTCTTGATATGCCTGTATTGTTTTTGCAAGGTGATAGAGATTATCAGGTAACAAATGAAGATTTTAAGCTTTGGAAAACCGGTTATCTTGAAAAAATGAATTGGTCGTTTATTTCCTATCCAAAATTAAATCATCTGTTTATTGAAGGGGAAGGAAAACCTAATCCGAGCGAGTATTGGAATGGTGGAAATGTACCGATGTATGTGATTGAAGATATTGCCGAATGGGTAAAAGGACTTTAATAGTTTATTAAAAACTATTCTAATATTGACAAGGAATTGCCACCAATAATAACATAATCACCCTCAGAATAATTCTTGACAGTGCCTTCCGAGTCTTTTAAAGAAAAATAAGTAAATATCCCAATGGTATTGTCTTTATGCATTGGTTTATAAATTTCCTTCTTATTTACATTTTTAGGTAATGCAACAAGATTAAGATTTGAAATCATATTAATTAAAGTTGGGCAATATTCATTTTTGAGGGTTTTAGATATAAGATCAATGTTTACTGCGGAAGATAAACTATCTACAATTCCATTTTTGGCAATACTAAAAATATAAAATTTATTATAGATTGTTTTAGCTACTATTTTCAGGGTATCACCTTTTCTTGTTACTGTTCCATTGCAAAGATGGAAATTGATTTCATTTTGATGTTTTCCAGCACATCCTCTTAGTTCAGAAACCTTCAAATTTCCTGCATTATCAAGTATAATAGTGTATCTTGACAAATCATAAGCACCTTTTTTAAAACTTCCTGAATAAGTTTCAATATTTAGCTCTGGCCCATCTTTAAAATTAATAATTTCATTTTGCTTGAGTTCATGATTTTTAAAATAATCCGGCAAAATCTGAAAAGCGAATGAAGATGATACTATTAATAATATAGCTAAACATAGAAGATAGAATGACGATTTCATACTCAATTATTTTGTCAAAGATAATTCTTTAATATTTATAAAAATCTACCTTATTACATGAACGGTTCCGTTCATTCTATATTCTTTATCTCTGAAATCGGTTAAAATAATGGAATACATGTAAACGTCAACCTGAACCGGTTTTTCTTTATAAAACCCATCCCATGAAACATTATAGTCCTTGGTTTCCCAAATTTGTTCGCCCCAGCGATTATAGAGCTTCATACTGAATGTTTTTATAGCTCCGGCACTTATTACAAATTTATCGTTTAAGCCATCATTGTTTGGCGAAAAGGCATTTGGAATATAAATAGTTGGCGAAAAATTGAAGCAAATTTCGTTTGACCAGCTAACTTGATTATTGCCTCCGTTTTCATAACTCAAAATGCGGTAACACTGATTGTATCCTTCCAATCCGTTTTTATAAAACAGATTTTCAGGCTGGGTAAAAGAATCATAAGGCTGGTAGCCTAAACCATTATCTGATATTTTTCGGTACAAAACATATTTTGTAACCCCATTTTTAAAACCTGCATACGATGAAAACTGCATCTTAATGGCGTATGGATCTTCTGTTTTAGCTCCTGTGAGTAAAACATTGGTGTGTACATCTGTTGTTTTTTCAACCCCACATAAATCCTTCACATTAACTCTATAGTCAAATGAATTAAGGTCAGTGTTTAAAGGTTGCTCATTGTAATTGGCAAAATTATTAAGTGAAGTAATCGTATTCCATACCAAATCATTTGTGTTTCGTTTTTGTATTTCGTAACTACGTGAATTGACTTTTGAATTAACATTTTTCCATGTTATTTCCATTCTGTCATCAGGTGTTCCTACAGATACTACCAGCATTTCTATATCTAACTTATCCAATACTATTTCTTTCAAAATAGAATCTCCAACACAACCATATTCAGAGGTTTCTGTAACTTTTAACCATGCCGGTTCATTCATTGTCCAGTTTATAAAAATACTGTCTGTGCCCAATCCTGATGCTATTGTTCCGTTACTTACTACCCAATAATAGGTAGATTTATTAAATCCGTTCACAAAATAAAGTCTGTTTGCCAAATCAGGATCGCAAATGGTATTGGGGCCATTAAGAATGGCATTGGTAGGTTTAGGATGAACAATAACCACCGAGTCAACTAATGTTCCCCAGCAGCTGTCTTTTGATAGCTCTCTTACTTCCAGTTTAAAAGTACCGGCAGTATTCCAGGCTATTTTTATTGTTTTGGTTCCTTGCCCTGAGATATTGGAAGAATTGCCGTTTACACTCCAAAAGTATTTGCTACCAACAAATCCATTTAATGTATAACTTAAGGAATCCGATAACTGACATACCTCAAAATTTCCATCAATGGTTCCTGCATTTGGCGTAGGATTTATTAAAACGTTGATGGTTGAAGGAAGACTTGAACAACTTTTATTATTTACATTATCATAAGCAGTGCGGGTTACTGTAACATTACCTAATCCTGATTTTCCCCAATCTACAGCTACTTTACTTGTATTGCCTGGAGGAACCAAATTTCCGCCTGTTACATTCCAAATATAGTTGGTGCCATTAGCAGCAAAAACGTAGTAAGGAACATCACTTTCAAATTCACAAACCGACACTTTTCCTTTTGGGGCTTCAGAACCAAGAGTATAGGATTTTGTAACATCGTATTTAATAGGATCGCTAACACATCCAAATCGGTCGGTTTCGGTAACTGTAATGCTTCCTAATCCGGGATTTCCCCAATTAATAAATAGTTTGGAACTGCCATTCCCCGAAGCAATTGTTCCCCCGCTAACGCTCCAATTAAAAGTAGATTTTCCTATTCCATAGGCATTGTATTCTATATTTTGAGCATTGGGGCACACAGACTGTGGCCCCATTATAACAGGCAAAGGTTTGCGTACATTTACCTTCAATATTCCGGTGTCACTATAGCAACCGCTGGCAACTGTAATAACTTTTATAGTCTGATTTCCGGGAGTGTTCCAATTTATATTACAATCTGAGTTGGAATTTGAAATTTTATTACCGGTTTTGACAAACCAGAATGATTGGAACATACTCGTATTAATACTATAAAATTCATTTGAATTAAGACAAACCGTATCTTTTCCTGATACAATAGGTGTGGCAGGGCTTGGTTTAATTCCAACCGAAAATTCCTTCCATTCACCCGGGCAGCCGTATTGCGAAATTTCGCGGCATCTTACTTTACCTGTTCCTGAGCCATTCCATTTCACATTAATTTGGTCAGTAACTTGGCCACTTAAAATTATTCCTTGAACAACCTCCCATTCTAAGGTTGATTTTTGAGCCAAAAAAGAAGCTTGATAAAAGGTAATCGCTTTCTGACACGGATCAATAACCCCGCTTATAGCCAATTTACTGATAAAAGGATTAACCTGAATAGTGAAATTTACAGAATTATATTTGCCAGGGCATCCATCATCTTCAACTGTAACCGCAAAAAGATACGGTTTTGTACTGGCTTGATCGCACGATGTTTGCCAGCAAAATTCAGAAACAATGCTACCTCCTCCTGTCTTGGCAGATAAGGTTGCTTTTGGCCCTTTCCATCCATTCAGACCAGTAAAAATATCACCTGAAGGTGTCAGTTTTAAATTATCATTATCAGCATCGGTAGAAATAACATTAAAACATAATTTACTCCCGGCTTCTATTACAAAATTTTTGCCTTTATCGCTTGATATTATGGGTTTTCGATTTGGTGCACAAGTAATAAAAATGATTTGTAAATCAAGTCTAACGGTGCTCAATATTACTCCGTTTCTGTATTCTGCTACTTCTATTGCCACAATGTAATTCCCGGTGGTATTGGTAAAATATTCTGTCAATCCGTTGAATCTATCAATTTTTGAGTAACCTGAAGGGCCAAAAGGAAAAGTTTCACTATAGCCTGAATTGTATTGAACGTTTTTTATTGATAGTGTACTGGCAGGATCAAAACCTGTGTTTGTTGCATTTGAGCCAAACGGTTTTACAAAATAATAAACCAATGAATCTCCATCCGGATCAAAAGCCGTATTTAAAAAAGCGGTCGTATCATTAGCGCACATAAAAGGAGAAGGAACGCCTTTTGTAAAAACGGGTGAACTATTTTTAATATTGGTTGGCGGTATTTTACAATAGTAGGTTTGTCCTTGTACCGGGCCATTACTGCCTGTAACTATGTTATTTTGATTATTTCGGCAACACACCTCATAGGTAAACTCATATCCAACAGTGGAAGCATCTAACTCTATTATGCCTTCATAAAAACCTTCTTCAATACAAGCATTTAAAGTAGCAGGGCAATCGGTTTTACCTGGTGCTTTTACAATTCGTTTTGAAAGAAGTTTTATACTTACAGTGAGAAACTTCGCTTTATTATTGAAATTATAAATCCCAATTTTTATGGTTGGTTCAAACGGAACTGTAGTGGATATTCCACCTTGACAATCGCGGTATAATAGTAAACTTACTTTGTATCTGAATTTTCCGTTAGAACTATTTTGGTTCAATTGCTGGTAACTCATGGAGCCCCCAATAAGGTGAGTGGCTTGCGCCAAAGGAACAAGACTTAATAAAAGAAATAATATTGACCAAAATCGTTTCAAGCTTTGTATCAAATTTAACGCAAATTTCGCTAAATAGGTTGCTTGTAAATGTTATTTTTTACAAAAGACTGTTATTTCTGTACTAAACTTAGGGCAAAAGCCAAAATATCAGAAAATGTTAAAAATTCCGGGTGACTATTTTTTGAAATAAATACCGGAAGTATTCCGGCACTTTTTGCAAATTCCATATCACTTTGGCTATCACCAATCATGATAGAATTTGTAAGTTCAATTTCAGGAAAATCATATTTAGCCTTTAATGCCATTCCTGGTTTTGGCTTTCTGCAAACACAACCTGCATCTTTTAAATGCGGACAATGGTATATCTTATCGGGATGAAGATTAGAAGGTAAAAGGTCTAAAAAATGAGTATGAATTTCCTCAATGGAATTTATCATCAACCCTTTGCCAATGCCTTGTTGATTGGTTACAACAAAAATTCGTTTAAATAAAGGTCTTAAAATTTTTAAAGCAGGAATTACCTCCGGCAACAATTCAAATTCATTTAGTTGCTTAACGTAATCATCTACTCGCAATTTATTTATTACCCCATCGCGGTCTATAAATAAGGCTGAATTTGGCTTAATTAAAAAGGTTGGGGAATTCATCGTTCGCTTTTTTATAATCTTCGGGTATCCCAATATCTATAAAATAATCATCAGTGAAATAACTCTTCATTTCTATTTCACCGGTTTTTAGTTCCATAAAATCGGTTTCAAATGAAAACTTTTCCTGTTCTGGAAAATGCTTTAAAATTTCCTTTTTCATTAAGTAAACACCTGTATTTATCAATCCTTCTGCTAAATCCGGATTCTTCTCATTAAACTTTTTAATGGTTTCTCCCTCCGTTTCTACCGTTCCATAGCGAGCAGGATTTTTCATTGGTTTTAAAGCCATTGTAAATAAAGCCTTGTTCTTACTATGAAAGTTTAAAAAATTGGGATGGTCAATTTGCAAAAATGTGTCACCATTTAGCACCAAACAATTTTCTGTAGATACCAAATCAAATGCCTTTTTAATAGCTCCACCTGTTCCTAATGGATCAGTTTCAATACTGTAAACTATTGGAATATTTTTAAAGCTTTTTCCAAAATGAGCTTCGATAATCTCATGTTTGTAGCCCGTACTTAGTATTATTTTATTAGGATTAGATTTTGAGAGGTAATTAATCAACCATTCTAAAAAAGGAATATCGGCCACGGGTGCCATGGGTTTCGGAACATCCTTTACCACACTTTGCAACCGGGTACCAAATCCTCCGGCTAATATTATTACGTCAGGAAAATTAGCCATTACATGGTATAAGTGTATAATCCACCAGTTGTAAATTCATAGTTTTCTACCCTGCCATTAAAGGCTTTCATGGCTTCAATGACTTTAAATCTGGTATTTCCCGGGCAATAGAAAAATATAAAACCTCCTCCTCCTGCACCTGATATTTTACCTCCGTTGGCACCTGCATTTAATGCCGCTGCATAAATGGCTTCAATTTCAGGATTGCTAATGCCTTTGGCTATTTGTTTTTTATGTTCCCATCCAAAATGCAGTATCTCACCTATTTTATCTAAATGCCCCATCAGCAAAGCTTCCTTCATCTTGATAGATTGTTCTTTTAAGCGGTGAGTCGCTTCGGTAGCATCAACAGACTTATCCTTTATATTTTTTGATTGTTCGGCAATTATATTGCTTGAATTGCGGCTGGTTCCGGTATAAAACAACACCAAATTATTTTGAAGTTCAGTAATGTATTTTCGCTTTATTCTTAATGGGTTTACAATCACTTTATCATCTCTGTAAAACTCCATAAAATTAAACCCGCCAAAAGTTGCAGCGTATTGGTCTTGCTTACCACCAGCCATATTCAGCTCAATGCGTTCTATTTCAAATGCCAGATGGGCAATATCATATTCGCCCAAAGGCAAATTAAGCCACTCGGCAAAAGCGCCAATAATAGCTACCACAAGGGTAGAACTTGAGCCTAAGCCCGAACCTGCCGGGGCATCCACATACGTAGTAAGGCGAAATGCCAATGGTTTGTGAGTATACTGTCTTACAATCCTGTTATACACGCCTTTCAGCAAATCCAGATTGCCATCGGCTTCTAAAGCCGGTGCAGATTTGTAGGTAAGTGTTTCATTTTTATCAATGGAATGCAATTCAATTACCTCATCATCCAATGGTTCGATAGTAGCATAGGCATATTTGTTTATGGTAGCATTAAGAATGGAACCTCCATAGATATCGGAATACGGGCTTACATCGGTACCACCGCCAGCCAAACCAATACGAAGCGGAGCTTTACTTTTAATAATCATTGTGGGTGCAAAAGTAATTTAGAATTAGGAATTAGGAATTAGGAATTTTAAAAATAGAAGTTAGATTCTAGAAATTAGTATTCTCAAACAAAAAAGGTTGATATTTCTATCAACCTTTTTTAAGCCAGTAGCGGGGAGCAGGATCGAACTGCCGACCTCCGGGTTATGAATCCGACGCTCTAACCATCTGAGCTACCCCGCCGTTTTTAAGAGGCTGCAAAATTATAATTTTTTGTCGTATTTCAAAATGGAGAATTATAAAAGTATTAAATTGATTTAGGACTAATCGTTACGTTTTTTTTTATAAGTTCTTTGAAAGAAAAAATTTATGATTAAAAGAATTAATGCAATAATTCCTGCCACAGCGGCAAAAGTTAATGCATAAATAAATAATAAAAATCCTGAAAATGATTGAATAAAAACAAATGTAAATGACAATATTAAAAGTGTCAAACATAATATTCCAAAGAATTTTGTTAAAATAGAAAGAATATTTATAGGTTTTGGCAGATAATCATTAGACAATTTTGATTCATCCGGATTTGGTTCAGGTAATGGTTTCCTCTTTCTTTTACGAGTTAAAAGTGCAACGATTATAACAATTATTAGTAATCCCAAAAACAAAAAGGGAAAATATTTATTAAGGATATTCTTATTAGATTTCTTTGTTTCATGAAACTTAAAAACTTTAGGCAAAGAACTTTTTGCTAATGGTATAGATTTTTTTATAAAAGTACAATTTGGATGATTAAAAGCGAATTTATCTTTCGATTTTATTTGTTGATAATCCCCAGTATTTCTATCTTCCTGCGCTATCTTTTCAGTTATTTCTTCTGAAATTACAGAATCACTTTTAGCCTCGACACTAGCATCCTTATTATTTTTTGTAGAAAATTGAACTCTCTCTTTTGTTGGGTGTTCATCAGATTTGGCATTAAAAAAACTACGTTGCCTGGGTATATTGTTATAATGGCTGCATCCTGAAACAATAAAAATTAAAAGGACTGTTGCTACTTTTAGTTTATTTTTCATTGAATTGAGGGTAATCAAAATTAAGTTATTTCATGTATTACAATAAAATGATTTTGGACATAAAAAAAAGAGCCCTTCAATTAATGAAGAGCTCCATTTTTAAGATATTTTCTAAATAATTCTTAGTTCATCTCAGCATAAGCCTCAATTGGCAAGCATGCACACACCAAATTTCTGTCACCATACGTATTATCCACTCGGGATACACTTGGCCAAAATTTATTAGTTTTGATATAGGCTAATGGATAAGCAGCTTTTTCGCGGCTGTATGGCTTGTCCCAAGTATCGCTCATTACATTGGATGCCGTATGCGGTGCATTATGTATTACGTTATTATCTTTTGGGTACATGCCATTTTCAATTTCCTTTATCTCATTGCGTATTTCAATTAAGGCATCACAAAAGCGATCTAACTCATACTGGCTTTCACTTTCGGTGGGTTCTATCATCATAGTACCACTTACAGGGAAAGAAACGGTTGGAGCATGGTAACCATAATCCATTAAACGCTTGGCAATATCTCCTGCTTCTACCGCTGTAGTGGCTTTAAACACACGGGTGTCAATAATCATTTCGTGAGCCGCTGTACCATTATGACCATTGTAAAGTGAATCATAATGACCATTTAAACGTGATTGTATGTAATTTGCATTTAAAATAGCAGTTTCTGTAGCTTGTTTTAAGCCATCAGGGCCCATTAATTTTATATAGGCATACGATATTAATAATATTGAGGCACTTCCCCATGGAGCAGCCGAAATTGCATTAATTGCTTTTTCACCACCGGTTTTTATAATTGGATTTCCTGGTAAATAATCTACCAAATGGGCTGCAACACCAATAGGTCCCATTCCAGGGCCACCCCCACCATGAGGGATGCAAAAGGTTTTGTGTAAATTCAGATGACACACGTCAGCACCAATCATTCCCGGGCTGGTCAGTCCAACCTGAGCGTTCATATTAGCACCGTCCATATAAACCTGACCACCATTTTCATGGATGATATTGGTAATGTCTATGATTGTTTCTTCGTATATGCCATACGTTGAAGGGTAAGTTACCATTAAGCAAGCTAGGTTGTCTTTATTCGCTTCCGCCTTGGCTTTTAAGTCAGCTAAATCAATGTAACCATTATCGGTACATTTAACTATTAATATTTTCATACCAGCCATTACAGCACTTGCAGGATTTGTTCCGTGAGCTGATTCAGGAATTAAAGCAATATTTCTATGGCCTTCTCCCCTGTCTTTAAAATATTCACGAATAACCATCAAACCTGCATACTCGCCTTGCGAACCTGCATTGGGTTGTAAACTCATATCGGCAAAGCCTGTTATTTCAGATAAGTCATTGCTCAATTCATTTAAAATATGGGCATAGCCTTTGGCTTGGTCAACCGGGCAAAACGGGTGCAATTGGTTAAATTCAGGCCAGGTAACAGGAATCATTTCTGTGGTTGCATTTAGTTTCATGGTGCAACTTCCCAAAGAAATCATACTGTGGCATAACGACAAATCTTTTGATTCCAACAATTTAATATAGCGCAACATCTCATGCTCTGATTGGTAGGTATTAAAAACCGGGTGCAGCATGAAATTACTTTGTCTTTCAAAATTTGAACTAAAACCAGCAGAAGCGTTTTTGGCCAAATGGGCAATATCTTCGTAGCTATTATTTGCAGCACTTGAAAATATGTCGCAAATATTTTGAAGGTCCTTTAACCTGGTGGTTTCGTCGATGGAAATACCAACATAATTATCAAAATAACGGAAGTTAATTTCGGCTTTTAACGCCTTTTCCTGAATCGTTTTTTGCATATTGATATCAGCTTCAATACAAAGCGTATCAAAATAATCGGAATTTACTTGGTTATATCCGGCTAATTTTAAGGCATGGCTTAATAAATTTGCGGATGAATTAATACGCTTGGCAATTTTCTTTAAGCCATCAGGTCCATGGTAAACTCCATACATTCCTGCCATTACAGCTAACAAAACCTGAGCTGTACAAATATTACTGGTTGCTTTGTCGCGTTTGATATGTTGCTCGCGGGTTTGCAATGCCATACGCAACGCTCTGTTACCATCAGCATCTATTGAAACACCAATTATTCGTCCGGGAATTTGACGTTTGTATTCATCACGAGTTGCAAAAAAAGCGGCATGAGGCCCGCCGTAGCCCATGGGTACACCAAAACGTTGACTATTACCAACAACACAGTCCGCCCCAAATTCTCCCGGAGGGGTTAATAAAGTTAGCGACATTAAATCAGCCCCAACCGCCACTAAACCACGAGCGGCATGGACTTTATCACAAAATTCTTTATAGTCGTTTACGTTTCCTTTGTTATCCGGATATTGAACATAAGCACCAAAAAAATCACTGGTAAATTCGATGGTTTTAAAATCACCAATAACCAATTCAATGCCTATTGGCTCTGAACGGGTTTTTAACACATCCAGTGTTTGAGGGAAAACATCCTGACTAACAAAAAATTTATTGCCATTTTCTTTTGGACTTAAACCATGGAACATATTCATTGCTTCGGCTGCTGCAGTTCCTTCATCCAATAAAGAAGCATTGGCAAGTGGCAAACCTGTAAGGTCTATCACCATGGTTTGAAAATTTAAAAGGGCTTCTAAACGTCCCTGAGCAATTTCAGCTTGATAAGGCGTGTAGGCTGTGTACCAACCCGGATTTTCCATGATATTTCGCAAAATAACACCCGGTGTAATAGTATTGTAATACCCTGTTCCTATATAAGTTTTATAAATTTTATTTAAGGAAGCAACCGCTTTTAAATCGTTTAAAAATTGGTATTCGGATACGGCAGGTGAAATATCCAAGGCATCCTTTAGTCGTATGTTTGCCGGGACGGTTTTGTTTATTAATTCATCAATAGAAGCACAGCCAATTGTTTCTAACATTTTGGCTCTTTCGGTGTTGGTAGGGCTGTTATGCCTTGCAGTAAATTTCTCGAATCCGTAAACTGAATTTTGCATATTTGATTTTTTATAAAGTGCCGCGAATTTACAATGAATTATCGGATTGATTAATCCAATAATTGGATAATTAATAAATTCATAAATGCTTTAAAAATAATCAATGAGTTGATTCGCAAGTGCAGCCTGAATGACTACTTCCATGCCAGTCAAACGAAGGTGAATAACCCACTTGTTCCCAGTAAAATAGTCCTCTGGATTTAGTATAATTTCCTACTTCGTTCATAGTTTCTGTATTATACAATCTGCCGTTAATCATGGTAAAAGCCACCGTGTTCGAGTTTTTAATATCTTCCAATGGGTTTTTATCCAAAATAATTAAGTCTGCTATTTTTCCAACTTCTAATGAGCCTATTTGAGAATCCATTCCTAAATAGTTAGCACCATTCATGGTAGCTGCTCTAAGGGCTTCCATATTGGTCATACCGCCTTGGGCAAGCATCCAAAGTTCCCAATGAACCCCAATTCCCTGAATTTGTCCATGAGCACCCAAGTTAACTTTAACACCTGCATCAGTCAGTTTTTTACAGCTTTTTGAAACCAAAATATGGCCGTTATCATACTCAGCCATTGGCACCATCGTGCGGTGGCGTGAACGTGAATCGATAATACTTCTTGGTGTATATTTTAAAAGCTTTTTATCTTCCCATACGTTGGTGGTTTGGTACCAAAAGTACTCTCCGTTCAATCCACCATAATTAACAATAAGTGTTGGTGTATAACCCGTTTTGCTGGCAGCCCAAAGTTGGGTAACATCTTTATGAAGTGTTGCTATTGGCAAGTTGTGTTCAATCCCGGTATGCCCGTCCATGATCATCGATAAATTATGATAAAACGTAGAACCTCCTTCAGGTACTACTTCAATATTCATTTCTTCAGCGGCTTTTATTATCTGTTGTCTTTGCTCGCGTCGCGGTTGGTTGTAGCTTTTAACAGAAAAAGCTCCAAATGCCTTTGTTCGACGAATGGCGGAACGTGCATCTTCCAGATTATTTACCACAGCTTTAAAATCTCCTTCGGCCCCATATAAAATAACGCCGGTTGAAAAAATTCGCGGGCCTATCATGTTTCCTGCCTTCACCATTTCGGATTGTGAAAATACCATTTCGGTATTGGAAGATGGATCGTGAGTTGTTGTAACACCATAGGCAAGGTTTGTATAATACTGCCAGTGTTTTTGTGGACTAAGGCCATATCTGAATTGCCCTAAATGGGCATGAACATCTATCAATCCCGGCATAATTGTTTTGCCTTTTACATCCATCACTTTGGCATCTGAAGGAATAACGACAGAACCCGATTCACCAAGAGCTATTATTTTATTTCCTTCGATTACTATCGTTCCATTTTCTATAACTTTATTACCGCTCATGGTAATTATTCTGGCTCCTGTAAAGGCCAGCTTTCCTTTGGGTTTATCAGCAGGAAGTACCAAATTTATTCTAAGTCCGGTGGTGTCTATGGCTGGCAAACTATCAGGAGCATTATCCAAAAATAAAAAGCGTTTGTTCAATTCTGTGCTAAAATATTCATCTCCCAAAGTCCAGTTCAGTTTTTTGCTATCGCCCGACCATTGCAAACTAATTCCTGCATCTCGTGAAACCTGACTCACGGGAACATTAGTTGATTTTCCATCTACCTCAATGACTTGCCCTGTCATTGGCATGGCGGCTATGTATACTTTGTAAAGGTTTGTAAAAGCCACCCATTTGTCATCAGGACTGGGTATAATGCGATGGGCATATTTTGATTTTACGATTTCCCGTGGTTCTTTCCCATCCAGTTTTACTGACATCAGTGTTTTGGTTAATGCCCCAAAAAGGTTTCCTCCTGTTTGGTAATAAATACGGGTTCCGTCATTATTAAAGGTTGGATATTCTCCATCCTTGGTAATTAGTGTGGAAGTGGATTTTTTTGAAGCTTTTACTTCCAATAAATAAATTCCGGGTTGTAAAGTATTCACAAACCCCTGATGGTCGTTGCCTTCTTCTTTTCTGTAAACAATGGTATTGATGTCTTTGCCCGAAAACGAAGGTTCACGGTAAATGGTTTTTTCGGTGGTTAACTTCTCCGGTTTACTTTTAGGAGTTACCATATCCAAGAGGCAAATAGCTCCCATTGCGCTATCATTCCAGGTTACATAAACCAAGTATTTTCCATCCTTTGAAAAGGATGGTTCAAATTCCAAATCGTTACCATTGGTAAGTCTTGTAGGTTTTCCGTTGGGAAGCGATTTTTTCCATAAATACCCTGCCGCATTAAACACTAAGTTTGTCCCATCGGGTGAAGTCACTGCCTGGCGAACGGCCCTGCTGGTAAAAGAATCAGGCGCAGCATCATTCTTAAATTTTAAAGCATTTACTATGATATGGTTGGCGGTGGCTTTAAACGGAATATCAGAAACAGCCAGTGTTTGAACATTTATTTTTCTAATTTTTCCTTCTGCCCAAATGATGATGTATTGGTCATCCGGCGTCCAGTTATATCCGGTGTAAGGTCCAAAAATTGCCCACGCTTCCTGTTGGTCTTTGCTTAGCTGGTCGTAAATAGGCCATTCTTTTCCGGTAGAAAGTTCATGTAAATAAAGCACTGATTTTTCTCTTACACGTTTAACAAACGCCATAACATCACCTTTATGTGAAGTAATCGGACGAATAGCACCACCGGGGCCACCGGTAACCATCTCGGTTTCTCCATTTTCTAAATTGTAACGGTTGATGGCATAAATTTGGCTGTTTGGGTCTTTATTGTATTGAAAATATCCTCCGGGATACACGTCTTCGCTGTAGTAAACGAATTTACCATCCGGAGAAGCCCAGGGTTCTCCAACATCTTGTTGGTCGTTTTTACGTTTGGTTAATTGAATTCCGGCACCACCAGTTTTGTGGTACATCCAAATTTCGCCGGCACCCAACGAACGCCCTGAGCTAAAATGTTTTTTACAAATAATGTAATTGCCATCCACACTCCATACGGCATTATTCACCAATCTAAAATCTTCTTTGGTTATTTGTTTGGCATCCGAACCATCGGTATTCATGGTCCATATATTATCCCCGCCACCGGCATCGGACGTAAAGCTTATCTTTTTTCCATCAGGGCTGTATCGAGGCTGCGCTTCAAATGCATGGCCGCCGCGAATGAGCTTGGCTTCTCCCCCATTTATTGGTAAGGTGTAAATATCGCCCAACATATCAAACACAATTTGCTTTCCATCCGGACTCACATCCAAACTCATCCAGGTGCCTTCATCCGAAGTTATTGTTATAGTTGTATAAGCCGATTCAGGGGTGGAAACATCCCAGCCTTTCTTTTTGTCTTTGGTTTGGGAAAAGGAAGAGTTGGCGATAAGGATTGCCAATAATGTGAGTAGGGTATTTTTCATTGGGGATTTTAAAAATTTTTTTGCAAACATAAGATGAATAAGTGTTTTTTTAATTTGAAAGACTATGCTATTCTTCTAAAGTCCTTTTCTCTTTAGTAATAGAAAGTTCTGCACGTTTATTTATATTTTTCAAATAAGTTATTAGCCTGTTCATTATAGAAGGTGGCAACATTGAACCAAGATATTTTCTTTCCCCATTGAAATAAAAAATAAATGACATGTAAGATCCACCAGTAGAGATGATTTTATCAAATCTTAAAGTTTTTAAATTGCAGGTTTTTATTAAAAGAATTAATTCATTGTAAAGCGTGTCATTCAGTCTTCCGATATATTTTCCAGACTTGAATGTATCACTATAATTAAAATAGTTTTCTGCGACATAATTAATATAAATATTTTGACTACTATCAATTTCTAAGTCAATAACTGGGCAATATCCAGAACATTCAGAAGCATGATATATTATTTTTTCAAAGTGGATAGTTTTGTCAATGGAATATTCTTGTCTTGTAAATTTTAATGATTTTCTATTTTGAAAGAATGTTTTAGATAATTCTGAAACAGGTTGTACAATTAAATCAGTATCATTATTTGAAAGAATTATAAGGTCATACCTGTCAACTATTAATTTTGCGTCTTTATCCATTGATTCATAATACCTTTTTTGAAAACTCAAAGTATCACCATAAATGGAAAGATTAACTATCCTATTCTCCAATAATTGATTTACGACGTCATTGCTATTTTCAGCCGTATCTTCAATCAATATTAAATCTTGTTTTGGTGTTATCCAAGTTCCTTTAATATCACCTGACTGCCCAAAGGATGGTATCCAAATTAATAAAAGCAATATTGATCCTAATTTTTCCATTATTATTTCTTAATCCTCTTTTCAATCCTCGCCTTGGTCATTCTCTCCCATTCACCATCTCACTAATCTCCGCCATGGCTTCATTAAAATCAAGCATATCTTCAACCTTATAAGAAATAGCCGAAACCTGAAATTTACAGGAAGGGTTTTGAGTTTCAAAAATATAATAGTCATCGCCTCCGATAATGCCCAGTTTAAAGACAGCAATTTCTGAAACATTGAAACTAAAATCTTTAGGAGCCAAAATATTATCGCGATTAAATACTAAACTTATTTCTTTTTGGCGAATGCAAAACATAGCCTTAGGATAAGCATTTAATGCTAGCCAAAGGCTAAAACCAAGAAAGGAATAAATTAGTACCCATACTTCCCATTCTTCCAAGGATCTAAAATTAGTCATTATAAAAATAAAAGGTATAATTAAGAAACAAGGTAGTAAAATGGCAAGAACTACTTTGTAAACATGGCCATAGCGAACCGGAAATTCTTTAACCATTGTTATTTCAACGTGGTATGCATTATTAATCAGGCATTTTATTTTAACCGGCAGCCGTTTCGGCCTCACGATGTATCTTTTTTACCAGCCCCTGCAACACATTGCCAGGGCCTACTTCAGTAAATAAAGTGGCACCATCGGCTACCATTTGCAAGATACTTTTGGTCCATTTTACTGGCGCGGTTAATTGTTTTATAAGATTTTTTTGAATTTCGGATGGGTCGGTAACTGCGGTAGTTGTCACATTTTGGTACACGGGGCAAATAGGTGTTTTAAACTCGGTAGCAGCAATTGCAGCTTCCAGTTCGATTCGGGCAGGTTCCATTAACGGCGAATGAAATGCACCACCAACAGGCAGCAACAAAGCTCGCTTGGCTCCAGCTTCTTTTAGTTTTTCACAAGCTATATTTACTCCATTTATACTTCCAGAAATAACCAACTGGCCAGGGCAGTTGTAATTGGCAGCTACAACAATTTCATTGGTTATGGAGGCACAAATTTCTTCTACTTTAGCATCTTCCAAACCCAATACGGCCGCCATAGTTGAAGGATTTAATTCACACGCTTTTTGCATGGCCATAGCTCTTTTATATACTAATTGTAACCCATCTGAAAAATTTAAGGAACCATTGGCTACCAAGGCTGAAAACTCTCCCAAAGAATGACCGGCAACCATTTCAGGTTTAAAATTTTCGATGCAAATGGCCTTAATTACAGAATGTAAAAAAACCGCAGGCTGAGTAATTCTTGTGGCCCGCAACCCTTCATCGGTTCCACCAAACATTTCGTCACTTATTCTGAAACCCAATATTTCATTGGCTTGCTCAAAAAGCTCTTTGGCTTTGTTATTGCTTTCGTACAGGTCTTTGCCCATACCTACAAACTGAGAACCTTGTCCGGGGAAAATATATGCCTTCATATTAAAAATGTTAGAGTATTATATTATGAGGCAATATTAGTAGATGTAAAATAAAGATGCAGAGATTTCTTTCAACGCTTTATTCTCAATGGTATTTTTATTTATTTAAATGATTTAAAACCAAATAATTTAGCCATGTTGTCAGCTATTAGAACACTGTTATCATTGGGCGAATGTATCAAGTCATTGGTTTTAATATCAATTTGGTTTACCGAATTAAAAAGCTTCAATAAATTTGCTGAAATAGTTAAAGTATTTTCCTGATTAAGGTAATAGGGTTTATCAAATACCACTCTTACTTTTCTTGAATTGGTATAAGGTTTTGTGTATCCTCCTATATGATAAATTAAAGCGGAATTGGGAGCCTGAGGTGAAAGAGCTTCAAACTTAAAATTAATGTATCCCTGAATCATTCCCCAATACATAGGGGCTATAAATAAACTGTTTAAAGAACCCAAAGAATTAGTTAGTGAATCTGATACTCCCAAAGTAAACTCAAGCGATGTGATATAATATTTTACACCCTCTTTTGGAGCAGTAAAGGAAATATTGGATGGTAAAACTTTTTTGTCACCATAATCTATCATGTAATAGGTTTGATCGGCGTGTATTTTTATGCTGTCCTGTGTGTGAAGGCTAAGATGATTGATGTGATAAATAAGCGTTGTTGGTATAATTGTATCAATTCTTGAATCATGGTTCCAATAGTATGACTTATTCAAATTCAAGTTACTATCGTTCCATTCATGGCTTATTTGCAATTCTACCATAGGTTTAAATGGCTTGGGATCATCATCCTTGCAGCCAGAAAACAGGGTAATCGAAATAGCAAATAATAAAAGTAGTGAGTTGAAAATTTTCATAATTATAAGACGCAAAGTAAATTATATTAGCTGCATTAAAAAAGAACGCTTTACCTTTAGATTTGTTCTAATAAATCAGATGCAGAAAAAACAAGCAATAATAATTGGTTCAGGTATTGGCGGTATTGCCCTTTCTATCCGTTTGGCAGTTAAAGGATTTGAAGTAAAAGTTTATGAAAAAAATAGTTATCCGGGAGGTAAACTTACGGAAATAAATCTTGGTCCTTATAGATTTGATGCAGGCCCATCGCTTTTTACAATGCCGCAATATGTGGATGAATTATTTGAACTTACCGGAGCAAAACCTGTAGAATATTTCAGATATACAAAACTGTCAGAGGTTTGTAATTATTTTTATGAGGATGGAACAATCCTCAAAATAGTGGATGATAACGAAAAAAATGATGAAATATTCAGTTCTGTTTTAGGTGAAAAGCCGGGCTTTTTTCTCAAATTTTTAGAAAAAAGTGAGCTCATTTATAAAATTACAAACCATGTGTTTTTACAAAAATCATTACACAGAATAAAAACATATCTCAACAAAAAAACTATAATTAGTTTTATAAACATTGGAAAAATAGGGATTTTTAAATCTATGAATTTTGCCAATGAAACGTTTTTTAAAAATCCAAAAAGTGTTCAATTTTTTAACAGATATGCTACGTATAATGGTTCAAACCCATACGAAGCCCCCTCTACTTTAAATATCATTCCGCATTTTGAATTTGGGTTTGGAACCTTTTTTCCTGAAGGTGGCATGATTGCTATAACTAATTCACTCGTTAATTTGGCTCAAAAACATGGCGTTAAATTTTCATTTAACGCTCCTGTTGAAAAAATAATAATTGAAAACAATATAGCTAAAGGTGTTATTATTAAAGGTGAGAAAATCTTATGTGATGCCGTCATTTCTAATCAGGATGTAACAAATACTTACAGGTACTTGCTCAGTAATTCTAACCGACCTTTTTTAAAAAATGAGCCCTCTAGTTCGGCTATTATATTTTATTGGGGAATTAAAAGAGAGTATAAGGAACTTGGACTTCATAATATTTTATTTAGTGAAAATTATGAAAATGAATTTGAACAGATTTTTAAAAATAAAACAGTGGGAAATGACCCGACACTTTATGTAAATATTACTGCAAAACTAAACAAATCTGATGCTCCAAAGGAATGCGAGAACTGGTTTGTGATGGTAAATGTGCCGCATGATTCCGGTCAAAATTGGGATATACTAATTGAAAAAACTAAGGCTTCTGTTATATCCAAAATAAATCGCATCCTTAAAACTAATATAGAAAACTTTATTGAAGTTGAATCCGTTCTTGACCCAATAAGTATTGAGTCCAAAACCGGTTCATTTGCCGGTGCTCTTTATGGATCTTCCTCCAACAAAAAAATGGCAGCATTTTTTCGCCATTCTAATTTTAGCAAAACCTTTAAAGGTTTATATTTTACAGGTGGTAGCGTTCATCCTGGTGGTGGCATACCACTTTGCTTATTATCAGCCAAAATCACCTCAGAACTTATTAAATGAAAGGATTAAACTTTTTAAACAAATATACAGTTACAGCAATCGTATTCACAGTTGGACTAATTGGTTTGTCCATTTCTGCCAGCAGACCATTGTTTATACAATTGGTTCCAATAAACTTTTTGTTTCTCATTTTTATGTTCATCTCTTCCCTAAAAAAATGGACATTTCAATTCTTTGTATTAATCGCAACTGTTTTTGTTGCTGGATTTTTAGTAGAAGTATTAGGAACTAAAAAAGGATTCATCTTTGGGAATTATTTCTATGGCAACACACTGGGGTTTAAAATTTGGGATGTACCTTTGGTGATGGGAATAAATTGGATTATCGTATTGTTCGGGGCCATTTATTGGGCAAATTATATTTTAAAGAATTTGATTTTTAATGCCTTTTGGAGAAAATTTTTGGTAATACTTTTGTCATCATTATTAATGACTGGATTAGATTTTTTTATTGAACCCATTGCTATATCGCTTGATTTTTGGCACTGGGAGGATAATATTATACCATTAAGAAATTATTTGGGATGGCTTGCAATTTCTATTTTGTTTAATATCTTTGTACAAACATTAAACAAAGTGAAAATCGATTTTTTTTCAGGCTATCTTTTCCTAGTTCAGCTAATTTTCTTTTTAATTTTAAATCTAACACTTTAAATGATTATAGCAATAAATGTAGTTTTGGTGATAGCCGCTTTTTGTTTTATGGAAGGTGTTGCGTGGTTTACACATAAATATGTAATGCACGGATTTTTATGGCGTTGGCACAAAAGCCACCATGAACCTCGCTATGGTATTTTTGAGTTAAACGATTTGTTCTCAGTTATATTTGGAACAGTTGGGGCCGGATTAATTATCTTAGGAGCAGAATTATTTGATTACCGTTTCTTTTTGGGCTTGGGAATTTCATTGTATGGTATGGCCTATTTTGCAGTTCATGATGTCTTTATACATCAACGGGTGAAACTGCTAAGAAACACACGCTACGCCTATTTTAAAGCTATGAGAAAAGCTCATAAAATACACCACAAACGCCAAAGTAAAGAACAAGGAGAAGCGTTTGGATTTTTATATGTACCACCCAAATACAGAGATATATAACATGAGTTTCCAATTATTTAATCAGACATCTCATGAATGTAGTAAGCTGATTACAAATCGTTACAGTACTTCCTTTTCCTTAGGAATAAATTTATTAGAGGAAGAGATTCAATGGGCCGTATACTCGGTATACGGGTTTGTTAGATTTGCGGACGAAATAGTAGATACCTTTCATCAGTTTGATAAAAGCAATCTACTGGCACGATTTAAAAAGGAAACGTATACTGCTATTGATGAAGAAATTAGCCTTAATCCAATTCTTAATTCATTTCAAATAGTGGTTAACAAATATAAAATTGACCACATCTTGATTGAGGCCTTTTTTACAAGTATGGAAATGGATTTGGAAAAGGTGGAATATGACGATGAAAAGTACAATGAATACATATATGGATCTGCCGAAGTGGTTGGCTTGATGTGTCTTCAAGTATTTTGCAAAGGAGATAAAACTAAGTATGATGAACTGAAAAGTCCTGCTCGAAAGTTGGGGGCAGCCTTTCAAAAAGTCAATTTTTTAAGGGATTTAAAAAGTGATTTCGATGAGCGTGAACGGATATATTTTCCGGGTATCGACTTTGATAATTTTACAGCCCAAAGCAAAAAACAAATTGAGGCAGATATTAGAAATGATTTTAAAGAAGCTTTTTCGGGCATCATTAAGTTACCACTTAATTGTCGTTTTGGGGTATATACAGCCTACAAATACTACTACAATTTACTTTTAAAAATTGAAAGAACACCAGCTAAAAAAATACTTCGTTCGCGTATTAGGGTTTCCAATCCTCACAAAGTTTACCTTTTGTTAAAATCGTATTCACGATACCAACTAAATATTTTGTAATGAAATTTCTGATAATCCTTTTTCTTTGGATCCTTAGTTTAAACTCTACAGTTGAAGATTTAAGAACTGATTATATAAAAGCAATTGATAGTAAAGTAACTACTGAGAAAAGGATTGAATATTTTAAAGAAAACAAGCCCACCACGCCTATTCAAAGATGCTACAACGGAGTTTTTCATTGCTTGAACGCCAAACATGCTTTTTTACCTAATGATAAAATATCGTACCTCAAAAAAGGGCTAAGTGACATTAACAAATCCGTGGTTCAAGCACCGAATGATTTAGAAATACGTTTCCACCGTTTTGCAATAGAACAAAGTATTCCGTCATTTATTAGTTTTACGAGTCATATAAAGGTGGATAAAAAGTTTATCGTAGATAATTATTCTTCTACTCATCCATTTTCTAATGTTATTTTAAAATACATGATAACAAAAGGGGGGTGTGCCAAAACTGACTTTAAAAACAAGTAGTTTAAAATTATTCTTATTTCTTTTTTTTCTAACTACACAAAAAAATTAATCCTATTTTAGCCGAAGGATTAATGGAAGAATATTTCGAGCTGATACCTAAATTATTTGTACCCGAAAATTTGATAAAAATTGGTGGGTTGGGTTTGCTTTTATTCATTGTTTTTGCCGAAACAGGCTTATTTATTGGTTTCTTTTTGCCCGGCGATTCTCTATTATTTACAGCAGGAATATTATGCAGTACCCATGTGTTAGATGTTAATATTGTGACACTTATGCTTGGTTTAAACTTGGCTGCCACTTTTGGAAACCTTACTGGATATTACTTTGGTAAACGAGTTGGCACTAAATTATTTACTCGTGATGATTCATTGGTTTTTAAAAAACGCTATGTGGCTATTACCAATTCATTTTATAACCGACATGGTGGTAAAGCTTTAATTTTAGGTCGATTTTTACCCATCATTCGCACCTTTGCTCCCATTTTAAGCGGTGTTATTAAAATGGAACTAAAAATCTTTGTTGTTTACACAGTTGTAGGTTCTATTCTTTGGACCTCAACAATGACACTTAGTGCATATTATTTAGCTAAAGCTATTCCAAATTTGAAGGATCATTTAGGTTTGGTAGTATTGTTTTTAATCATAATAACTGCCATTCCGGTTATTTCAACATATCGCAAGGAAAAAAAGTCCACTGCTACTAAAGATAATATCTAAAAAAAGCACCATAGATTTTCTAAAGTGCTTTAAAATAGTCTTTATATTTTTTTTAAGGTTTTGCGAATATAGGAATCTCTTTAGTTTTGGTATTTCCACTTTTATCCATAGCCATTAATGTAACAATTAAAGGTGTAATTGAAGTTATTCCATCCAAATGATAATGATCATGAAATGCAAATACTTTTAAATCCAAAACATTTGAATGTTTTGAGTAAATAACTGTTTCGGATTTATCTTTAATCGTTACAACAAGGTCATCTAATCCGGCATTATCTGTAACTGTAAATTCAATATGAGTTTCTCCAACTGCAGTATCTCCTAACATTGGTTCTAAAACTGTAAACTCTGGTACGGCAGTATCGGCTTGTTCCTTTTGGCAAGATTCAAAAAAGACTATTGAGATAAATAAAAAAGCTATGAAGCTTATGATTTTAATGGTTTTCATTTTTTGTTTGAATTAATTTTAAAATAAGTAAATAAAATTTGCTGAAAGCCTTTGACGGTTACTAATATAACCGCCACCTATGCTTTCAGTCATAGGTTTTTTGTAGGTTATTCCCAAAGAAATGTTCTTGTAATACATATCAAATCCGACATTGGCTAGTACTATTTCACCACCCGTATAATCTTGCTTTATGCTGCTTATTAGGTCGTTCTTAGTTTTTTCAAAAGCCATGCCAATACTGGGTAATAAAATGGTTTGTTTAAATTTTTTCCAGTAAAATATTCGGGCGACAATTGAAAATCTGTTACCAAACTGAAAATGCTGATTATTGGGAGAATTAAAGGTGTAGCCCATTTCTGTATTAAAGCCAATTTGCTTATGCCGTAGTGCATAAATGGCATTTATAGGAAAATCAAACGAACCGGTTCCCGGTTGAATATTTTGATTAAGCATAATTCCATTTCTTATTATTTCATGCTTTCCTGTTGGAGTTTTTATCCCTCCTCCTATTTGAAGCAAATGCTTATAGCGTTTACAGCTGCTGTCACTGTTTATTATTACAAAATTGGCAATTGCGGTAATGTCTCCTAGAGAACTTACGACCGTCGTTTTAGTATCTTCAACCCTTTTATTACGGTTGAACGGGAGAAAGGCAAACATCTGTAAACGTTTATTTAGAACATATCGGCCCCATAATTCTGTTGTTTGAAAATATTCCATGCTGGCTTGTCCATTCTCCGAAATACTTTCATGAGCTCTAGATTCAAAGCTGCGGTATTGATACCTTACCCCTGCAAAGTTTTGTTGAAACTTAGGCAAAATGCCAAAGTAATTTCCACCGGCACTGCACCCGCAAATATCGCAGGCAAGTGCATTTCCGCTCAGCAATAGTAGCATAGCGGTTACTATTATTTTATACATTTATATAATTTTATTAAAGTTTGATTTGAAAAAGAAAAGGGAAAATCAAACCTAAACCTGCGGTGGACGAAAGCAGGAGCTTATATAGTTAAATAAATAATGGGTATTTAAAGTTGAATTTAGAATCAAATTTTGAACGGTTTGTATAAACGATACCCGCATTTCAGAGTAATTTACAAAATCATCCGTTTTAAGATTCTTTAATTTTAAAGGTAACGAAGCATTGGTTTCTTTGGTTTGATTGTTCTCAACGCTTTTTAGTTGCTTTTGAAGATGGCATTTACCATTGCATTCCATTTCCGGCTTATCGCGATTTATACAAAGGTTTTGGGCAATATAGTTTTGATTAAATTTCCAAGTAGCTATTACTCCTACTTTGACCATTAGCTGGCTATATAAAGTTAGCACTAGAAAAATGGAAATAGTTTTTTTCAATATGACTGCAAATTTATAGTTATTTAAAACTTGCAAGGATGAAAGTTTATGATTTTTATCAGATTTAGAGAAAACAAAAAAGGCTTGAAAATTTTTTCAAGCCTTTTAAAAATTTTAAACCTTCTATCAAGCAGTAGCTTGTGCTTTAGGAGCAGCAGAAAGTATTTCTTCACTGCATCCATCAGCATATTGCTTAAAGTTATTATTAAACAATTCGGCTAAATGATTGGCTTTTCTATCATATTCAGAAGCATCAGCCCAGGTATTTCTTGGGTTCAAAAGTTCAGCAGGTACATTAGGACATGAAACCGGCATGGCAATTCCAAATACTGGGTGAATATTAAATTCTACATTTTGCAAAGAATCTTCCAACGCCGCAGTAATCATCGAACGAGTGTAGGATAGTTTCATACGAGAGCCAACACCATAAGCTCCTCCACTCCAACCGGTATTTACCAACCACACACGAATGTTAGGATTCTCTTTAAGTTTTTCTCCCAACATTTCAGCATATTTTGCCGGGTGCAAGGGTAAAAATGCTTTACCAAAACACGCTGAGAATGTAGCTTGTGGTTCAGTTACACCAGCCTCGGTACCCGCTACTTTAGCTGTATAACCTGAAATAAAGTGATACATAGCTTGAGCCGGAGTTAATTTTGAAATTGGAGGCAAAACACCAAATGCATCTGCAGTTAAAAAGAAAATATTTTCAGGTGCATTCCCTACTGAAGGAACAGCAATATTATCAATAAAATCAATTTGATAGGCAACTCGGGTATTTTCTGTTACTGAAATATCATTAAAATTAACAGTATTGGTTCCATCATAAAACCGCACATTTTCTACCAATGCTCCGGGTTTGATTGCATTCCATATTTGAGGTTCTTTTTCTTCTGATAAGTCTACACACTTAGCGTAGCATCCACCTTCAAAATTGAAAACGGAGTTGTTAGCCCATCCGTGTTCGTCATCGCCTATAAGTTTTCGACTTGGGTCCGCAGATAGGGTTGTTTTACCGGTTCCTGAAAGACCAAAGAAAATGGCTGTATCATTTTTTGACCCAATATTTGCGGAGCAATGCATGGAAACAACGCCTTTTTCATGAGGTAATACATAATTTAAAACAGTAAAAATTCCTTTTTTAATCTCACCAGTGTAGCCTGAACCACCAATAAGTATAATTTTCTTTGTAAAATCAATCATGGTGAAATTATGCTGGCGGGTTCCATCCTCAGCAGGAATAGCATGAAATGAAGGTGCAGCCAAAATAAGCCACTCAGGATTTTGGGTTTCAAGTTCGGCAGCTGTTGGTCTTAAAAATAAATTATTGGCAAATACATTTTGATAAGCAGTTTCAGTAACAACTTCTATATTCAAACGGTAGGCAGGATCAGCACATGCATAACTTTGGCGAATAAATAACTCCTTACCTTCTAGGTGTTTAATAACCTTATAAAGCAAGTTGTCAAATTTTGAAGATTCGATTTTATTATTCACATCACCCCACCACACAAAGTCTTTTGTATTGTCATCATAAACAACAAATTTGTCTTTTGGACTGCGTCCGGTAAATTCACCGGTATCTGCAGCTAATGCACCTGAATCGGTTATCGCACCTTCCTTATTTATCAAGGCTTTTTCAATAAGTTGCTCAACAGTAAGTTGAATATGAGCTCTTCCTGCTTTGGAAATAATATGTTCTACTATAACGTGATGTTTCATTTATTGTTCGTTTTTTGAAAAGGGCTACAAATTTAATAAAATCATTTAAAGTAGAATAGTAAGAGTAAAAAATCAGTTTAATTAACTTTCTGAAAATATAACACTTAGGAACAAATAGTTAATTTGTTTAGAATAAATTTAAATAAGGGAATTATCCCTTTCTTGCTTTATAACCCTTTGCTGCTAGATAATCAACTATTTTTTGGCACAAATCACCTTGAATTATTATTTCTCCATCTTTTACAGTTCCGCCGGTTCCACAGTGTTTTTTTAAGTCTTTTCCTAAATTTTCCAAATCACTTTCACTTCCTACAAACCGTTGTATAAGCGTTGCTTTTTTTCCACCTCGTCCTTGGGTTGATATCCTGACTAATAAATTTTGTTTATTTGGAGATAAGGTCTCCATAAAATCAGACGCCTCGTCGTTTGGCAGATAGTCGGGGTTAGTGCTGTATACAATCCCTTGAAGTTTCTTGTTCTTGTTCGCCATAATAATTTTTGCAAATAATATATAAATTCCCTTGTTTTCAAACAAATAATTTGTAGTTTTGCGCCCTTTAAAAACAAGGATTATGGATTTTATTAAACACATAGAGGCGCAATACAAAAAAACAGATGTTCCTGAATTTTCAGCCGGAGATACTGTTAGCGTGCATTATAAAATTAAAGAGGGAGCTAAAGAACGTATCCAACAGTTTCAAGGTGTGGTAATTCAACGCAGAAATAGCGGTACTGCCGAAACCTTTACCGTTCGTAAGATTTCAGGTGGTATTGGCGTTGAGCGTATATTTCCTTTAAACAGTCCTAATATTGATAAAATAGAAGTGATGAGAAGAGGTAAAGTTCGTCGTGCCAGATTGTTTTACCTTCGAACAAAAATTGGTAAAGCTGCCCGTATCAAAGAAAGAAGAATTTAATTACAATATCTATATTTATTTATATCAAACCCATTGCTACAGTAGTAATGGGTTTTTTATTTGTTAAAAAAAATAAAGAAAACACTGTTGGAAATTTAATACAATCAAGAATTATTGTTTAATGGAATTCTGCATTATTTCATTAACTAATACAGTTGCTGCATCATTTTCACTAAGAATACGAATGAAATTACCAGAACCATTTTCGGCAAGAGTTTTCATAAATTCTATGGCTTCTGCATTTTTACCAAAACCAATTGCAGATGTTTTAATTGCTTCCAATTCTGCTTTTTCTTTGGCAAGCTTATACATTGTTTTTGGTGAAAAATTTTCAGAATTAAAAATACCATCTGAAACCAATATAATTTGATTATTCCCGTTCGAAATAAAGTTTTGACTGGCATTTGCGTAAGCTATATTCATTCCTTCGGTGCCATGTGAGAGACCTTTGGCTGATAAACCATCTATTACCTCAAAAATCTTTTCTTTATGGTTTCCTGGTTCTCCTTGTAGTAGAATATTTACTTTACTGGAATACACTATCATGGTTACCAAATCTTCTTCTCTAAGCACATTTACCATATCTTTAACAGATTTTTTAAGGTAAGGCAATTTCTCGGGCCTGTCCATACTGGTAGATACATCAATTAAAAATACAATATTGTTACTGGCATATTTATCCTTATTTAGGGTTCCGGTTGCTGTAAAATCAGGTAAGTCAATTTTTACAATTACCTCTTTTTCTTTCAGTAAAGAATCATTTTCACCATCCTGAACAATGATTACATCCTTTTCAATAATACGCTTATCCTTAAATTTAGCGTTAAATTTTTCCCTTAGTTTTTCAATATCTAAGCGCTCTTCTTCCGTTTCATTAGGTTTTTCTAAAATAATTGTTTCGTCTTCTTTTTTGGTGTTATCCGGAGGAACCATTACTATTGGTCCTTCATCAGGTTGAAGCTTAATAATAAATTTGCGGGTAACTCGACTTGTAATAATAACCTGTTCTTTTGATTCATATCCCGAAAGGGAAATATTTACCATGTATTTGCCATTTTTTAAATTATCAAAATAAACGCGGTCTTTAAATGCTTTTTCAATAAGAAATTGATCGGTGGGATTTTTAACAATAATATCAAATCCTTTAAGTCCTTCTCCTGAAATGGCATCTACCACTTGTATCTCAACAGGTTTTTCAGTGGTTGCAGGTGGAGGATTATCCGTCATTGAAGGACAATTGAGCATGGCATCGGGATGAAAATCTATAATTTTACCTTTGACAGTCAGTTCTAATGGGTCATTAGATGAACTGATATAAATAGAAACCGTCTTCCTGAAATTTCCGCGGTCTTGAGTATAGTAAATGAATTTTACAATAGGAGATTGTCCTACCTCAATACTTCCTTTGGGCAAAATTACCAATACATCCTCCGAATATCCTATTGGCAAAAAAACAAACTTTGAAGTACCTGTATTTTCAACTGTAAAATAAGCTGTGTCATTTTTCCATTGCTTTACCACTCCAAAATCAAAAGCAGCCGGAGAAACCATTGCCGACTGACCATTGACTGAATTTAAAATGCTTAATAAAAATAGAATTAGGAGATTTCGGATATTCATGATGAAATTATTCTTTTAACGAATGTTGCACACAAAAAGTGTTCCTTGTTTATTTATTTTTAAAATGTTGTAACAATAAGTTGACAACAAATTTGGTGCTGAATGGCTTTACACCATTCTTTATATTAATTCGGCTAATTTTATATGCTTCAGCCATTACGTTAAAAATATCTCGATAGGCTTTCATCAAGCTATGATTTTTATCGTAAATATGGCCGGGCTCAGATGTAACACCGTTTAACTCAAAAATTTTAATTGTTTGTCCTTTTTGAAATTCTTCAAAACTTTTAGCCTTTAAATCAAAACGACCGAGATAAAACCCATCAAACTGCTTAGCAATTTGGTCAAACACCTTGTGAAGATTTTCAGTTATTAAATAGTTTCCATTAATAAATTCTGTTCCTCGGCAGTGGTTTCCAATATGTTCAACGACATATTTTTTATCCTTTGCCAATATGGTTTTAAGAATTTCCGGTTTTTCATTCCTCAATCTATCAATTTGAAACCATGCCCGCTTGTTTTCTAAAAGCAATTCTTCAATTGTTCTATTGCCATCCCCTGTAACTGTTAAAAAGCCTTTTAATGTAATCGATAAAACTTTACCATGCTCACAATCAGGAATTCTTGCATATAATACCCCAAATTCATGAGGGTAATCAATAAATTCCTGAATGATATAATCAACAGAGTTAGATTTTAATATAGTTTCAATTTCCTCAAACGAATTTGCTTTTACAACCATTAACCCTCGTTCACCAACATTTGGTTTAATAATTATTGGAATTTCAAAGTTTCGGTTTTTTAATATTTCAAGCGTT
Source organism: Chitinophaga pinensis (assembly GCA_945897885.1). Classification (GTDB taxonomy): domain Bacteria; phylum Bacteroidota; class Bacteroidia; order NS11-12g; family UBA9320; genus JABWCE01. Next base: position 57,257 of record CAMDGU010000005.1, read on the forward strand.
TCTATAACTGAGTTTTCAGCTTTGTGATTGTAAGTTTTTGGTTTATAATCATCACTAAAATTATTAAGAATGTCTATTTTACTTTCCCCAAAAAGCCCACCTTTATCAATACCCGGATTTACAGCAGTATTATAAAACATATAGCCTGAACGTAATGCATACCAAAGGTGAACAGGAATTGCCGGTAAATAAAAGAATAACCATGGCCAATATTCGTAGTTAGTCCATTGAGTAATAAACCGCCTTAACTTGAAAAATCTCATAGAAGGGTTAAAGCATGTGTTGAACTTGAATGCTTCATACAATCAGTGTAATTCATCTCCAAGGCTTTACCTTCTTTTTTTATTTGAGATACACTAACCGTAAAAGTTCCTGCTCGTTTCATAAACAAGTCATTTTCTTTATCCCCTTTTCCTCCTGTTAAATGAAATTCTTTAACCTTTTCGGCCTCAAAACCTGTTTTTTGTTCTTTTTTCCAATCGTTAAACCATTGTTCACGTTCTGCTCTTATATCGGGAGTATAAAGTGTAACAGACGACCAAATATGACTTACTTTAGAATCCTTAAATGATAAATGAACTTGTTTACCATCCCATCTTATTTCATAAAGGTGAAGAGCTGATTTGTAATCTACTATAATGAGGGTAAAAGGTTCAATATTTTTGAAATCATAATTTACAACAAACTGATTGACATTGTTGTATTGAAAAAAATCAAGCAATACCACTCCCCTGCTTTTTCTGTAAGGCGGTTTGCTTTTATGAGCAGCAAACCCTCCATTTAACAAACAGAGTGTAAACCCATTTTCGGCCATGGCAATCCAAGTTCCTTTAGCACGAGGGTCTTGCGGATAAACAACCTTTATGTGTTGATTAATAAATTCCTTGGGATGATGGGCAATTTCGCGACTTTCTTTTTCATCACGATTACTGGTAAGGATAAAATCGTTTCCACCCTTGGGCAAGAAACTAACTGTGCACATTTTGGCTGTGAAATTTTACTGTGGATGGAGCTACTCCAAAATTGGCTGGAAGAATAATTTCTGAAAAGTTACTAATCAAAGCTATTTTTATTATAGCCATATGGTGAATGGCGTGTTCAATATTATAAACTAATTCACGCTCAACGCTAGAGGATATAAATTGGCTTTCATCTCCATTGTTAAACTTTAAAATAATGGTGTTGGTGCCAGACAAATCAATGGATTGGTTAATGGTATCAATTAAATTACAGGCAAATTCTGAATCTGTTTCAATAGTTATATTCCTTTTTCGCAAGTCATAATCAATCTCCTTGGCTGTATTTCCTTCAATAAAACATTGATAAAATTCAAGTATATGACGTGTATGCTGGCCTATAGTACTGCCTGATAAAAGTTGTAATGGCATTGAATACGACTTATTATCTAATTGCCCTACAACATATTTCAATTCTTCGAGTAAATTTTTTGATACTTTGGATACAAGCATAGTATGGAATTGTTGCAAACCTAGATAAAAAATGAATCGTAAACAATTCTAAGGTCCCTATTTTATACCAATTATTATAGAATTGTAGACTAATCTATGTTTTTGTTATTTTTGTTCAGTACCTTTATGAAATTAAATCTACTTTTTACCTTGCTATTTCTGCCTATTTTGGGCTTTTCTCAGGATGCAAGCTGGTTTTCTGATATTACACCTGAAACCGGATTGACAGGCCAAAAAATGCAGAAAGCCTATTCTGTTGATGTAAACAATGATGGTTTTATTGACCTGATAACCATTACTGGGGTTGATTATTTTAACAATCGAAAACCCATGAAACTATTCATGAATGAAACAGACCCCAAAACAGGTTCAAGAACCTTTGTAGATAAAACCACTTGGTCAAAAATTAACAGCAATGTAAATGAATCGGATACCGGTCGCCAAACTACCTGTGCAGCTTTTGCTGATGTAGATAATGATGGGGATGTAGATATGGTTACAGCCCATTATTTTCATAGGATTGAAAATTATAAAGATGTGGGAGATCGCTGTCAGGTAATGTTGAATAACGGCCAAGGACAATTTAGTATTAAACCTAAAAATGGCCTGGATGAATTGGGGTTAACCAATACTCAAGGATTAAGTTTTTTGGATTATAATTTGGACGGAAATATTGATTTATTTATTGGTAATTGGTTTTCAGATTATACCAATAATAAAATACAGGATGATATTTTAATGAAAGGCAACGGGAATGGAACATTTACCAATGTAACCGGCTTTACAAATTTGAATAAACCTAACAATGAACCACTTTATGGAAGCAGCGCGGGTGACTGGAATAATGATGGGTGGACTGATATTTTTACAGCCTCCTATTGCAGAACAGGTGGAAGCCTTTGGAAAAATACTAAAAATGGAAATTTTGAAAATGTTGCCAAAAGCGTTGGTTACACAAGCCAACTAATGAAAGGCGATAATGGACAGGAATTATGCCACTGGGCTGCTATGCCATGTGATTACGATAACGATGGGGATTTTGATTTTTATTTTGCCTTGGTTCATGGAGGTAATGACCCAAATGAAGGCCGTTCCACAATTGTAAAAAACCAAGGGGCTGATAGTAACTTTATGCTTCGCTGGGTTAGAGATATTACTCCTAGAATAGCCCCTTTTGCCAGTCATATAGCAACTTATGATGCCAATTGGTATGATTTTGATAATGATGGATTAACGGACCTGTGTTATGCCGATGGAACCTATGCCGGAGGAGGAAACGGGCGTTTGTTTATGTTTCATCAAAAAGCTGATAATAAATTTACAGATGTAAGTAAGGTTCTTAATTTAACGGCTAATGGCAATAAATACAATACCATGAGCATTGTTCGCCCAATGGATTATGACAATGATGGTGATGAAGATTTATTGATTTATGGCGGAGGTACTCCAGGAGTTGGGGTTGTTCCTATCTTTTTAAAAAATAATGCAGGAAATAGTAAAAATCATGTTGTGGTAAATCTTAAACCAGCTAGAGGAACCAATGGAAGTTGCATTGGTGCCAAAGTAGTTGTTTCTTCGGGAAAACTTATAAAAACGCGCGAAGTATATGCAGGTCAAGGAAATGCTGCCGGTCAGGCTCCTTTTTCATTGGTTTTTGGGTTAGATAATAATTCTTTGATTGATTCTATCCTAGTTACTTTTCCTAATAAAAAGCACCGACGAATTGTAAAATATAATGTTGATGTAAATCAAATCTATACGTTTTATGAATACATAAATGGTTTGCCTGATGATGCCATAACTGTATATCCAAATCCGGCAAAGAGTGAAGTAAACATTGCTTTTCCAAAATCATTTACTGGTAATTTAAATCTTTCTATTTATGATTTAACCGGCAAATTAATCATTAATAAACGTTTCAATATGGAATATAATTATGAAAGTCTTGATATTTCTGCCTTTTCACCAGGCTATTATATTGTTCAGTTGCAATCAGAAAATGGCAAAATAAACCGTCAGAAATTGGTGGTGAAATAGAACCCTAGGAGTTTGTCATGCCGAGGAACGAGGCATCTCTATTTCGAACAATTTAAAAAGATCCCTCCTATCGTCGGGATGACAATTCTCAGCCTGTGTTTGGCGCATTGGTTTGTAATGATGTTGTTGTCATGCCGAGAAACGAGGCATCTGTTAGAGATTCCTCCTTCGTTGGAATGGTAAATAGCAAAAAAAGAAAAATTGTTTCTTATTATTTTTATCTTCAAGCTTGTAGTAATATTTTTATGGAATAAATTTTAACAAAAATCCTAAAAAACTGCAAACAAGCATTCTTAAAATGATTTTTAACGCTACATTTACCCCGCTCGAAACCCTTTAAAATAAAGGGTTTTCAAGTTTTTTACCAAGCTATTTTCCTTCTTTTTTCACTATGCCATCAAGGGCTTTACTTTCTATTTTCAAAAAAAATAAAATAAATACTACACGAAACACATCCTTAAAAAATTAAAAATCCCAAGGTCATTCTTATGGCAAGTTTGGCAGTTGCAGTTTTCTTTATCAACTCATGCAGTGGTGGTGGCGATGAAGAACCAACCCCTGGGAGTGAAATATATAGGTAATTTAGGAATTAAAGATACAACAATAGATATTGCACATTATGGTCCTAGAATCGCAGGATTAAAATATAAATTTAATCCAAAAGGCTCTGGTATAGATAAGGTAGAAACAATTATTAGAAGGTCTTCTCTTTCAACAGCCCCCTATGTTATCGTTGATGATGGTGATTACACCTTAGAAAAACAGAATGGAAAATGGATATCTACCTTAAAAAAATGGGTTAGGGATGATTATCGTGATGAAACATGACGCTACACAGGCATAGATTAACCGTTAATCTAGCCTTAGAAAAACGCTTAAAAAAATAAAACAAAGCCTCCGGAAGTATTTACAGGGTCTTTTTTTTGATATTCTTTTGTCATGCTGAGGCACGAAGCATCTCAACTGAGAAATAGATTCCTCGTACCTCGGAATGACAATTCATAACTCAAGTGTGAAAAAACTTTATTTTTTCTCCTCCGAATAATCCATACAAGCCTTTACAAATTTCACAAATAAAGGATGAGGATTTTCAACTGTGCTTTTCAATTCAGGGTGATACTGAACTCCAACAAACCAGCGGTGCTTAGGTATTTCTACTATTTCCACCAGATTTGTTTCCGGATTTCTTCCCGCAGCAATCATACCCGCTTTTTCCATATCATCTAAATACACATTGTTAAATTCATAACGGTGGCGGTGACGTTCACTTATTTTATTTTTACCATAAGCTGTAAAGGATTTGGTACCTTTCTTAAGCTCACAATTATAGCTTCCCAAGCGCATGGTACCCCCTTTTTGCGAAACTTCCTTTTGATCTTCCATTAAATCGATTACCGGATTCAAACTATTTACTTCCATTTCTGTTGAATGAGCCTCTGGCAATTTTAAAACATTGCGAGCAAACTCTATCACAGCCATTTGCATTCCAAGGCAAATTCCAAAAAACGGAATATTATGGGTTCTTAAGTAATGAATGGCTTCAATTTTCCCTTCAATGCCCCTGCTACCAAAACCGGGAGCCACCAATACTCCGTCCAGGCCTTCCAGTTTTTCTTTGGCATTTTCAGGAGTAAGCATTTCGCTATGAATCGTTTTAATATTTACTTTACAATCATTCTCTGCACCTGCATGGATAAATGATTCAATAATGGATTTATAGGCATCTTGTAATTCTACATATTTTCCAACAAGCCCAATAGTAACTTCATTTGTAGGATGTTTTACTCTTAAAATAAAATCTTTCCAAGCTTCCAGTTCAGGTTCATTGCGTGAAGGTAGTTTTAATTTGGCTAACGTTACTTTATCAAGTTTTTCCTTAAGCATTAATAACGGTACATCATAAATTGTATCAGCATCAATGGATTCAATAACCGCATTTTGATTCACGTTACAAAATAGGGCTATTTTCTTGCGCAATTCCGAGTTTAATTTATGCTCTGTGCGGCAAACCAAAATATCAGGCTGAACACCCAATTCTTGTAGTTCTTTTACTGAGTGTTGTGTTGGTTTGGTTTTTAACTCTTTGGCAGCCTTTAGGTATGGAACCAAGGTTAAATGGATAATACAAATGGTATCCTGACCTAATTCCCAGCGTAACTGACGAACAGCCTCTATATAGGGCAAAGATTCTATATCCCCTACGGTTCCGCCAAGCTCTGTTATAATAATATCGTATTTCCCTACTTCTTCAAGCAACATCATCCGGCGCTTAATTTCATTGGTAATATGAGGAATAACCTGAACCGTTTTACCAAGGTATTCTCCTCTTCTTTCGTTTTCTATAACAGTTTGGTAAATACGACCTGTAGTAACATTATTAGCTTGCGAAGTTGGAATATTTAAAAAGCGTTCATAGTGGCCCAAATCCAAATCGGTTTCCGCTCCGTCTTCAGTTACAAAACATTCGCCATGTTCATAAGGATTCATTGTTCCCGGATCTACATTAATGTAGGGATCAAATTTTTGAATGGTAACAGAATAGCCGCGGGCCTGAAGAAGCTTGGCAAGGGAGGCTGAAATTATACCCTTTCCTAATGACGATGTAACGCCGCCCGTAACAAATACAAATTTTGATTTTCGCATAATATTAGGTTAATAAAAACCTTAGTGTACGGGATGCGAATGTAAAACAATTTTAGGAGTAAGAAAGGCATGTTATCAAGATTGTATTAACAATGCTTAATGATAAATCATTCATGGTAAAATTTTCAATTTAGCTGATACCCTATTTATTAATCACTAACAATTAGTCATTAACCATAAATATCAAATTCTCTCTCTATAAGTTTTGATAAACAAAGCTCCCAGATTTTGATGGGGAGGTATATAATCGTTAAATTTTTCGATGGCCTCTCGATTGCCTTTAAATTTGGTTTCAATGGATTTCCAAAGGACAGCCCAATCTAAATCTTTACCTAAGCGAATGGTTTCATTCATTTGATAAATAACTTCATTATTTACCAGCATGGTGCCAATTTGTTTGGATGAAATTATTTGGCTTTCATGACTAATATCCAAAACCTTAATGATATTATTATATCCTCCACAACTGCCCAACACAACAATTCTGGCTTCAGGATTTAATGATTCAATAGTGGCCCACGCGTAGTAACTATGGCCTCTATGAATCACAATTTCGGGCCAATGATTTTTTTCAATAAAAATGTTCTGAATTTCAGATTGCCCCTCTCCTTCTTTTTCCGGGCGATTGGCGTAAATAATAATCTGCTTGCCTTTTCTAGGACTTATTTTTACGTAGTTTTCAAATTCCTCTATTCCCCACTCAGGCTTTCTGTGGCTAGCTATAAATGATTTGAAACTAGCATCTCCATCTTTATCTTTATAAAACATTAATTGTTCAAAGCAGGTGTCGGATTTAAATAAGTGATGCGATGCGACAACAGAAATATTTGGCCGGTTACCAATATTTTTATTGGTCATTATTTCAATTAAAAGCTCATAAAGTTTTGAAGCTTCAAACTTTCCCTGACTCGTTAAAAGATAAAAATAATTGGAAATTAATTTTTCTAATTGCTTTTTGGTAGCCTCGTCTTTCAAACTTCCATAAGTATCTGCAACGGTAACAGCATTTTCAGGGTTACCATTTTCAGCCTCCAAACCTTCGCAGAATTTACGAAAAAGTTTATTTTTTTCTTCAAGCGTAAGTTTGGCCAAAAATAAATTTAATGTATTGTATCCGGCACACATTTTAATAAATGTTCTGAACTTGAGCCAGTTTTGTTCCTGCAAAAATGTATAGAAAGATTTTGTTTTTACTTTGCCCTCCATTCGTTTATAAAGCCCAATAAATGTAGAGGTATAAACTTCACTTTCGCCCAATACCATTAGGGTGTAAATTTCATTGGCGTCTAATGATTTTAAACAGTCAAATCGAGCTTCATCCGGTTCCTCGTGTAAATCATTAATGACTCGTATATGCTTGAGACACAATACCTGTAATTCTTTTTCGATAGTATATTTTGCTGCCACTTGATTGCGTCCCATCAATTCAATAAGCCTTTTTATATAAATGGCGGGGTCTGTCGTTATTCTGTCGGCTTCTTTTATCTTAATCTTACCAGTATGTATATCTTCTAAAAATGAGTAAGCTAAGCTTTTCATCCCAACTTCATCATAGATTTTAACAAAAGTTTCTAACCAAGAATTATTAGATAATTTAATGGCTTTGCTAACCGGGTTTTGAGAATACATATAGCCTTTTACCTCGCTTGGAGCATACTTTACAAGTTCAAGTAATATGGTATCAGAATAAGATTGTTCAGAATATTGCTTGTAATAACTAAGCAACTCTGTTGGTGATGATTTTACCACTTTCAGCAAAAAATCAAGGGTTTCAGGCTTTTTTACGTAAAATGGTAATATTTTTAAAGCACTTACAGGATTAACAATCATACTGGGCAGCAATCGGGTAATCTCTGATTCCATCATGCATTTATAAGCCAGATTTATATGAAACTCATAGTGATTGGTTAGGTCAATATTTTCACGTTCAATATGTTTGATAATTTTTAAAATGATTTCTAGTTTGATGAGTTTGGTTTTGTAATCAGTTTCACCTTTTTGCACCAAAATAATAAGGTTATTTATATTAAAAAAAAGAGATTGTTGAACCTTATCGGTAAGGTCCTGCTTGCTCAGACGAACTTTATTATCAACCATGCTATCAAATAAATCAATACGTCGCTGCTCGGTTCTTATTTTGCCAATAATATACATTGCAGCATCTTTGGGTTGCGCAAAGAGATTACAAATGCTCAACAGTAAAATGCTTAAAAAGCTTATCAATTTTAAGAGAATATTTATTTTCAAAGATATGTTCGAGTAAATAGCGTTAATATTAAGTTTATCTGTTTAATCAATTCGTATGCAAATTATTTGCTTTTAATCAATTCCCAAAAAGCAATTCCGCAACTTACAGCCACATTAAATGAATGTTTGGTGCCAAATTGTGGTATTTCTAAAATCTCATCACATAATGCCAAAGCTTTATCGCTAATGCCTTCCACTTCGTTACCTACAATTATTGCTACAGGTTTTGATTGCGGGTCAAAATTACGAATATCTATGCTTTTGTCTGTTTGTTCCAGTCCAGCAATGATGTAGTTCTCACTTTTTAAGGTATTGATAAGTGTTTCAATATCCTCATGATATTCCCAATCAATACTGTTCTCAGCACCTAATGAAGTTTTATAAATATCTCGATGTGGTGGACTTCCTGTAATTCCGCACAAATAAATTTGGCCAATTCCCAAGCAATCACACGTTCTAAAAATAGACCCCACGTTGTTCATACTTCGCACATCATCAAGCAATACCACCAATTGCTTTTTATCTTGACTTTTAAAATCATCAATTGATAGGCGATTTAGTTCTATATTCTTTAATTTGCGGACTCTTAAATCCATACTCATTTTGTGTGCAAAAATAGCTGATAATGAAACACCGTTGATGAAACAATACAACGAAGTAAAACAAAAGTATCCTGGTGCTTTGGTTTTATTTCGTGTTGGAGATTTTTATGAAACTTTCGGCGAAGATGCCAAAAAATCGTCTCAAATTTTAGGAATTACCTTAACAAAACGAGGAAATGGCAAGGCCAATGAAGTTGAACTAGCCGGTTTTCCACACCATTCATTGGATGTATATCTTCCTCGATTGGTTAGAGCAGGACAACGAGTTGCTATCTGCGATCAATTAGAAGACCCAAAACTTACCAAAACAATTGTAAAACGTGGGGTTACTGAATTGGTAACTCCAGGTGTAAGCATTAATGATAAAATTCTAGAATCGCGACAAAACAATTATTTAGCCGCTTTATTTCCCGGGAAAGAAAAATTTGGTGTTTCGTTTATTGATATATCAACCGGAGAGTTTTTAACCGCTGAAGGAGATGCGGATTATATTATTAAATTGTTTCAAAATCTGAAACCCTCTGAAGTTATTTATCCCAAATCGTTTCGTTCTAAATTTGAAAATCAGTTTGGGGATTTTTATACCTACATCTTAGATGACTGGATTTTTGAACAAACCTTTGCGGAAGAAAAACTCCTTTCCCATTTTAAAACAGCTACTCTTAAAGGATTTGGAATAGATGAATTGGTTTTAGGGATAACTGCGGCAGGTGCCATTATTCATTATTTAAATCAAAACCAACATACCAATTTAAGCCATGTCAGCACCATTTCAAGATTGGATAGAGACGAACATGTTTGGTTGGATCAATTTACAGCACGAAATTTAGAGTTAATTTACAGCAATCACCCGCAAGGAAAATCACTCTTAGAAATATTAGATAATACCCAAACTCCAATGGGTGCCCGATTGCTTCGCAAATGGCTTGTTATGCCGCTTAAAGATAAGTTTAGGATAAAACAACGATTGGATACAGTTGATTTTGGGGTAACCCATTCTGAATTTACCAAAGATGTGAGTCATAAACTTACCAGAATCGGCGATTTGGAACGCTTAATCACGAAGGTTTCTTTGCTTCGAATAAACCCAAGAGAAATAATTGCATTGGGAAGAGCACTAGAAATAGTAGCCCAAGTGAAGGAACTTTGCAAAATAACCCAGCATGAGGAATTGATGAGTTTAGCTGATAAACTGAATCCCTGTGAAGTATTATTGAATAAAATAAAATCGGTTATAAATCCTGAGCCACCTATGCTAACTAACAAGGGTGATATTTTTAAAGAAGGATTTAATCAAGAACTTGATGAATTGCGAAGCATCGCTTTTTCAGGAAAGGATTACCTTTTAAATATTCAAAAACGGGAAGTAGAACGAACAGGAATCACAAACCTTAAGATTTCTTACAACAACGTGTTTGGGTATTTTTTGGAAGTAACAAACAGTCATAAAGATAAAGTACCGGCTGAATGGATTCGCAAACAAACCCTTACCGGTGCAGAACGTTACATTACTCAAGAGCTTAAGGAATACGAAGACAAAATACTCACAGCCGAAGATAAAATTTATGCTATCGAGGCTAATTTGTATAAGGATTTTGTTGAGTTTACTGCCGGATTTTTTAATCCAGTGCATATCAATTCTCAAGTTATCGCCCAATTGGATTGTCTACTTAATTTTTCAGAATTGGCTCTTAAAAATAACTATTGCAAACCGGAGATTAATGATTCAACCTCTTTGACCATAAAAGATTGCCGCCACCCAGTTATTGAAAAACAATTGCCTTTGGGGGATGAATATATACCCAATGACATTCATTTAGATAGAGAAGCTAATCAGGTTATCATTCTTACAGGGCCCAATATGTCTGGTAAATCTGCTATTCTTAGACAAACAGCTTTATCTGTTTTATTGGCTCAAATGGGAAGTTTTGTGCCGGCTAAATATGCTGAGATTGGTATCGTAGATAAGATTTATACCCGTGTGGGGGCTTCTGATAATATTAGTCAGGGTGAAAGTACCTTTATGGTGGAAATGATAGAAACAGCCAGTATTCTTAATAATTTGAGCGAACGAAGCTTGGTTATTTTAGATGAAATTGGTCGTGGTACCAGTACATTTGATGGGGTTTCCTTAGCCTGGGCTATTGCAGAGTATTTGAATCAACATCCTACGAAACCTAAGACCTTTTTTGCTACCCATTACCATGAATTAAATGAGCTGGAAGGTAAAAATGAAGGGGTCGTTAATTACCATATCAGCACCAAGGAAACCAATACCAAAGTCATCTTTTTGCGCAAGCTAACAAAAGGTGGCAGCGAACACAGTTTTGGTATTCATGTGGCTAAAATGGCTGGGATACCAACAAAAGTGGTAAGCCGTGCTGCAAAAATATTAAGTAATTTGGAGAAAGACCGAGCCATGGCAAGCAGCAAGGAAGTTACAAAAAAATTGGATAAACACGATTACCAATTGAACTTGTTTCAATACAACGACCCAAAATTGGTGAAATTGTCAGAGGAACTTCAAAAATTGGATACCAACATCCTTTCGCCGATTGAAGCGTTATTAAAATTGAATGAGTTGAAAAATATAATGAATTAATTAGTTCCCAATAAAAATCACATGCGATTACTTCTGATAATTTTTTTTACCAGCTTTGGTTATTTTAAAGCGTTTGCCCAAACCAACTATTGGATTTTTTTTAAGAGCCCCGCTCCTGTTCAATCCGTAAATCCCTCCTATCTTAAAAAAATAGCTTCTAAAAATGTTAAAGTTATTGGAACCTCCAAATGGTTTAATGCAGCTTATGTTTCAGTAAATAATTCAAAAAGTTTAAGGAAAATTGAAAACCATTCTTTTGTAAAAAGCATTGAACAAAGCAGAAAGTATAAGGTTCAAAAATTGGACATTCAATTATTTGATTCTTTAAAATACGGTCAGGCTGATGTACAATTAAATATGCTTGGATTGCAGAATTACCATCGGAAAGGATTTACAGGCAAAGGCGTTAAAATTGCCCTGTTTGACGGTGGGTTTTATAAAGTTGATAGTATTATAGCTTTCGACAGTTTGAGAAAACGAAACGGAATACTTGCCACTAAAGATTTTTATGATAACAATACCAATGTATTTAACGATGATGCCCATGGAATGTATGTACTTTCTCTTATTTCAGGCTATTTAAAAGACTCTATGTTTGGCTCTGCTCCTGATGCCAATTTTGTTTTGGCTAGAACCGAGTTTGTAGCCACCGAAAAGCATATTGAAGAATTTAACTGGATTAGAGCATTAGAATGGGCCGATTCCATTGGGGTGGATATTATTCATTCATCCTTAGGCTATTCGCAATTTGATACTTTAGAAGGGAATTATACCTACAAGGACATGGATGGGCAAAGTACCATTATTACACGTGCTGCTGAAATGGCCTATAGCCGCGGCATTTTTATTAGCAACAGTGCCGGTAATGAAGGACAAAAACCGTGGCGATATATTACAGCTCCGTGTGATGGTAAAAATGTGCTGTGCATTGGGGCCGTTGATTCATTTAGGCAACATGCCAAATTTTCAAGTTTTGGGCCAAGTTCAGACGGACGAGTGAAACCCGATGTGATGGCTATGGGGAAAAATGTAACTATCATTGGAACCAATAATATTATGCGTCGTGGAAGCGGCACCTCATTTTCGGGACCAATTATGGCCGGGTTTGTGGCCTGCTTAAAACAAGCATTTCCAAATGTGAGTAATCCTATTCTGCTTGATGCCATCCGAAAAAGCGGGCATTTGTATAAAACACCGAATGATAGTCTTGGATACGGAATTCCTAATATTAACAGAGTCGATTCCTTGGTTCGTTTAAAACTTTTAAGTGCCTCCTTTTCAAAACAAAAATTTAAAGTTTTCCCAAATCCATGTTCTTCCGTATTAAGTTTTGAAACAACTTTGTCTTTAAAGAATATTGAAATAACGGATGTTTTGGGTAAAGCATATTATCCTGTCCTAAATAATAATTCCATTGATATGAGCGGTTTTAAGCCAGGTATTTATTTTATAAAGCTTGAAAATTTTGAGGTTGTGAGGGTTGTCAAGATTTAATTAATATTAATTGTCTAGCTTTGCAAAAATTAAAAATAAGTTCTAAAAGAGCAATTTGTTAATTGTTCAATCCTTTAAAAAATTAATGAGAAGAATCCTAATAAGCCAAAAAACATTTGGCATCACCAAAGAAACGAGTCTTGCCGACCTAAAAAAAATCTACCGGAACCTTATTAAAGAATGGCATCCTGATAAAGTGCAACACGATGCAGCATTATTGGCCGAGTCTGAAATAAAAAGTAAAGAAATAATAGATGCCTATCAATTTTTGGTAAGTATATCGCCTGAAACCCATGCTGCCAATAGCGAAGAATATATGGAATTGACTACAGAAGCAGCCATTGAAAACTGGGAATACAAAGGAATTACTTTAAAATTTTTCTTTCAAAATGGTAGTGTCTATGAATACCTTGGAGTTCCAAAAAATGTGTATATGAAAATGATAAACTCAGGTAACACAGGCCGTTTTGCAAGGCGCCATATCTTCCATTCCTACCCATATCGTAAAGCAGCCAAGGAAAAAGAACAAGCAGTATAAGGGTCAGTAACTATATGAAATTGAGTATTAAACTTTTCGTTTGTTTTAGTTTACTCACATTTAACTCTTTTGCTCAGGTTAATAGTCTTCAAAAATTAATATCGAATTCTGCATGGGATTCCCTATTTCCGAAGCGTGCAGGCACTTATGGAACTCATCCTCAGGGTTACACTTCCGATTTTTATTCCTATAAAAATCTCAATCAGGCTGCCAATGAAATGGCCGATTACTTTGTACTAATTAGAACAAAAAAAGGCGTTTGGGGCCAACTAATTACCATCACCAGAAAATCCAATTTAAAGACGTATGTTTATTCAGATGTAGATTCCTGGTGGTATTCTAATACCACACCTGAAACCATTGTGGTTGTTGATTTCGAAGATTTTCTCAATGAAAACTCACAAACAAACAATAAGCGAGAACTAGCTGCTTTTTTGGCTAATATTTCTAAAGAAACAACAGGAGGATGGGAATTTCCGGTAGGTGGAGGTTCAGCAGGGGACTATGCCAAGTGGGGACTTTACTTTGTTCATGAAGTTGGATATACCCGAACCAATGGAAAAGGTACCTACTCCCAAACACATGCCGAATATCCTCCGGATTCAAGCGTTGGGTATTACGGAAGAGGTCCTATTCAATTATCATGGAACTATAACTACGGTCAATTCAGTAAATTTATTTATTACGATAAAAATGTCTTGTTAAAATATCCAGACTCCTTACAAGAAAACGGGGTTTTAGCATTTAAAAGTGCTATTTGGTTTTGGATGATGCCCCAATGTCCAAAACCTTCTTGTCATCAGGTGATGCACGATCAATGGTTACACGACAGTGCTTATTCGTCCTCTAAAATGTATTATAAAGGTTTTGCACATACCAATAATATCATTAACGGAGGGCTAGAATGCCGATCATATTCCTCCTCTGCCTTCACCCAAAAAGTGGTTTTACGTTCAAAACTTTACAAGTATTATCTTGGAATAATGGGCTTTAACTCAAGTGGAATTTCTAAAGAAGATTCTCTTGGATACTCTACTTTATGCTATTCTTCATCTTCAAATGCCATGCAAGATTATGTGAATTGTAAAGTCGACAAATCATATCTTGGTTCTTTTGGAATTGACACTAAAAAAGCTTGTGGATCTTTAAAATGGATTGATGGTAAAACCTATACTAGAAGTACAAAAACAGTAAAGTTTAATATTGTTAAAGGGGATAAAAACGGAAATGACAGTTTAGTAATTCTAAACCTTACAATTAATCCAACCGCAAAAGGCATTGATAATCGTACCGAATGTCATTCGTATACCTGGATTGATGGGAAAACTTACACAGCAAGCAATGACACTTCTAAATACCAAATAAAAGGTGGTGCGGCAAACGGATGTGATAGTATCGTTTATCTCAAATTAACCATTCTTCCAATTGCTTTAGGTATTGATAAACAAACTTCCTGTCAATCTATTACTTGGATAGATGGAAAGACTTACACAGCTAGTAATGATACTGCTACTTATAGCATTGCCGGTGGTGCTTCCAATGGTTGTGATAGTATAGTTAAGCTAAAATTAACCATTCTTCCAGTTGCTTATGGAATTGATTCACATGTAACCTGTAATTCTTTTACCTGGATTGATGGAAAGACCTACACAACCAGCAACGATTCGGCTACATTTCGCATTTCTAATGGTGCTTCAAGCGGTTGTGATAGTATTATAATGCTTAATTTAAAAATTCTACCACTCTCTTTTGGTATCGATAATCAAAAAGCTTGTAATTCGTTTACCTGGATAGATGGAAAGAACTACACAAAGAATAATGATTCGGCTACTTACCTTATTTTGGGTGGAGCTGCCAGTGGTTGTGATAGTTTGGTTACCTTAAAATTAACTATCAATACTCTAAATGTTTCAGTAATTAAAGATAGTTTAGTGCTTACCGCTTCGTCCGTGGGTGACTCTTACCAATGGGTTGATTGTAAAAACGGCTACTCTCCCATTGATGGAGAAACTAACCAATCATTTATCGTAAAATTAAACGGAAGTTATGCTGTAATTGTTACTAAAAATGGTTGTGTTGATACCTCTGATTGTTATACCATAGCTAATTTGGGTATTCACCAACTTAATCTATCAACCTATTTAGTGGCTTATCCAAATCCTAGTCATGACAATTTTTTAATAAACTTTTCAGGACAATCTAAAGAACTCTATTTCTTAACAGATATAACAGGAAACGTAATTCGGTCGAATTATTTACACCATGGCCTTAACACAATTTCGTTAGAAAATGAATTATCAGGAGTCTATTTTCTAAATGTAGGAGCTACTTTTATTAGGTTATTAAAGCATTAAAGATTTTTTGATAAGTAAAAAATAATAGCGTTAATATTCCTTTAAAAATTGTTTACCAATTACAAAAACACCATAAAAAAAACACCCGGAAAGCAAGCTTATTAAATGCCTCCGGGTGGTAACGCAAAACAATCAATCTTTATCTTTTAGTCTATTCTACAATTTTAAAGGTAACGGTATAAACATTGGCACTTCCTTGAGGCACATTTGGCATTTTTGGGCCTCGACTTCCACCTTCTTTAAACGATTCAGAAAACAATACTGAAAATGGGTTGGCATCTTTTTCTCCTCGGCTTGATTCTCCTCTTGTTTTAATAATTGAAGACAAATCAAGAGGTGTTTCGGTAGCAATAAGTTTAAAAACTTCATTACCTGTGGGAGGATAAAATACAATGATATCATCATCGCCCAGTTCCTTGGTTTCTCCAGGATTAATTCTGTAATCCAAAGCCAAACGGCCGGTACTTTCATTTGGTACAACCAAATTAATAACGTTATCAGGTTGAATATCAATAATTGAAAAGTAAAGTGGTTTAGTTCCGTTATTAGTAATTTTTATCTTGTAAGCTTCTTCGGCTTTAAAAGTCATTACCCCAGTTTCATCTATTTTAGATTTAATATCACCACGTGATGTTTCTAATACCTTATCTCCTTCCGTTACTAACTCAATTGGAATAAATTCAAAGGATACATCCATTTTGGCATCCGTTACATCCAAACCTCTGATGTATGACGCCTGACTAAAGCTTTTTACTTTTTCTACAACAGATTCAGCCGTTAAGGCAAGATTACTATTTACCGCTTCTTCCAAAAGTATAGCATCATTGGCTGAAGTAAGTTTTATTTGGCTCCCACGGCTATGTGTATTTCCTTCATCCACAATGATATCGGAAACTCCATCTTTCACTGTTTTAATGAAAGGATACTTTGCAAATTCACCAAGAATGGCATTTTTTTATAGCATCATTACTTACTTCCAGTTTTACTTTTATTTCAAGGCTTCCATAGTTTTTTTCGGTTACAAATATCCATGAACCTAAGGCTGCGGTTTTATCAAGTGGCCCATCTATGTTAGCACAGAGTTTGTAAAGGTAGATGATGTTACTATACCAGTCGCTTTTGGTTTAGCTTTACTCACATTTTTAGTATCAATAGGATAAAAAGCAACTTTGGTATTGGTAAATAATCCTAAAAGTTCACCCCCATTTATTACCACTTCTTTATCGCCGTTCCATTTTTAAACTTTAAAATAATCTAGTTTACCTGCAATCTTACCGCCAAGTATGGTATAGTCTAAATCTCCTTCGGCTTGTGGCGTTTGACGTGGTGCAAAGCCACTCAATTCCACTTTTATTTTATCAAATAATCCACGATAGGTTGAGTTTTTATCAGCATTAGAGAAAAACTTACTAAAAGCATAGCTTAATGAGCCAACACCTTTTCCGTTTTCATCTTCAGTTTCATAGTTTAATTCGTGAGGACTTGCTCCAAAAAAACCAACATTGAGGCCATTTTGTTTGAGGAATGCGGATTGGCTGTTACTCCATTGTTATCGGCTTTTTTATATTTTACAGTTTCTGCATAACCTACAGGTTCCAATGGTTTGTCAGTTCCACGGTGTTTTCCACCACCTCTGGTACCGGTTCCTGAGTGGCAGGCATCTAAGATAACCATTACATTACCTTTGCTTCCCAATTTCAACCTAAGTTCGCCCTTTTTTGCACCTAATTCTTCATCACGAATATGGTTTTGACCGATATAAACACCAGGCTGGTAGCGAACCTTTGCATTATAGGAAACTAAAGCTTCATCATATCCATCAATTTCATCCCCATTATCATCTTTTATTTGTTGCCCATGGCCGGAATAATGAAAAACAGCTATCCCGTCTTTAGTAGCAGCGGCATCACTTAGAACAAGTATGTCTTTTTCTGCAAAACCTTGTTTAATTAAAGAAGCTTTGATTAAGGGTACATCATTTTGAGAACTAATCCTGCTCCAACCACTATTATTTTCATATTCACCAATAGCTACTATTAGGGCTACTTTACTTTGGGCTTTTGCAAAAACACCTGCAAATAAAAAGGCAATTATTACCAAAGTTTTTTTACTCATTACGTTGTTTAATTTCTTGGCTAATTCGTGGGTTTTCGGTTTCATGATTTTTTACGTTTTAATCTTATACCTAAAATCGACTAATAGTAAATGGTTGATTTAATAATTGTGCTTTCACCTTAAAGGTATTGACGATATAGTTGTGCTTGTGCTGAAGGATTTTTGGCATCTGACAAATAGTAGTCAAATACTCCACTTAAGCTACTTAATTTAATTGTACCCGGTTGTGTAAGAGTTAATACTTTCCACAAATTAGGATTATTTTCATTATAAATTCCACCACATAATATAAAGTATGTCTTACCATTAGCACCATCACCACGTTGGTTTTTATAAAACTTTTTGTCTTCCTCTTTTTTGGTATACTGATTACCGCCTTCGTTGTAATCGAAAGCTAATGGGCCATAGGATGTATTTAGAGTTACTCCTAGTATTTGTGTTAAAACGTATCCTGCAATAGCATCCAATTCTAAATTTCTTAAGGTTCCGGCGGTAAAACTTACATTTTCAATAGCTCATGAAGGAGATTTAATTTCAAGACCAACTTTACCATTAGGAGCTATTTTTTCAAATTCACCAAGCACTTCTTCTAGGTTACGAGTAGCTGCACCATTTAACTTATTTATAAAATAACCAATTTTATTGCCCATAGAACTTTAAGCATTGCTTCTCGGAATTACGCCATATATTTTAGCAGCCTCATCTTGCAATGTATAACTTTCGCCTTCTACTCTGTAGGCTTGAGCTACTTCCAATCCCATATGTGCTCGCTTTACACGACCATTATTGGCAATAACTTCATTTATTAAACGTTCGGTTAATTTTGGCTCTAAAGAAAAGTTAATGTGCTGTTGTAAAATTTGAGATCCATCAGGAGCAGTTGCAAAAGCAATTTGTGAGTTAACACCTACTACTTCAAATTTTTCATTGATTAATGGTCCACCACTGTTACCCCAAATAATGGTAGCAGTATGCTGTAAAAATACAAATTTACCAGTTAGTCCACCCTTTGGCAGGTTCTTAGCACTAATTATACCATCGGTTACACTATAAGGATAACTTCCCAAAGGGTTTCCAATTGCAAAACTCTATCACCAACCATTGGCTCAGTTTTGGTAAAATCTACGGTTGAAATTTCTGAACCCGGTGTTGTTAAAAATTCTAAAACGGCAAGGTCATAAAATGAATCTCCACCTAAAAACTTTACATTCATATTTTGTTTGATTTATACTAAAAACGTAAATACTTCCACTTTCAGTTTAAGCTGATTCTACGACGTGAGCATTCGTAATTACATAATACTTCCCATTCTTTTTAATAATAAATCCTGAACCACTTCCTTTGTCATTGGTAAGATCAAGGGCTTGCTTGTAAGCATCTTCCGATACGCTTACACGCATTCCTAAGGTCATTTTACCATAAGGCTCAGTTTGATAAAAGTCTACGGTTACTACCGCACCTAGGCACTTGTCTAAAACTGCTGAAGCAGATTGAGCAAACGTTGAAACTACTGATAAAAGTATTGCTGATAAGGTTAAGATTGATTTTTTCATTTTATTTATTTGACTGTTTTGTCTTCTGTAATACGTTTTATGGTTTTAAGGTAAATGGGAGATAAAAACCTAACTTTTAAAGCTATTAAGGCCTTAAATACTAATCATGTTCGCGAAAATATCTAAAAAGAAACTAATAATTTGAAGTAAGTTTGAATTCTTTTTTGAATTGTGAACCTAGCAACACTTATTAATGATGGCAATACGCTAAGTGATATTCTTAACAAATATCAAAACTCAGTAATTCTTTGTGACCAAAACACAGAAACTCTTTGCCTGCCATTACTCAACTTAAACACTGAAATACCGGTAATATCAATCTCTGCAGGTGAAACCAACAAATCCGCATTTTCCTTAAATTTTATTTGGAACAAATTATTACAAGCAAATGCCGACCGCAACACAATTCTAATAAATATTGGCGGAGGAGTGATAACGGATATTGGAGGATTGGCCGCCGCCACTTATAATAGAGGTATCAAATTTATTAATGTTCCCACCACTCTAATGGGAATGGTAGATGCTGCCAACGGCGGAAAAACCGGTATAAATTTTAATGGTTTAAAAAATTACATCGGAACTTTTACTGAACCTGAAGCAATTTATAATTGGCCTGAATTTTTAAAGACTCTTCCATTTAATCAAATACAATCTGGCTTTGCAGAAATGATTAAACACGGCCTTATTGCAGATAAAAAGTACTTTGAAAAACTTATTTCGCTTGATATAAAAGCTGAAACGGCTGAATTTATTAACTGGAATTCACTCATTCAGAAATCGATTGAAATCAAAAACGCCATAGTTTCCAGAGATTTTAAAGAATCGGGCGAACGAAAGTTATTAAATTTTGGTCACACCATTGGTCATGCGCTTGAATCGCATTTTATTAATTCCAATCTTCCTCATGGCCACTTTGTTTCTGCAGGTATTATTTGTGAAACGTTTTTAAGTCATACAGTCGGTAATTTGGATTTGGCTGAATCTCAAAAAATCATTTTCTCCATTGATAGTGTTTTTGAAAGGATTCCTTTATTAGCAAAGGAAATAGATGAGATAGCCCATTTGGCATTGAAAGATAAAAAGAATAAAGAACATAAAATTAAGTGTGTGTTTTTGGACAAAACGGGTGATGCTAATTTTGACAATGATATCACTCTTAAAGATATTGTAGAAAGTCTTTCATTTTATAATTCTTAATTACAGATGAATCTTTTCTTTAAACCGAAAGATTATAAAATCGAAATTGATGTACCGGCATCAAAAAGTATTCATAATCGGGTCATGATTTTGAATGCGCTTTATGACTTGAATATAAAAATAACCAATCCTTCCAACTCTGGTGACAGTGTGCTTTTGCAAAAGCTTTTAAAAAGCAAAAGCGACGTTCTGGACTGCGAAAATGCAGGAACAGTCTTTCGTTTTCTAACAGCTTATTTTTCAGTAAAAAATGAAGCGGTAACGCTTACAGGAAGCCAAAGAATGCAAAGTCGTCCTATTGCAGAACTTGTAAATTCATTAAAAGAATTAGGAACAGAAATAGACTATTTGGATAAGATAGGTTTTCCTCCCATTAAAATTTTTGGAGGATTGACAAAAGGTGGTTCGGTTAATATAAATGGTGGAATAAGCAGTCAGTTTATTTCGGCATTGGCAATGATTGGGCCTAAACTGGAAAGTGGTCTAGAAATAATAATAGAAGGTCAAATTTCATCAAAACCGTATGTTGAAATGACTGTAAAATTGATGCAAAACTTAGGGTTTAATATTCAATTTATCAATAATAAAATAATTACTAAACCTTGGAATAGAGCCACTCAATTAAAATCCGTAGAAATAGAACCTGACTGGTCTGCAGTAGCGTTTTGGTTTCAAATAGCGAGTTTAAATCCAAAACTTAAAACGTTTTTTAAACGATTAAAAACGCAAAGTGTTCAAGGAGATTCGGTTTTGTATCAATGGGCGGAAAAGCTTGGGTTAAGATTTACTGAAACAAAGGGTGGACTTTTATTAAAGAAAACAACCGAATCAATAAAGGATATTACACATTGGGATTTTACCAATTATCCCGACCTCGCTCCTTCAATAATAATTCTGCTTTCGGTAGCAAAGAAAATCGCTGTTTTTACCGGACTTGAATCCTTAAAAATAAAAGAAAGTGACCGAACTTTGGCTTTGCATACGGAACTAAAAAAATGCGGTGTAGATTTAATTGAAAATAATAGCGAATGGATTTTAGATGCCTCAAAATTTGAATTGCAAGAAAACACGCTATTCGAAAACTACGACGACCATAGAATTGCCATGGCGTTAGCTATATTAGCATTTATTAAACCAATCCAAATGGAAAATTTGGAAGCAGTAAATAAATCCTATCCTGATTTTTGGGAGCATTTAAGGACACTAAAAAGTTAAGAATTAAAATATTTGAACTACATAGAAGCATAGGCATATAGGTTACATATAGATTTTCTATTTGTTTTCCTTATGTTTCCTAAGTACTATGTGGTTCAAAAGAGAAAACAATTTATCTGCGTTCCTATTCTATATTTGCAAAGCGAATGAATACTCTCGGAACCCTTTTTAAAATCACTTCTTTTGGTGAATCTCATGGCCCGGCTATTGGCGTGGTTATTGACGGGTGCCCTTCACAGTTGGAAATTGACATCGATTTTATTCAAACTGAATTAAACAAACGCCGCCCGGGACAATCAAATATTACTACTTCGCGAAATGAAACCGATCAGGTGGAAATTCTTTCAGGAGTTTTTGAAGGTAAATCAACCGGTGCTCCCATTACTTTATTAATAAAAAATAAAGATTCAAACCCCTTCGATTACGAACATCTTAAAGATATTTACCGTCCTTCTCATGCCGATTTTACTTACCAAAACAAATATGGAATTCGAGACTATAGAGGTGGTGGCAGTTCATCAGCAAGACTCACTGCAGGTTGGGTTGCAGCAGGAGCCATCGCTAAACTTTTATTAAAGAAATATTCAATTTCAATCACAGCTTACGTAAAACAAGTATATCAAATTGCTTTAAATATTCCATACACGGAATTGAATTTTGAAGAGATAGAAAGAAATAATGTTCGTTGTCCCCACCCCGAAACGGCATTAATTATGGAGCAAGAAATTTTAAAGGCCAAAAATGAGGGGGATAGTCTAGGAGGGATAATTTCCTGTGTTATTGCCAATTGCCCTGTTGGATTGGGTGAACCGATTTTTGATAAACTAAATGCAAAATTAGCGCAAGCTATTATGTGCATTAATGCCGTTAAAGGCATTCAATTTGGAGAAGGATTCAATTCTGTAAATTTTAAAGGTTCCGAATTGAATGATTCTTTTATAAACAAGGAAGGTAAAACGAGTACTTCAACCAATCATTCTGGAGGGATACAAGGCGGTATAAGCAATGGAGAAGATATTTATTTTGAAACTGCTTTTAAGCCGACAGCTACTATTTTAAAGTCTCAACAAACTGTGGATACTGCAGGCAATGAAACTACTTTAGAAGCAAAAGGTCGCCATGACCCTTGTGTGCTGCCCCGCGCTGTTCCTATTGTGGAGGCCATGTCGGCATTGGTTTTGGCAGATTTAGTATTGGTTGATAAGGCATACAGTCTTTAGAAAACAATGTTTGTACCTCCAATTTTAAACTCCTAGATTTGAAACTATGTTTGACGCAAAACCCGTAATAGTATTTGATAATGCCAATATTTTTCAAGGTTCCAATTTGGTGCTTCAAAATGTTGACCTAAAAGTATCGAGTGGTGAATTGGTATACTTGGTGGGTAAAACAGGAAGCGGAAAAAGCAGTTTACTAAAAACATTATATGCTGATTTAGCTTTAAAAGAAGGGAAAAGCGAAGTGGCAGGCTATGATTTAAAAACACTTAAGCGCAAAAATGTCCCGCTTTTCAGACGTAAGCTTGGTATTGTTTTTCAAGATTTTAATTTATTAAGCGACCGAAATGTTTACCAAAATTTATACTTTGTTTTAGAATCTACCGGTTGGACAATAAAGACAGAAATAGAATCCAGGATTAAAGAAGTGCTCACCCGTGTGGGAATGGGTAGCAAAGGATTTAAAATGGTGTATGAATTATCAGGTGGTGAACAACAGCGATTGGTAATTGCCAGAGCTATTCTTAACAAACCTGAAGTTATTTTAGCCGATGAACCTACAGGAAACCTGGACCCTACCGTAACAGATGATATAATGCTTTTGTTAAAAAATATATGCGACAAAGGCACAGCTATTCTAATTGCCACTCATGATTACCGCATTATCAATAAATTTCCGGGAAAAATATACAGATGCGAAGAAGGAAACGTGGAAGAGGTGAGGTTTGTGGGGTAACCCTTTTTTGTTAAACTTTTCCAAAGTTGGAAACTTTGGAAAAGTTGATTTTTTGGACGAGTTTGAAAATTAATAAATTACTTTTGTTAAGTATTCATTCTTTGCACTCTATTACATATAGTAACTTTAAATTTATTATTTACTTAGTACTTTTAATTTCCTTATTAACCTCTTGTATTACTTACAAGAAGTCAGTTTTGGGAGAATATAAGAGTGCAAAGTTTGGTAAATTATATTCATCTTTTTTAAGAATGAACCACACAGCGGTAATATCTGGCACCTCATTATTTCTAGCCCAAGATTCCACTTTTATTGAAAATAATTGTGGAAATATTATGAAAGGTAAATTCAAAGTATTTAACGATTCCTTATATCTATTTTGTCAACAAAATAGATATAAAAATGACAGTATCAATTCAATTAAAAAACTTGATTGCTACAACAAACCAATGGTTTTTTCCATTTCGGGAAATAAGCTTACTTCATCTATTATACTTAAGGAAGATGATAGGAAAGCTTTGATATACTTAGTAAAAGTAAGGAAATAGCCAAATAATTAAGTTAGCTCCCTCATTTATCCTAAAAATCCTAGTTAATTCCTTTAATAATAATATTCGGCGTAAACACCACCTGATGCCAAGTCCTTCCTGAAGCAAATAAGGTTATTTTAAGATTTAAAACCACCGAAGACCATAATAATTTCCTTAATAATTCCTTTAAAGGATTTTTTACCTTTAGCATACTTGCCGAAACTTCCGCCTTAGTATATCCGCACGATTTCATTAATTGCAAGGCTGAGCTTTTATTTAATAAACATTCATGGGTAAAATCGCCATATGAAAAAACGGAAGTCATTGGGGCATCCATATTTGGAGTACGAAAAATCAGCATTCCTCTAGGATTCAATATTTTTTTAAGGTTTACAACCAAATCAGTAAGCTCGTCTTTTGAAAAATGCTCAATAATATCCATCCCGCTGACCAAGTCAAAGGTTTCCGTCCCGGCATTTATTAAATCATTCAGGTTTCCTTGTCTTACCTCAGCTATGCCCAATTTATTGGCTATCTCAACTTGCTCGGGGCTAATATCAATTCCTGTAACATTTGTATAGCCTTTTTCTTTGGCAGCGGCCAGTAAGGAGCCGTTTCCGCAACCAATATCTAAAATTTTAATGGTTTTATCTTTTGAAAAATGAGGAAGGATTTCATGACTAAAAAACCATTTTTGTTCTTCAAAAACTGCTTTAAATGCAGCAGGATCAGCTTTACCCACCTGGCTGCTAAAGTATCGTTTGTAAAATGTATCTCTGTATTTGTACATTAATTTTTTCCTCGTGTTTTTATTTGGTTTATTTGCCCGCAAATTAACATTATTTTTACCCTGTGCTGGAGCCTTGTTATAAAAAAGATTGTTTGGAAGCCGGACTAGATGAAGCCGGCAGAGGCTGTCTTGCAGGGCCGGTGTTTGCCGCTGCTGTTATTTTACCTCCCGATTACAGCCACTCTTTTTTGCGTGATTCTAAAACACTTAACCACAAACAAAGAGAGTTTTTACGGAGTGAAATAGAAAAAAATGCGTTAAGTTTTTCTGTAAAACCGGTAGATGAAAGAACTATTGATAGTATTAATATCTTAAAAGCTTCCATAAAAGCCATGCACTTATCCGTAAAAGGACTTTCGATAAAACCGGAACACTTGGTAGTGGATGGAAATCACTTTTTACCTTACCTCAAAATTCCGCATAAAACGGTAATTAAGGGCGATAACACCTATATGAATATTGCTGCAGCTTCCATTTTGGCCAAAACGTACAGGGATGAATGGATGGAAAAGCTTCATAAAAAACATCCCGAATACAATTGGGCCGGTAATAAAGGCTATGGAACCAAGGCTCATGTGGAAGCCATAAAAAATTATGGGCTTACCTCTTACCACCGCCGTTCATTTAAGGTAAAATCATTACTACAATATTCACTTTTTCAAAATCAAAGTTTAGGATGAAACACATTTGCATATTTGCTTTACTATTTCTTTCCACTTTTATTCTAAAGGCTCAGAGTCAGTTTTTAGAATTTGGCCTGGGAGCTAAATATGATGTATTTAAAATCAAACAATCCGAAAGTGTATTTGAACGCAATTTTGATTTGGGAGCTACTGCTTTTATATCTTACAGTCGGCCATTTATTAACAAAAATGTGCTTTGGGAAGCCGGTTTGGCTACCAATAATTATAAAGTAAATTTTAAAGTAAATGGTGAAAATGGTTTAATTTTTTCTAACCGTGAACTGGTAAGTGTGATGCGAAGCAACCGATTATTTTTAAACGTTGTTCATCTAACAAAACGGCTAAATTCAAAGCTAACATGGGCCAATACCTGTGGGGTTTCGTTACTTATTGGTAATAAAAATCCTTATGATGTGGTTTTACAAAGAAGCAAAGAAGTAGAAACCACCGTCGGAAGCCAAAGCATTGATATAAAAATTAAAACCTATGGATTAACTGGAAGTGCCATATTAATTGGTGGCGGAACAAAATTGTATTATCAATTTAATAAAGATATAAAGTTAGCAGCCAATCTGGCGTTTATTACAGGAATGGGGGAACTAACCAAAGTAGATGTAGATTATGTCATCGGGTCATCGGTCAATTATAAAAAGGCCATTTTTACTTCCAATGGGTTTGCTCCCATGTTTACTTTGGGGGTGAATTACGGGTGGGGAAGTGAGTAAAGTTTTGCACGGAGGAGCAGAGTTATTGAGTTTTTTTTACTTATTATCTCCGAATCTCTATTCAAAACATGCCCAAATAATTTTTGAATACCTGCCATCTTACCCCTAACTTCGCGTCAAAATTCAAAAAACAAAATGCAAGACGTATATATTGTATCAGCCGTTCGTACTCCCATAGGAAGTTTTATGGGAAGTTTATCTTCAGTTCCAGCTTCTAAATTGGGCGCAGCCGCTATTAAAGGGGCTTTGGCCAAAATTGGTTTAAACCCAAATGAAGTAAATGAAGTGGTGATGGGCTGTGTATTACAAGCCGGCGTTGGGCAGGCTCCTGCTCGCCAGGCTGCTATTTATGCAGGTTTGCCGGAGAGTGTTATTTGTACTACCATAAATAAAGTATGTGCCAGTGGCATGAAATCCATTGCTTACGGAGCACAAGCCATTATGCTTGGACAAGCCGATGTGGTGGTAGCCGGTGGTATGGAAAACATGAGCATGGTTCCTCATTATTTAATGGGTTCACGTGCGGGTTATAAATACGGAAATGTAAATGTAATTGATGGATTGCAATATGATGGTTTAACCAATGTGTACGACCAGCAGATGATGGGAAGTTGCGCGGAGTTATGTGCTGCAGAATACGGTTTTACACGCCAGCAGCAAGATGATTTTGCTATAGAATCATACAAGCGTTCAGCCAAAGCTTGGGAATCAGGAAATTTTAAAGAAGAAGTAGTTCCTGTTGAAATACCACAGCGCAAAGGTGACCCCGTTCTTTTTACTGAAGATGAAGAATATAAAAATGTGAAGTTTGATAAAATACCCGGTCTGAATCCTGTATTTAAAAAAGATGGAACGGTAACTGCTGCCAATGCCAGCACAATGAATGATGGTGCAGCAGCTTTAATATTAATGAGCAAGGCCAAAATGGAAAAATTAGGCCTTACGCCTTTGGCTAAAATAGCAGGTTTTGCAGATGCTGAGCAAGCTCCAGTTTTATTTACCACAACTCCTTCGTTGGCATTGCCTAAAGCGGCTGAAAGAGCCGGTATAAATGTTTCTGAAATTGATTTTTTTGAATTAAATGAAGCGTTTGCAGTTGTAGGTTTAGCCAATAATAAATTAATGAATTTGGATGCTGCTAAAGTTAATGTGAATGGTGGAGCGGTTTCTTTAGGTCACCCACTTGGCTGTTCAGGTGCAAGGGTTATTGTTACGCTAATAAATGTATTGAAACAAAATAAAGGTAAATTTGGTGGAGCGGCGATATGTAACGGCGGTGGCGGAGCCAGTGCTATGGTTATTGAAATTGTAGATTAATTTAAACTAGCCATGAAAAATAACTCAGTTTTAACACTATGAAAATAAAGCTACTTATTACCTTTTTTATTTTGTTGAGCAGTGAGTTTGGTTTTACCCAATCAAAATTGAGTGGCGATGTAATGATAAGTGGCGGAATTGCTAAAAGCGATTTATACAATAAGGTTTTTGATTTAGGATTATCCTCCTCGGATTCAAAGTTGATACCACAAAGTCAAAAATCTGCCTATTTCTTGGACCTTAATGCTACCTATTTTTTTAAGGCTGATAAATGGAAATTAAAGCCTGTGGTAGGTTTTGGATACACACCTATAGGTTTTGATGAAGATGGTGTTACCTTAAACGATAGTCAAAAGCTAGTTACCTATTATCTTCCCGTAAAATTTGATTTTATTTCGGCATTTGTTGGTGCATCATACACTGTTATTTCCAAAAAAGAGTTCAAAATTAAAGTCATACAAACGTTTAATCCTATGGTACATATTAACAAACCGGTATCTACTGTTAAAAAGCTTGGGCTTTCCACCCGTACCAATATTGTGATCGATTTTATGCTTAAAGGTGGCGGTGTCATAGACCTTTCGCCATATTTTCAAACCGCTATCATAAAGTTTAACAGGAATAAAACAAACAGTGCAAGCCCTGATTTTTATCCCTACCGATATGGAGTAACAATAGGAACTTACTTTAAACACTAAATTACATAGCAATACGTTATTACTACCGTGAGATTTACACTATCCTTTTCATTTGTTTTCCTATTTGGATTTAATTCCTTTGCCAAATTAAACAGTGGAAAGGATACCACAAATTTTGATTCCATACGAAATTATGAATATCAACTGGAAGGGTTAAGCAATAATATTATTAACGGTGAAGATCAAACCACGCGAATTACCAGCACCTATTACTTTATTCAAATTTTAAAGGAAGTTCTTAGGATTAAAAATTCGTTTAATTACCCCTTTAGCACACTTAAAACGGTTTCCATTATAAAACCTGAAGACGAAAAATTCCGGATATTTACCTGGAACCTTCCCCTTGACAGTTCAAAATACTTGTATTTTGGGGTAATCCAAATGAATTTGAAAGACACATTTCAAATTTTCGGGCTTTATGACAGCAGTAAATCTGTAAAAAATCCAAGTTATGCCACCCTTGACAATCGCCATTGGATGGGCGCTTTATACTATCAAATTCATACCTTTAAGCATAAAAAGAAAACGAACTACATGCTTTTTGGCTGGGATGGTGAAGATTCAAAATTGAATAAGAAATTAATTGATGTGCTGTGGTTTGATGAATCCGGGCAGCCAAAATTTGGAGCACCTGTTTTTGATAATGGCGGTGATATACAAAGCCGCATGATTTTTACATTTGCCGATGAAGCCGTAATGAGTTTACGCTATGAAAAGGATGAGAATATCGTTGTTTTTTCAAATATGGTTCCACCCAATCCCCTACAAAAAGGGATGTTTCAATATTATTTACCCGATGGAACCTATGATTTTTTAAAACTTCAAAAAGGTTATTGGGTAAGGTATGAATACCTTTTTAAGGATGCCAAAGACCCTCAGCTTTATCGAAAGGAGTAAAAGTTCAAAAAAAAAGCAAAAGACTGTTCATTCTATGTTATTTTTGACCACTTAAAAAATAAAAATGGATTATTTTAATATTGGTTTACATCATTTTCACAATGTATTGCGTTGGGCTGTTTTAGTTGCAGGAGTTTTAGCTATTTACAGAGCCTATACCGGCGTTTCAGGAAAAAGAGTTTGGGATGCGAAAGATAACAAAGCCGGAATGTGGTTTGTTATGTTTTGCCATATTCAATTGCTTATTGGGTTAATCCTATATTTTTATCTAGGTCAGCAATCTATTTTTTCAAACATGGCAGAAAGAATGAAAAATGCTGAAACCCGTTATTGGGGAGTGGAACATTTATTCGGAATGGTAATAGCTATAGCCTTAATTCAATATGGCCGAATAGCATCTAAAAAAGCCGCTCTGGATAGCACAAAACATAGAAAAGCTTTGATATGGTTTACTATAGGATTAATTCTGATTTTGGTAAATATTCCTTGGCCTTGGAAGGAAATAGGTAGAGGATTATTTCCGGGAATGTAAGGAAAGCATAAAGGTTAAAGTAGGGAAGGAAATAGTTGTTATACTTTATTCTTCGAGTCTATCCAAATCGTTACCGGCCCATCATTTACCAAAGCTATTTTCATATCAGCGCCAAAGGTTCCTGTTTTAATCGGCTTACCGAGCAATAACTCAAGTTGCTTTATAAATTTTTCATACATAGGAATAGCTATTTCAGGTTTTGCAGCCTTAATATAGGATGGGCGGTTTCCTTTTTTTGTGCCCGCATGAAGAGTAAACTGACTAACAACTAAAAGTTCGCCATCACTTTCCTTTACTGAAAGATTCATTATTCCATCTGCATCATTAAAAATGCGAAGATTTACAAGCTTATTAGCTAACCATTCAATGTCTTCCTCTGTATCTGCTTCTTCTATTCCCACAAAAACAAGAAGCCCTTTATGAATATTGGCTTTTATTCTAAAATCAATCTCTACCGAGGCTCCGGATACTCTTTGAATTAAAATTCTCATTACCGGTCGAAAATAAACGATTATCTAAAATCAATACCACTAATATTGCAAATAAATATTTAAAACTATGTTTCTAATTTTTCTTGGCATTATTGCCCTCGTGGTTTACAGTTTTTTTGGTAAACAAATTCCAAATCCTAAAATTGGCAAAGGAATTCAAATTGGTGGTGTTGTTTTTATTGTTGCGGGTTTGTTTGCATCCAGTGTTAAACAAATTAATCCAGGTGAAGTAGGTGTCAAAATCCTTTTTGGAAAAGTACAAAATGATGTGCTTGAAAGTGGATTGCACTTTATAAACCCAGTGTTAGAACTTCAAAAATTAGATATTAAAACCCAAAATTACACTATGAGCGGGGTACATGATGAAGGAGATCAAACCGGCGATGATGCCATTCGGGTTTTGAGTGCTGATGGTTTGGAAGTTATAATAGATTTGACAGTATTGTACCGCGTTATACCATTAGAGGCTCCAAATATTATCCGAAAACTTGGAACCGATTATACCAACCGGGTTGTTAGGCCAATTACCCGAACTAAAATAAGAGATAATGCCGTTTATTATGACGCGGTATCCCTTTATTCTAAAAAACGGGATGAATTTCAGGTACGTATTTTTAAAAGCATTGAAAGTGACTTTAAGAAAAGAGGTCTTTTGTTGGAACAACTGTTGGTTCGGAATATTACCCTTCCTCAATCTGTAAAAACCACGATTGAATCAAAGATAAACGCCGAGCAAGATGCTCAAAAAATGCAGTTTGTATTGCAAAAAGAAAAACAAGAAGCCGAACGTAAACGAGTAGAAGCACAAGGAATTGCAGACTATCAGCGCATTATCAGCACAAGTCTTACCGATAATCAGATTAAGTATGAAATGATAAAAGCCTACAAAGAAATGGCTACATCCCCAAATGCTAAAATGATTATTATGGGAGATGGAAAATCACCGGTTATTCTCGATGCCAAGTAGCTTTGGTAAGGGATCAGAATTTTGAACATCTACCAAAGTTACCTTATTGTTAATTTTACATAAAAAAATTGTAAAATTGCACGCTCAATAATTGATGGAGACCCTTATAATTATCTCTTTTAGTATTCTTTCGTACTTATTAGGTTCATTACCTAGTTCTGTTTGGATAAGCCGTGGTTTTCACGGGCTTGATATTCGCGAACATGGTTCAGGAAACGCGGGAGCTACCAATACCTTTAGGGTTTTGGGTAGTAAAACCGGACTTATTGTTTTATTTCTGGATGTATTGAAAGGTGTAACAGCTGCCAGTTTGGTTTTATTTTTAGGTAGCGTAGTTCATGGTACCGACCGTTATATCAATATTCAATTGCTTTTTGGGCTTTGTGCGGTTTTGGGCCATTTGTTTCCTGTATATGAAAATTTTAAAGGAGGAAAAGGTATTGCAACCCTTTTAGGAATGGCTATAGGAATAGATTATGCTTTAGCTTTAGCTTGTATAGCTTTATTTTTAATTGTTTTAATTTCTACCAGATATGTTTCGTTAAGTTCAATCCTAGCCACGGTTGCTTTTCCAGTATTTGCTATTTTTATTTTTAAAAGGGATGAGCCTTTGTTGATTGCATTTGGGATTGTAGCTATTATAATTGTAATTTTGACGCACCAAAAAAACATCAAGAAATTGTGGTTTGGTGAAGAGAATAAAGCCAATTTGTTTAAAAAAAAAGCCTAAATGAGTTTTAGTAATAGCAAAACAGAACTAGAAGAAGAAGTTATTTCGTTGGAAGACCTTATTGGTACGTATAATATCATTTTATATAACGACGATGTAAATACCTTTGATTGGGTGATAGACAGCCTTGTAGATCTTTGCGACCATACACCGGAACAGGCTGAACAATGTGCCTTGTTGGTGCATTACAAAGGCAAATGCCAGGTAAAAAGCGGTTCATACAATGATTTAAAACCCATTTGCGAAGCACTTTTAGACCGAGGACTTTCAGCTAAATTGGAAGATTAAATTCAATTGTTCAAATTGATTTGACTTGGAATATTTTAAAAACATCCCCCTACCCCCTTCGCCTTTTCACAACCATTCACACAAGGGGGATTCTAGCCAGTCACAATCTTCAAATTTCCAAATTTTCAAATCTCCAAATCCATAAGAATGCCCTACTACTCTATCCAAGCCGATTTTGAAAACATTGATTCACCCGAATTAATAGCCGCATCGCTTTTTTTGTTGCAACAAGACGGCTGGACCATTATAGATTATAATGCTACTTTTTTGAACACCGAAAAAGAAACCATTGGCAAGCAAAAAGCTCTTCTCACCGTTTCTATTTCACGAAATGAAGTTACCATAACCGCCGATTCGGAACTGGCTGAGCAAGCCAATCAGTTTGTTGTTGATTCCTTTACCAATAACCTGCATACTTTTGTTTCAGCGCCATCGTTTGATGCCAAGGTTCGCGACTTAAAACATCATTATTTTATGAATAACCCCTTGCAGGCTGTAGAGGAAGATTCTCCGCAAAAGGCAAACTCCTCAATTTTAAACACGGTTTTCAGTTTTCGTAAAAATTTTAGGGTTACTCCTGCCCTTGTTATTATAAATGTTATCATTTTTATAGTTATGGCGGTTACCGGTGTTAGTATTATGTCGCCCGAAACTGCCGAAATACTTAACTGGGGAGCAAATTTTCGTTCCTTTGTATTACGAGGCGAATGGTGGCGATTGTTCACAGCTTGCTTCATACACATTGGCATTTTTCATATTTTATTTAACATGTGGGCCTTGTATGATATCGGCTTTTTTCTGGAACGCATGATTGGAAGTTGGCGGTTTGCTTTTGCCTATGTTATAGCCGGGCTGGCCGGAAGTTTAAACAGTATTGTGTTTCATTATGCCACACCAAGTGCCGGTGCTTCAGGGGCTATCTTTGGAATGTTTGGGTTGTTTTTGGCTTTGCTCACTACCAATATTTTAGAAAAAGGATTTCGAAATGCCATGCTCAAAAGCATTGTGCCTATGATATTGTTTAATTTACTGCTTGGCACTTCGGCCATGATTGATAATGCCGGCCACATTGGTGGATTAATAGCTGGACTTATTTGCGGGTACTTGTTTTCATGGCATTATAAAAATCCGCGAAGTAAGTTTATCAATGTCCTTTCGTTTGTGTTGCCTACCGTTTTGATCATTACATCCGGGTTTATAATTAACAAAAAACTTCCTGATACTTATTTGGCTTACGAAAAAATAATGGATACCATTACCACTATCGAAAAAGATGCTCTTGATTTGGAAGCACATCCTAATTATAATGGAGACAAAGCTATTGAAAAATGGGATGCGGCCATTGTTGAAATTAATAAAGCCTCTGCCCTAAAACTAAACAAGGATATTGACTTTCGAAATGAGCGGTTGCTCTTTTACTTACAAAAACGCCGTCAGGAAGCAGTTCTTTTAAAAAATCCAATTGAAAATTCATTGCTTTTAAAACAAACCTCTCAAAGTGTGGATTCCATCTTGAAGGTTTTGAATACTAAAGAAGAATAATACTTTTTTTAAAGCTTTTTTATAATCCATGAACTTTAAGCCGATTTTATTTTTATCAATATCCATTGTCACATTTTTTGCAATCTTTTCTTTTAAATCTAATGTTAAAAGAAAATATCCCTGCGAAAACACATCTTGCTTAGATTTATTAATACCAATGAATGACAAACCCTATTTAAAAGATTCGGTGGTTATTATATATACCTTTTTAGCTTGCAAGCCTTGCCAGGTGTTGGCGCAAAAGGTTCAAAAAAAATGCAACTCCCCTAAATACACCAATCGGATAATATTTTTAAACAATGTCGACTTTGACCGAGAAAAGGTCAAAGCTCATTTAGCTTCCAAAAGCTTTTCATTTCCCTATTTACTTACTTCCTATCCTAATTTTGAAGGCAGCTACCCC